>NZ_JAPDPE010000111.1 GCF_026283955.1 Dyella silvatica | reverse complement strand
GCCGACCCACAATGCGGGCAAGGCGCATAAGCGACCCCACGGGCCGCCATCGGCGCCGCGCATTTCCAGGTACTGCTTGAGCCGCACTTCCGGGAAGGCGGTGGTCAGGTGATCGGCAAAGTCGCGCATGGTCGGGCGGGCACCCGGCAGGGCGGCTAGCTTGCCGGCCATGAACTGTTTGAAATCTTGTCCGGACAGGTCGATATAGCGGCCATCCTGATAGCTGAAATACATCGGCACATTGAGGATGTAGTCGACATAGCGCTCATAGCCGAAGCCGTCTTCGAAAACGAAGTCGAGCATGCCGGTGCGGTCGGCGTCGGTGTCTGTCCACACATTCGATCGATACGACAAATAGCCGTTTGGACGGCCTTCGGTAAACGGCGAGTCGGCGAACAGCGCGGTGGCGATCGGTTGCAAGGCGAGGCTGGTGCGGAATTTCTTCACCATGTCCGCTTCGCTGGAAAAGTCCAGGTTCACTTGCACGGTGCAAGTGCGCGTCATCATGTCCAGGCCCAGCGAGCCGACCTTGGGCATGTACTCGCGCATGATCTTGTAGCGCCCCTTGGGCATCCAGGGCATTTCATCGCGGCGCCACTTGGGCTGGAAGCCCATACCCAGAAAGCCGAGGCCGAGTTCATCCGCCACCGAGCGAACTTCTTCCAGGTGTGTGTTCACTTCGCAACAGGTCTGGTGGATGGTTTCCAGCGGGGCGCCAGATAGCTCCAATTGCCCGGCGGGCTCCAGGGTGATCGATGCGTTGTCGCGCGATAGTGCTACCGGATTCTCACCTTCGCGTGCGACCGACCAGCCATAGCGGGTGGCGAGGGTTTCCAGCAAGAGGCGGATACCGCGATCGCCATCGAAGGTCGGTGGGCGCAAGTCGTCATTGCGAAAGCCGAACTTCTCGTGCTCGGTACCAATGCGCCAGGCTTCGCGTGGCTTTTCGCCGGCCGCGAGATAATCGGCAAGCTGTTTACGGTCGCCGATTGGCGTGCTCTGAACGGCACTGGGTATGGACACGGGTGTTTCCTCGTCGGGGCAGCCACACACTGTGGGGGTGGCCATGAAAAATTCAAAGGCCTATCCGCTGGCAGCGTACTCTGTGCGCAGCGAGAGGTGCGTGATCAGTTTTTCACCACCGGACGAGCGGCAGGCGGAGTGTCGTCACCCGGTAATGGAAAGTCGATACGCATGCGCGCGCCATGGCGGCCGTGGCTGTCCAGAATGCTGAAGTGAGCGCCGTGAGCACGCGCGGCTTCGTCGACAATGGACAGCCCCAGGCCGCAACTGTCACCGTCGCTGCCGGCGCCGTGGTAGAAGCGTTCGCGCACGCGCTCGCGTTCGGCCAGTGGAATGCCGGGGCCGCTGTCGTCGACCTCCAGAAACGGTTGTCCTGCCTCGGTGCCGCAACGCAGGGTAATCTGTCCGCCGACGGGTGTGTGGCGGATAGCGTTGTCGAGCAGATTGAGCAACGTCTCGCGCAGCAGCCAATAGACCCCGTGGACTTGCACCGGCTGGCACTCCGCACCCAGGTCGATGTCGCGCTGTAGGGCGCGGTCCAGCGAGCTGCTGATGACCTCGGCGATCAACGGGTGCAGCTCAACCCGGGTGAAGTGACTGGCCAGGTGTGCCGAAGGTTCGGCGCGCGCTAAGGCCAGCAACTGATTGGCGGTGTGGGCAAGCCGGTCGATACCGCTATGCAATTGGGTGATGCGCGCCTGCAGCGGGCTGCCGCTGGCTTCCTGGCCGAGCACTTCCAGTTGTGCCTTGAGCCCGGTCAGTGGCGTGCGTAGTTGATGGGCGGCATTGGCTAGAAAATGTTGTTGCGCCAGCGACGAATCGCGCACCGAGACAAGCAGCGTATTGAGCGAGTCGACCAGCGGTCGCACTTCGGCTGGAACCTGTGCGGTCGATAGCGGACTCAAGGCCTGCGGTGCGCGCCCCACGATTTGCTCGCGCAGGCGGCGTAGCGGGCGCAGCGCAATGTTGATGCCCAACAAGGCGGTGCTGAGCATCAGCAGCATCTGGATACTGTTGTTGATGCCGAAGGAGACGTCCATACGATGTAAGGCGCGGTCGCGGCGAAAAGGAATTTCTCCCGCGGTTACCACCAGCGGCTCGCCCGCTTCAGTGGTGCGATAGCTGACCAGTCGCAGGGCCGTGCCTCGGTAGGTCACGTCGGCGTAGTCGAGCCCCTTGCTGTTTTTCTCGGCGGCGACCAGCGGTAGGTCGGCGGTGCCGGCAACGGTGCGGCCGTCGAGGGTGCTTACGCGATAAAAAAATTGTTCATGCGCATTGGAACGCAGCGGGGCCAGCGGCCGGTCGGGTACCGGAATGTCGAGCTGGCCATCGGGAGTGCGGCGGATATGCGCGGCAATGGCCAGGGCGGCGCGAGATAGCGAGCGATCAAAGGCGCTATAGATCGGATTGACGATGACCTGATGATCGATGGCGACGCCAATCACCAGCAGCAATGACAGCGGAGCCAGCAGATAGCTCAGCAAGCGCCGCCGAATACTGGATGGCGATGGATCAGATGTCTTCAAGGCGGTAGCCGAGCCCGCGAATGCCGCGCACGGTGGCCGCACCTTCGAGCTTTCCACGCAGCCGTGACACATGCACCTCGATGGCATTGCTGGAAATGTCTTCGTCCCAGCCGGCGATGGCCTGAATGAGTCGCTCCTTGCTCACCACGCGGCCGCTGTGATGGGCCAGGCATTCGAGGATCGACCATTCGCGGCGAGTGAGTTCAAGCACCTGGCCTGCCGGGTTCAGGGCGCGGCGACCGGCCAGGTCGATGCGTAGCTGGCCGATCGTCAACTCATTCGAGGTTGCGGCGCTGGCGCGGCGGATCAGCGCACGGCAACGGGCGGCCAGCTCGGGCAGGGCGAAGGGCTTGACCAGGTAATCGTCGGCGCCCAGGTCCAGCGCACTGACTCGGTCATTCAGGCCATCGCGGGCGGTGACGATCAGCAGCGGCAGTGCGTTGCCGTTGCGACGCAGTCGACGCACCAGGGCGAAGCCGTCTTCACCGGGCAGGCCCAGATCGATAATGGCCAGGTCGTAGTGGGTTCCCTCCATGAGTCCGGAAACTGGTTCGGCCGCGGCGGTGCGATCGACGGCATAACCTTCTGCCGATAGTCCACGGACGATGGCATCGGCGACCAGCGAATCATCTTCGACAAGCAGAATGCGCATAGCGATTAATGACGGGGGGAGGAGGCGGCATGCTAGCAGTAGCAGGTTCCTGCGACGTAGCGATTCTGGATGCCGAGGGGGCTCCGCGGCAGGTGGTGCCCTGGGGCAGCGCCGATTCGCCGCCGTTGGTGCGGGCATCCACGGTAGCAAAAAGCCGGCATCTAGCCGGCTTTTTGCTACGCGGGCGATACGGCCGCCTTAGCGCCTCATCGAGTTGAAGAACTCGTCGTTGGACTTGGTGTTCTTCATCTTGTCGAGCATGAATTCCATCGCCGCCAGCTCATCCATCGGATGCAGCAGCTTACGCAGAATCCAGATCTTGGCCAGCATGTCGGGTTCGATCAGCAGATCTTCGCGACGGGTGCCGGAGCGATTGATGTCGATGGCCGGATAGACGCGCTTCTCGGAGATACGGCGGCTCAGGTGCACTTCCATGTTGCCGGTGCCCTTGAACTCTTCGTAGATCACCTCGTCCATCTTGCTGCCGGTGTCGGTCAGCGCGGTGGCGATGATGGTCAGCGAGCCGCCCTCTTCCACGTTGCGCGCGGCGCCGAAGAAGCGCTTGGGACGCTGCAGGGCGTTGGCGTCGACACCACCGGTAAGCACCTTGCCGGAGCTGGGAACCACCGTGTTGTAGGCGCGTGCCAGGCGGGTGATCGAGTCGAGCAGGATCACCACGTCTTTCTTGTGCTCGACCAGGCGCTTGGCCCGTTCGATGACCATTTCGGCTACCTGCACGTGACGCACGGCCGGCTCGTCGAAGGTCGAGCTGATGACTTCGGCGCGCACGGTGCGGGCGATTTCGGTGACTTCCTCTGGACGCTCGTCGATCAACAACATGATCAGGTGCACGTCGGGATGGTTGTACTGAATGGCCTGCGCGATGTTTTGCAACATCATGGTCTTACCAGACTTCGGCTGCGACACGATCAGGCCGCGCTGACCGCGTCCGATCGGCGCGACCAGGTCGAGGATGCGTCCGGTGATGTCTTCGGTCGAGCCGTTGCCGCGCTCCAGCTTGAACGACTTGCGCGGGAACAGTGGCGTGAGGTTTTCGAACAGCAGTTTGTTTTTCGACGCTTCCGGCGGATCGCCGTTGATGTCGTCGACCTTGAGCATGGCGAAATAACGCTCGCCTTCCTTCGGGTGACGCACGCGTCCGGTGATGTAGTCGCCGGTGCGCAGGTTGAAGCGGCGGATCTGGCTGGGCGATACGTAGATATCGTCCGGTCCGGCCAGGTAGGACTCGTCGGCCGAGCGCAGGAAGCCGAAGCCGTCTTGCAGGATTTCCAGCACGCCCTCGGCCCAGATGCCGCCGCCCGAACGGGCGTGAGCCTTGAGGATGTTGAACACCACATCTTGCTTGCGGGCGCGGGCGACGCCTTCCTGGATGCCCAGCGACTCGGCGAACTCGAGCAGCTGAATCGAATTCTTGCGCTTGAGCTCGGTGAGGTTGATCAGGCGATCGTTGCTGCCGGCATCGGCGAACTCGTCATCAACCGGCAAGCCATTGTTATTGCGCGGATGATTGTTGCCGCCCGGTCCGCGCTGCGGCTGCTGGTTGGGGTTGTTGCCGCGCTCATGGCGGCGGCGGCGATTGCGGTCGTTTCGATCGTTGTTACGGTCGTTGCGGCGATCGTTGTTGTTCGGATTGCCTTGCCCAGCCTGTCCAGGCTGCCCGGATTGAGCGGACTGGCCGTTGTTTGGCTGACCACCTTCGCGAGATTCCTGGGGCGGGCGGGGCGAGCCTTCATGGGCCTGCGTCGACGGGCTTGCTGCCGGCGCTGGTGCAGCCTGTTCAACCGGAAAGCTCGCTTGCACCGGCGTGGATGGCGTCGGGCGCTCTGTCGGAGCCGGCGCGGCGGGCGGCGGTACGCTGGCGGCCTTTTCGGCCTTGGCGGGGCTTTCGCTATTAGCTGCCGCGGCCGCTGCCGTGGCAGCCGCCGATTTGCGTGGCGCGCGCGGACGCGGCTCTGCTGCAGGCTTGGTATCGGCGCTCTTGGCGTCGTTGGATTCTTTGCTGTCGATGCTATCGGACACGGGCAAACCTCGTGGGGGCGCCGTTAATACAGGAGGGAGGATGTGCGTCGCGCGGAAGGCGCAGGGGACAGGAAGGTCCCGACGGACGAGTCAATCTAGCACCCGCCGCGCTGCGCCGTAAAGCGCCGCGGCGGGATCTGGTTCACAACAGCCTTAAATGGCCTTGTCGATCATCTGGGCCAGTTGGCCCTTGCTGACGGCACCGATCTGGGTCGCTTCGACCTTGCCGTTCTTGAACACCATCAGGGTCGGAATGCCGCGCACGGCATAGTCTTTCGGGGTTTTCTGGTTCTGGTCGATGTTGATCTTGACGATCCGCAGCTTGCCTTCGTACTGCTTGGCCAGCTCCTCCAGCGCCGGTGCAATGGCCTTGCAGGGGCCGCACCATTCAGCCCAGAAATCCAGCAGGACCGGGGTATCGGATTCAAGCACTTCCTTTTGGAAGGCGTCATCTGTCACATGGGTAATCAGTTCGCTCACCGGGTTCTCCGAAGGTAGGCGGGGAAAAGCTATCACGACCACGCGGCTAGCATCAGCTACACTGGGGCGCCCATGAAGCGCGGGTCGGTTCAGGTTTGAGAAGGTGATGCCGTTGCGGCAAGCCTCCATTCCAGCGTAAGTCGAGGCGCGATTCAAGCGATTCAAGGGCAGTAGCAGGTGGTTCCGTTGACATAGGTGAGCAGGTTGGCCCGCTGGCTGACAACCTGCTCACCTATGCCAGCGGAGCCGCAAGTTGCCGTCGCCCGCCACTCCGGTGCCTTCGTCAGCGTGCCCCGACAGCGCAGCCTTTATCGGCCGCCCTGTCGCCGGACCGCCACCGCGCCGCATCCATTCACCTGTCCCACGGCTGTCTGATCGCCCTGGGGCCGGGTCATCCACCGTAGGCGGATACCCGTATCTCCTGGTTACTCACTTCATGTCACAAACTGTACTCACCGATACTTTTTTCACCAATTTCGATCTGCATCCGCTTTTGCAGAAAAGTCTGGACGATAGCGGCTTCACCCGCTGCACACCGATTCAGGCACTCACTTTGCCGGTGGCGCTGACCGGGCGCGATGTCGCCGGCCAGGCCCAAACCGGCACCGGCAAGACCTGCGCCTTCCTGGTCGCCTTGATGAATCGCCTGCTGACCAACCCGGCCGTGGCCGAGCGCAAGGACAGTGACCCGCGTGCCTTGATCATTGCGCCGACCCGCGAGCTGGCGATCCAGATCGAAAAGGACGCCAAGGCGGTCGGTCGCCATACCGGCCTGCGCACCGCGCTGATCTACGGCGGCGTCGACTACGACAAGCAGCGCCAGCAGCTTAAAGATGGTTGCGACATCATCATCGCCACGCCAGGCCGCCTGCTCGACTATTACAAGCAGAACGTGTTCGGCTTCAACGGCGTCGAAGTCATGGTGGTCGATGAGGCCGACCGCATGTTCGACCTGGGCTTCATCAAGGATGTCCGCTTCATCTTCCGCCGCCTGCCGGTGCGCGAGCAGCGCCAGGTGCTGTTGTTCTCCGCCACCTTGAGCCACCGCGTGCTGGAGCTGGCTTACGAGCACATGCACAACGCCGAAAAGCTGGTGGTCGAGACTGAGAATGTCACCGCCGACAAGGTACGTCAGCTGGTTTATTTCCCTGCCAAAGAAGAAAAGATGCCGTTGCTGCTCAACTTGCTTGAGCGCACCAACGCCGAGCGCAGCATCATCTTCGTCAACACCAAGGCGGCGGCTGAGCGCATTACCGACCGCGTCAAGCGGCAGGGCTATCGGGTGGGCGCGCTGTCCGGCGATGTGCCGCAGCTCAAGCGCCAAAAGCTGTTGCAGCGCTTCCAGGAAGGCCAGCTCGATATGCTGGTCTGTACCGATGTGGCGGCCCGCGGCCTGCATATTCCCGCCGTCAGCCACGTCTTCAACTACGACCTGCCGCAAGACGCCGAAGACTATGTGCATCGCATTGGCCGCACCGCGCGCCTGGGCGCCGAAGGCGACGCGATCAGCTTTGCCTGCGACCTGTACGCGATGTCGCTGCCGGAAATCGAGACCTATATCGGGCAACGTATTCCGGTCGCTTCGATTGATCCCGAATTGCTGATCATGCCCAAGCCGCGCGAAATGGATGCGCAGTTCGCGGCTGCCGCTGCCGCCGATAGTGCGGAATTTGGCGACAAAGTGGCGTCGCGCGAAAAGGATGGTTCGCCATCGCGCGGGCGCTCGACCAATGGTCGTGGCGGCCGTGGTGGTCGCGAGGGTTCTCGCCCTGCGCGCAGTCATGATGCTGCCGCAAGCACGGAGGCTGCGCGTCCCGCCAAGCCGGCGGCACCTGCGCCTGCCGTGGGTTCGAATAGCGAAGCCGGCGCCGCGGCTGAGGCCGAGCGCAAGCGTCGCCGCCGTCGTGGTGGCCGCAATCGTCGCCGAGAAGACGGCACGCCGACCGCCGAAGTCAACGGCAACGGCAGCGCCACCACGACGACAGAGAATCGCGTGCCACGCGGTGAGCGTCGTCCGCCGCGCGAGCGTGCTGCGAATGAGCAGGCAGGGGCGCGGCCGTCACGCCAGGTCGTGGTGAGCGCAGGCCATACCGGCGAGAGCGCGGCGCCGAAGAAGCAGGGCTTCTTCCGTCGCCTGACCCGGCTCTTTACCGGTCGCTAAGCGCCAGGCGGGTGCCCTCTGCTGATTTCAGAGAGGGCATCATGGCTTGAGCAGCCACGGCAAAACTCACCTACGGGCCTCCTTCCGCGCATAGGATGGAGACCGCATGCGGTCTGGGCGACTTCGCGCGCACGACTTCTTACACGGCAATTTGATAAACAACATGGCACTAACACCTCGAAGTTTTTCGAGGTGCCGCTTATTCTTGTCACGATTGCGCCATCAGGGCTGGGAGAGCATCGGTGATTCGCTTCGAGCAAGTCAGTAAACGCTACGAGGGCGGCCACGAGGCGCTGTCGCAGCTCACTTTTCATGTGGCTCCAGGTGAAATGGCTTTTGTCACCGGTCATTCCGGTGCCGGCAAGAGCACCTTGTTGAAGCTACTCGGTTTGATCGAGCGCCCTTCCCATGGGCTGATCGCCCTGGATGGACAAAGCCTGGCCAAAATTGGCCGTGCGGGCATTCCCAAGTTGCGGCGACGGATTGGCATGGTTTTTCAGGACCATCGCCTGCTTATGGATCGCACCGTATACGCCAACGTCGAGCTGCCGCTGGTGATTGGCGGCATCGCTCCGGCCGAGCGGGCCCGCCGCGCGCGTGCGGCGTTGGAAAAGGTCGGCCTGCTCGCTTACGAACGTCAGCTGCCGGCATCGCTGTCGGCGGGTGAGCGGCAGCGCGTCGGCATCGCTCGCGCCATTGTCGCCAAGCCGGCCTTGCTGATTGCCGACGAGCCCACCGGCAATCTGGACCCTCAACTGGCGGTGGAGATCATGGAGTTATTCGCCGAATTCCAGCAGTTCGGCACCACCGTATTGATCGCCAGCCATGACCTGCCATTGATCAAGCGGATGAAGAAGCGTGTGGTGGTGCTGGATCATGGCCGGCTAGTGGCTGATATCGCGGCGCAGGAGGTGCTGTGAACATGCCATCAGAAACCAACCCGGTGGACCAGCAGGTCAACGCTCCCCCGCGGCACACCGAGCGGCAGCGGCCACGCAAGTTCGCCAGTTGGCACGAGCATCATTGGTGGAGCGCGGGCGCCAGTTTGCGTCGCTTGATGTCGCGCCCGCTGGGTACCTTGCTTACGGTGGCGGTGATGGGTTTGGCCTTGGCCTTGCCGCTGGCTTTCTATCTGCTGCTTGGCAATGTGCAGAAGTTGGGCGACGCCTTAGGTCAGAACCAAACCGTGAGCGCTTTTCTGCGAACAGGCCAGATCGGGCCTGCCGCCGAGTTGATCGCGACCAAGTTGCGCGATCGCTCCGATGTGGCTGCGGTGGCGGTAAAAACCCCGCAGCAGGGCTTGGATGAGCTAGCCAAGATGCAAGGCTTTGGCGGCGCGCTGCATGCGCTGGACGACAATCCGTTGCCTTTCGTGCTCGATGTGCTGCCCAAGCCAGGGCTGGCGGCGAACGAGGTCGAGCAATTGGTGGCCGACTTGCGCGCCGTGCAAGGCGTTGATCTGGTGCAGGACAGCGGTACCTGGCGACAGCGGCTGGATGCCTTGCTGGATGTCGGCAAGCGCGCCGCGCTGGTGTTGGCGGCCTTGCTGACCCTGGCGGCGTTGCTGGTGGTGGGCAATACCATCCGGATGGATATATCCAGCCGCAGCGAGGAGATCGATGTGCTGATGCTGGTCGGAGCCAGTCGCGCCTTTGTGCGTCGGCCCTATCTTTATGCGGGTATCTGGTACGGCCTGCTAAGTGGTTTGCTGGCGGTCTTGCTGGCTGTGGTGGTTGAGCTGGCGCTGGCCGAGCCGGTGTCGCGGCTCGGCGCCGCTTATGAAGGTCGCTTGCAGATCGGCGGCTTGCCGCCGTGGCTGCTGGTGGCCGTACCGTTTGCCGCTGCCGTGCTCGGCTGGCTTGGCGCGCGCTTGGTCAGTGCCTGGCAATTGCGCAAGGCGGCTTAAGCCATGTTTGCGCCGGTGCCGGTAGTAGTGACGCCGGTCGCAGGCGATGAGGTGGCTGTCAGGGCAAGATGCTCGCTTGAGCGGACGCGGGGGGCGTTCGTTGTTTCTAAGGCAGGGAATGCCGTGTCTTCGTGGGCAAATAGGGAATGAACGCAAGTTTTAGTCATCGAGTCGTCAGCGATACGCCACGTGTGCTGGTCGTCGACGGTTCAAGAGTCGTGCGTCAATTGATTACCCGAGTGCTTCATGCCGAATTACCGGGTGCCGAAGTCATCAGCTGTGCCAGTGGCGTCGAGGCGCAGCCCTTGCTTGAAACCGGGGTCTTCGATTTCATCACCATCGCGCTGCGCCTTCCCGATATGGATGGGCTGGAGCTGGCGCGCTATGTGCGCGAATCGGCGCCGCAGATCTACGTGCCTATCGTGGTGGTGTCCGGTGATGTTGACGATCGCCTGCATCGGCGCACCTTGGGCGAGCATGTCACGGACTATTTCGACAAGTCGCTGGGTTTTCAGGCGTTGGCCGAATTCATTCGCGGCTATGTGCGGCCGGAAAGCATGGCCGAAGGCGTGGTGCTGTATGTCGAAGACAGCCGCGTGGTCGCACTGGCGACACGTCGCATGCTCGAGAAATACGGCCTTACCGTGCGTCATGTCATCAGCGCCGAGGATGCGTTGGCACTGCTCGACACGTCGCAGGCAGAGGGTCAGATCGGTGCCGATCTGGTGCTCACCGATGTCAGTCTGAAAGGCGAGTTGACCGGCGGCGATCTGCTTGAGCGGATACGTCGCGAGTATGGTTACAGCAAGGGCCGCTTGCCGGTGCTGGTGATGACAGGTGACGAGAACCCCATCAATCAGGCAGCCTTGCTCAAGGCGGGTGCCAACGACCTGGTCGAAAAGCCCGCTGAAGAAAAGCTATTGATCACCAAGTTACTGTTTCAGTTGCGCGTGGCGCGACATATACGCGAGCGTGAAATCACCTTATGAATGAGGGACGCATCAAGCTAGAGCCTTCCTGGAAGGATCGCATCGGCAGTTATCTGGAACGCCCCGAGATGTCGGCGCTCTCGGATTTCCTGCGCGCCGAGAAGCACGCCGGCAAGGTGATTTACCCGCCCGGGCCGGAAATTTTTGCGGCGTTCGAGCACACCCCGTTCGACAAGGTGCGCGTGGTGATACTCGGCCAGGATCCGTACCACGGACCGGGCCAGGCGCACGGTTTGTGTTTCTCGGTGCGGCCGGGGGTGCCCGCGCCGCCCTCCCTGCAAAACATCTATAAGGAAATCAAGCGTGATCTGGGTATTGCGGTACCCGATCACGGTTGCCTGACTCCCTGGGCCGATCGCGGTGTGCTGTTGCTCAATGCGGTGCTGACGGTAGAGCACAGCCTGGCCGCCTCGCATCAGGGCAAGGGTTGGGAGGGTTTTACCGATGCCGCCATCGATGCGCTCAATCGCGAGCGCGAGGGCCTGGTGTTTTTGCTGTGGGGCTCTTACGCCCAGCGCAAAGGGCAGTTGATCGATGCCAGCCGCCATTGCATCTTGCGTTCGGTGCACCCCTCGCCCTTGTCGGCGCATCGTGGCTTTCTGGGCTGCGGCCATTTCTCCGAAGCCAATCGTTACCTGGAAGCGCAAGGACAGGCGCCCATCGATTGGTCGTTGCCGCCGCGCAATCAGCTGGCTTGAAACGATCTATCGGGGCTGGTCTTTAATCGTGGCGGGCGGTTGGGTCCATGACGGTATGCGCCTGGCGTTTTGCCCGGCCAAACGCGCGTTATCGGGCCCGCCGGGCGAGGCGGGTTCCTGCTCGGAAGCAAGTCTTTAAGCCTCCCGAATGGCGTCGCTCAATATCGCGTTGACCCCACCTTGTAATTCGCTTCCGCGATGCCATTTACGGGACCGGATGTCATGACAATGAGGAAGCATGCGCCGACCAGGCGCGCGTTCACGGCCCATAACGTGTTCGAATCGCTTACACAGCGAAACACGGAAGGTTTCCGCTATTCGGCCGGCAGCCCGGTCAGGCGGTGTCGTCATTCGTTGGTTTTTGTCTGGGGGCAAAACAGAAGCGTTCTCACCGCTTCTCTCTCTTAGGTATCCGCACTTGCGCCTGTCTTGTTACGGCAAGGCATCGTCGTCGATGCCGGCATGGCGTGATGCATGGGGTATTCCATTCCTGGTGTAGCCCCGTTGGGCTATGCCAACTCGATTGATCATTCATCACACGGAGCGTTGTATGACACTTAACCTGTTTGAGCCCGGCAAGCGTGCCGTGGGCGGCAAGACTGTGCCTGTCATTGTGATTGCGTTGATCGCTATCGTTCTTATCAGCGGCAGCATTTTCGTGGTCTCCCCAAGCGAGATGGCCGGTGAGCGTTGGATGGGCGGCACGGTGGTTACCGCGACGCCCCTAGGTACCGGTGTGCACTTCAAGATTCCGCTCTTGGAAACGGTCGACCGGTTACAGACAAGCCGATCCGTCTACACCCTTGGCGCGCTGGACGTGTATACGAACGACAACCAGAAAGTGTCGATCGATATCTCGGTGATCTACCAGATCCCATCGCGATCGGTGCTTGGTCTTCTCTATAAGGTCGGGCGTGCCGGCAACGTCGATATCGATTCCACCCTGTTGCCGGTGGTGCGCGATCGTGCACTGGAGGCCTTTGCCAAATACAACACATTGACGATTTCCGACCAGCGCGGGCAGATCACCGCGCAAATGAAGAAGTCCATCAGCGAAGGGCTGGAAACGCTGTTTGGCGTGGACGTTATCGATGTGCAGCTGACCGGTATTCATTACTCGCCGGGGTTCGAACACTCCATCGAAGAGGCCGTAAAAGCCAAGGCCGATGCCGTGCAAGCGCAGAACGCGGTGGCTCAGAAGCGCTTCGAGGGTGAACAAAAAACCGTCACCGCCGCCGCCGAGGCGCAGGCCGCGGTCGAAGCCGCCAAGGGCCGGGCTGACTCCTTGCTGCTGGAGGCCGATGCGCAGGCCAAGGCCGCCCTGATCGTGGGCAATGCCATCAAAGAGCATCCGGAGTATGTGCGCTACTACGGCTTGCAACGCTGGAACGGCACGCTGCCCCAGGTGACCGGCGGCTCAGTGCCGATGGTCGACCTGAGAATGACTGGCGACAGCAAGTAAGCGGATAGGGCGTCCGTTCCGGTTCGAAAACCCCCTTCCCCGCAGGGAAGGGGGTTCCTGACAGGGCGATGGCTGGGTCATGGCGATAGCAAGGTTCTTCAGGGTTCGCCGATACGCTGGCCTGTGCCTGGAGCGGTTAGGTGACCTTTGGCCCGGGAATCGCCATGCCTGGCGCTCTACGCTGGGCATCGACGGTCCGGTTTGCTGGCTTAAAAGCTCGGCCTGGCTGGTTTGGACAGCCGGTCCCCAGGTTGGCGAAACGGCCTGGCGTAAGGCGATACGGACTAGTTCATTGATTTTTAAAGTTGCGGACCCACTCGTATCGGACGGTCATGGTGGAGTGCTCGAATGGACTCGACAGGCCTCAGGCATTCCTGTACGATTCGGTTTACTAAAGAGCCGGAACTCATCGGCTCTTTAGCACTCTCAGTACCCGAGTGCTAAGCTGATCCCCGCTTTTGGAGGTTCCACACATGTCTCAAGCTTTGGTGACCGCTAACCTGCCGGTGCCGAGTGTCGTCGGCAGTCTGGATGCATATATTTCGGCGGTCCACCGGATTCCGGTGCTCAGCCAGGATGAAGAGCAGGCGCTTTCGCGCCGCTATAACGAAGAAGAAGATCTGGCTTCGGCGAAGAAGCTGGTGATGTCGCATCTGCGCTTTGTGGTGCATGTGGCCCGTGGCTACAGCGGCTACGGTCTACAGCTGTCTGACCTGATCCAGGAAGGCAATATCGGCCTGATGAAGGCGGTCAAGCGCTTCGACCCGGATCAAGGCGTGCGTTTGGTCAGTTTTGCGGTGCATTGGATTCGTGCGGAAATGCACGAGTTCATCCTGCGCAACTGGCGCATCGTCAAGGTCGCCACGACCAAGGCGCAGCGCAAGCTGTTCTTCAACCTGCGCAAGAGCAAGAAGCGCCTGGGCTGGATGAACGCCGAGGAAGTGCGCACGGTGGCGAAGGATCTCGGTGTCCCCGAGGCGACGGTGCGCGAGATGGAGTCGCGCCTGTCTGGTCGCGATATCGGTTTCGAAGCACCGGCTGATGCCGATGACGACGCGAAGCCGGCACCGGCGGCGTTTCTGATCGACGATGGTGCCGACCCGTACGACAACGTATCGGATGCGGATCACGCCGATAACCAGATGGAGACCTTGTCGGCCGCCTTGCAGAAATTGGATCAGCGTTCGCGCGACATTATTCAACGCCGCTGGCTCGACGACGACAAGGCCACGCTGCAGGATCTGGCCGACGAGTATGGTGTTTCCGCTGAGCGTATTCGCCAGGTCGAAGCGAATGCAATGAAGAAGATGCGCGGTCTGTTCGCCGCCTGATTCTTCGTAGCGCTCAACGCGAGTGAATAAAACGGCCTCCTTCGTGGGGCCGTTTGCCATGGTTGATGATTTTTACGGCCGTTGGATTTACCTCTGCAGGTGTCTGTCATGCCACGTGTCCTGGTCATCGAAGACGATGAAGTTACCGCTGGCGAGATCGTGGCTGAGCTCAGTGTCCACGGCATGCTTGCCGAATGGGTGAGTGACGGCCGGGTTGGCCTGGCCCGCGCATCGACGGAAAACTACGACCTGATTACGCTCGACCGCATGCTGCCCGGCATGGACGGTATCGACGTGGTCGCTGCCCTGCGGCAACAACAGATCGACACGCCGGTGCTGATGATTAGCGCCTTGAGCGAAGTCGATGAGCGTGTACGTGGATTGCGTGCGGGCGGTGACGACTATCTGACCAAGCCGTTTGCCCCTGATGAAATGGCAGCGCGCGTCGAGGTGCTGCTGCGCCGACGTCAGCCACAGGCGGAACCGCGCTTGCGCGTCGCGGATCTGGAGTTAGATCTGGTTCGCCACACTGCGCATCGCAAAGGGCAGTTGCTCAATCTGCTGCCGACGGAATTTCGTTTACTGGAATTCATGATGCGCAATTCGGGTCAGGTGCTGACTCGAACGATGATCTTCGAGACGGTGTGGGGTTTTCATTTCGACCCAGGCACCAACATCATCGACGTGCATATTGGCCGTTTACGCCGAAAGATCGACGGCACCGGACAAGTGCCGTTGATTCGCACCGTGCGTGGTACCGGCTACATGCTGGTATCCGCGCCGCAGTCGGTATCGGTCTAAGCGCATGTCACTGCTACACACCAATGCATGGCGCTCGACCACCTCGCGCCTGATCCTGATCTACGGCGTGTTGTTCGCCGTGTGGGGCCTGATTCTGGTGGCGGTGATTCAATGGGAGACCAACCGCTATCTCAACGGCGTTATCGACCAGATGCTGGTGCAGCGCATGCACTATCTGGCGGCTACCGATGCGCCGCGGTTGCCTGCGACAGTCGACGCCGCCAGCAAGATCGATCCGCACGGCATTATGTCAGTGGGCTTGTTCGATAGCGCCGGGCATGTACTGGCGGGCAATGTCGATCGCATCCCTGCCGAACTGCACGTCGATGGCCGTGCGCATCTGTTGAATGGCGGCATGCCGCGTCCGGACCGTGTCGAAGGCAGCATCCGCGTGCGCGCCATGGCGATGACCTTGCCTAGCGGCCAGATCTTGGTGCTGGCCAAAGACACCAGCACCATCGACGGCCTGGGCGCGATTACTCGCCGGGCGCTGCTGTGGGGCATCTCGTTAACCATCATTCCCGGTTTGCTCGGCGGCTTCCTGCTTCGCCGCGGGCCGGCACAGCGTATTCGCGAACTGCAATTGGCAACGGAGCCGATTCGCCAGGGCGATCTGACCAAGCGTTTGCCGGTAAGCCGTCGTGGCGATGAGTTGGATCTATTGGCCGGTATCGTCAATACCATGCTCGGTGAAATCGAGCGTTTGATGAACGAGGTCAAAGGAGTTTGCGACAACATCGCGCACGATTTGCGCACCCCGCTGACCCGTTTGCGCGCGCGCCTTTATCGCACCCAGCAGCAACTGCTGGGGCAACAGCCGGAGGCCGCGCTGGTCGATGCCTGCATGGTCGATATCGATGCCGTCCTCGCTCGTTTTCGCGCATTGCTGCGTGTCTCGGAGCTGGAAGATCGTCATCGCAGCGCCTGCTTTGCCGAGGTCGACCTGGCTCGCGTACTGCGCGAAGTGCATGAGTTCTACGCGCCGGTGGCCGAAGATCGCGAGCAGCCTTTTGACCTCGATATTCAGCCCCTGCCGCCGGTGCGCGCCGACGCGCATCTATTGTTCGAAGCGTTGGCCAATCTGGTCGGCAATGCAATCAAGTTCACCCCGATCGGCGGCAGTGTGCAGTTGCGGGCAAGCATGGATCGGGATGGTCCACGCATTGATATCCTCGATAGCGGCCCAGGCATTCCCGCTGACGAACGCGACGCGGTGACGCGGCGCTTCTACCGTGGCGACAATAGCCGCACAACGCCTGGGTCCGGTGTGGGCTTGAGTATTGTCAGTGCCATCGTACGCCTGCACGGCTATGCGCTGGATATCGGCGATGCGGCTAATGGTGCCCGTATCACGTTGTACTGCTATCCGGTGAAGCCGGGCGAGGTTCCGGGTACCTGCCTGGCGCGGACAGTCAGCGTCGCGAGACATGAAGCCACAACGTGATCGTGTGCGTGCTGCATGTGCCTGGGCCTTCGATAATGCATGGTCACGAAGACTCGACGGGCGATCTGCTTATATACGAGATGGCCGTAAAAGCGGCTTGTCCGGTTCGCGCTGGTTCGGCGGCATGACTAGTTTCCGACGCAAGGCTCATTCGTAGGGATCACTAAGTGAAAGTCATTGACATAAGCCAGTTTGGTGCGCCGGATGTGTTGGTCTTGGCGGAGCGACCGATGCCGCAGCCCGGCGTCGGCGAGGTATTGATCAAGGTGGCCGCCAGTGGTGTTAACCGCCCGGACGCGATGCAACGTGCGGGTAACTATCCGCCACCGCCGGGTGCTTCCGATCTGCTCGGCCTGGAAATTGCCGGTGAAATTGTCGGCGGCGATCTACAGCACGTCTCAAATGTCTTCGGACTGAAACTCGGCGACCAGGTCTGCGCATTGCTGCAAGGCGGTGGCTATGCGCAGTACGCGTTGGCGTCGCTGGCATTGTGTCTGCCGGTGCCTGAGGGTTTGTCGGTGCTGGAGGCGGCCTCGCTTCCCGAGACGTTCTATACCGTCTGGAGCAACGTGTTTGACCGCGCCATGCTTGGGCACGGTGAGGGTGGTGCGGAAGAAACCTTACTGGTGCAAGGCGGCGCCAGCGGCATCGGCACCACGGCGATTCAGATGGCAACGGCGCTGGGTCACCGGGTTTTTGCCACCGCCGGAAGCGACGACAAATGCCGTGCTTGCGAGGCGCTGGGTGCCGAACATGCGATCAACTACGCGACGGAGGATTTCGTCGAAGTGATCAAGGCACGCACGCATGGCCGCGGCGTGGATGTCGTGCTCGACATGGTCGGTGGCGACTATGTGGCACGGGAAGTTCGCTGTCTTGCGGATGGCGGGCGCATTGCCTTGATCTCTTTGCTGGGCGGCAGGCGTGCCGATCTGGATCTGCTTGAAGTGCTATTGCGCCGCCTCAGCATTGGCGGCTCGACGCTGCGTCCACGGCCGGTCGCCTTCAAGGCCAGGATTGCCGAGCAACTGAGGTCGCGCGTGTGGCCGCTGATCGAGCAAAAGAAGATCAAGCCGGTGATCTATCGGTCATTCCCTGCCGCACAAGCTGCCGAGGCTCATGC
>NZ_JAPDPE010000110.1 GCF_026283955.1 Dyella silvatica | reverse complement strand
GCGGCTTGCCCATGCGTTTGGCGACCAGGGCCTGGCCAATGGTGTTGTTGATCTTGTGCGCGCCGGTGTGATTCAAATCCTCGCGCTTGAGCAGAATCTTGGCGCCACCGACATGTTGCGACAGGCGCTCGGCGTGATAGATCGGGCTGGGCCGGCCGACGTAATACTTCAGGTCGCGATCGAGCTCGGCGATGAACTCGGGGTCCTGGCGTAACCGCAGGTAAGCCTCGGTCAGCTCGGCCAGCGGGGCCATCAATGTCTCGGCGACATAGCTGCCGCCGTAGTTGCCGAAACGACCGTGTTCGTCGGGGTAAGCGTTGAAATCCACAATCTTGCTCATCTCAATCCAAACCGTTGACCCAATTGTTGAGGCACCCGATGGCGGCGGCTTCAGCCGCCATGCCTGACCTAGATAGCGGCTTACGCCGCTGCAGCAGAAGCTTGCCGCGCTGCGGCAATAAAGGCGGCCATCTTAGCCGGATCCTTGATCCCTGGCGCCGACTCGATGCCACTGGACACGTCCACCGCCCATGGCCGGGCGATACGCACCGCTTGGGCCACGTTATCCGGCCGCAGACCGCCCGCCAGGATCAGCGGCTGGGTCAGCTCTTTAGGCATCAGCGACCAGTCGAACGCCCGGCCACTCCCGCCGGCCTCGCCCAGCCCGTGCCCATCCAGCAACAAACCTGCGGCCCCGGGGTATTGGCGCAACTGCGGCAGCGCCGCCGCCCCCTCACCCATCGCAATGGCCTTCAGGTAACGGCGTCCGAATTGCGCGCACCAGGTCGCCGGCTCGCGACCATGAAACTGCAGCAGATCGGGTTGCAGCCCATCGATCACTGTTTCGACCAGGGCGGCATCGTCGTCCATAAACAAGGCGACCATGCTGATAAATGGCGGTAACGCGCGGCGAATCGCTTGCGCCTGCGCCAGCGATACTTGCCGCTTGCTGCGTGCGGTGAAGATCACGCCAATCGCATCGGCCCCCAGCGCGGCTGCCAGCAGCGCGTCCTCAACCCGGGTCATGCCGCAGCATTTGATGCGCAAAATCATCTTGAGTGAACTCCAGACTGACTGACTTCGCTGGGCAGCCCCCAATGCGCTTCGTAACGTGGCCCCAGGAAAGTCAGCCCAAAAGCGGGTGCGGTAGGCCCGGCGACATCGCGATTGCGGCCGGCCAGCAGTTCACCCATCCAGGCCGGCGGCTGCTCACCGCGACCAATCGGCAACAGCGAACCGACAATATTGCGCACCATGTGATGCAAAAAGGCATTCGCCTCGATATCCACGATGACCTGCTCGTCTTCACGCCGCACACTCACTGCCAGCACCTCGCGGCGCGCATGCCGATTGAGAATGCGATAGCGATAGCGTCGGCTGCGGGCCGAGAAACGGGCGTGAAAATCCTGCGCCACCGGCTGCGCCCACAGCACCGCCACACTGGCGGGCAAGTTGGAGCATCCACCAAGAATCCAGCTACGCGGCTCGCGTTGCACCTCGGTATCGAAATGCACGACCTGACAGCGGCCATGTACGCCTGCATCGGTGCGCCCCGCGCAACTGATCTCCACCGGATGCGCCGCCACAAACGACAACGCCTTCTCCACCGCCCCCTGCACGCTGGCGCCATGGGTCAGCCGTTGCCAACCAAAGAAATCGGTGCCGTCGTATTCAATACCTAAAGCGATGCGCATGGGGATAAAGCTGAAAACCTGGGGAATAGAGGGCACAGAGATTAACAGGGTGGCGGCAAGGGCCGGCTGCCTTGGGCTTGGCTAGCCCTGGCCAGATCCACGGGCCAGCCGGCTGACCGGCCGCCGGACGATTGGCGGGCATTTCAATTTTCCCTCCCGCAAACGTCTTTCATAGGTCACAGCAACCAGCGGGCCGCGCGCTTTGAACAAGCTGAACAATCAACCGGAGGCCGGACAGCCTGGGTTCGGAGCCAACCCTGCGGGGATGGCCGATGCACACCGACAGCGCCGCCGAGGTCTCGCCGGCGCGCATCAGACGGAGCTCGCGGGATGAGTAGGAAATTCATTCTGACGCTGTGGACCAGCCTTGGGTTGATCCTCATCACCGCCTGGACCTGGGCCCTTTATGTCGGGCCGGCATGCAAGCGCATACCCACGCCCATCGTGGCGATCCATGGCAAGACCTGCGGCGCCAACTTACCGCCAAAATGATAGGTGCCTGGTTGATCTGGCCGAACCCATCGCCTCGACGCCAGCAGGCAAAGCCGACCGCGCCGTGCTTAGGGCCAGGCCTCCGCGCGAGATCCATTCAAGCGGCTCCCTGGCCCAAGCGGTTGGCGGATTAAAAACACCGCGACTTAAACGACATCGGGCCGGCATAAGCCGGCCCGATGCATCACACCATGTGTCTCTTATTCGTCAGTGCAGATCGGCCAGCAGCCGCTTGGCGGTGTCTTTCTGCATCTGGCTACCTTCGTGCAGCACCTCTTCCAGCATCGAGCGGGCACCGTCGGGGTCGCCCATGTCGAGATAAGCGCGCGCCAGATCAAGCTTGGTGTCGGAAGGGTCGTCACTGAAGTGACCGAACTCGTGATGTTCTTTAGCGCCGGCATGCTCGGCATCCACCGGCTCGTCAGCGAACTGCCAGCTCGTATGCTCGGCATGCGGCGCGGACTCGATCGGCTTCACCGGCTCGTGATGCGCCGGCAGATCGTGCGCGACGATGGGCGCATCTTCAGCCCCAGGCGTCAAGTTGAAACCGAAGTGATACTCGCTGACCGTCGACTTGGCTTCGCGTGCCGGAACCGCCGCAGGCTTGATCGGCGGCGGGATGCCCAGGCCCTGGTCGGTCGAATAACTATCCAGGTCGAAGTGATGCAAGGCGGCATGCTCATCGGCCCCCTGTGGCGGCTGCGGAGCGTTAGGCGTGAACAACGGATGCCCGGGCACCAAGTCTTCACCCATATGCACCACGTCTTGCCATTCCACTTGTTGCGGATTGGCGATATGCGCATGCATGGCTTCGGCGGCGGCTTCGAAATGCTCGACGTCACGGCGGCCGTAATAAAGACTCACCAGCTCCAGGTGCAGGCCGATGTCATCGGGATGCTCAGCCAGCTGATCGAGCAACTCATCCTGGTCGGTATCGCCAGCATGCGGGTTCACCGGCGCAGCACCGAAACGCTCAGCCAGGGAAGAACCCGTCGCTGTCGGGGCCAGCGTCACCGGCTTGCGGCGACGGCTTAGCAAGGCCAGCAAGGCCAGCACGAGGATGGCGCCAGCGCCGGCCGCCCAGGCCCAGGTCTGCATGTACCAGGGATCTTCCACCACCGGCGCAGGCGTCGGCTTGACCGGCGCGGGCTTGGCGGCAGCAGGAGCCGCCGGCTTGGGCGTAGCCACCGCAGCACTGGCTACGGCGCCAGCCGCAGCAGTCCCAGCGGAAGCCGGCGTGACCGCCGGGACAGCAGCCGGGTTGGCCGTACTGGCCACGCTAGCCAGCTTGGAAGCGGGCGCCGCTGTCGTAACGACGGTCTTGTCTTCGGCAGGCGGCGTGACCGCTTTGGCGGCAAGCGCGGCGGCGGCCACTTCAGCAGGCGTACCGACCGACTTGCGCGCCTCGCCCAGCTTGCGCTGCAGCTCGGCGATTTCGTTGTCTTTCAACGACAGCAGGCGTTCGTTCTTGCCGTTGATATCTTCCAGATCTTTAAGGCGCGATTTCAGCTCGTCGCCCTGCTGTTGCAGCGCGGTCAGGGTCTCCTGGCTGCGCAGCAAATCCTGGTGCATCGAGGCCGTGTCACCCTTGCCAGCAACACTGGCACCGCCGTCTTTCGCCGGCACCAAAGCCAGCCGGTCAGCGGCATTTGCAGCTTTGCCCGGTGACGAGGATGCCGAGGCGCGGGTGCCGGCATCAGCCACGGTGGTGGGCACCTTGGCCGCGCCAGAGCGCCAATCGCTGTTCTGGCGACGCACTTCGGCCATCGCCGCGGCGGCAGCTATCGCCTGTGCATCTTCTTTGGACGGCACGCGCAATACGGCGCCGGTTTTCAGCGCATTGATGTTGTCGCATTGCGGGCGATACCGGACAAAGTCTGGCCGCGCTCAACCGGAGCCAGCTTGCCGTCCGCACTGGTCTCGGCACGCGCCGGGGCAGCCTTGGCGGCTACGGCGGTTTTGCGGCTTGGTGCAGCGGCTTCGGCGGCTGGCGCGGGCTGACGCGGCGTACGGGTATGCGCCGGCGTCGGGGTTGCCGCAGCCGAGCGAGTCACAGGAACTTGCGCCTGCTGTTGCGAGGCCGGCGGGTCGAGCAACACGGTGAACTCGCGCACGCTCTTGTTAGAGCCGCTGTCGACCTCGACCAGCAAATCCAGATAGGGGTCGGTAATCGGCGCACTGCTGGTGACGCGGATGACCTTTTTCCCGTTAGCGCCATCAGCCACGTTGAACTGCAGCAACACCGACGGTGGGGGAATATTGGCCTGGGCAAAGGCGTCACTGGAAGCCAATCTAGCCGTGAGATTCTGCAGCTCGGCCGGATTCTCGGGATTCACTGGAATCTCGGCCAGCAAAGGCTGGCCCAGCGCGGATTTGATCTGGATCTGGCCCAATTCCAGCGCCACTGCCTGACTGCTGCCCAATGCAAGCGCCAACAGCACCGACAGCTTCAACGAACGATTCATCGCGTGCTCCCCCCAAACGACCCCGTGACGTTTCTTATGATCGCAGCCAATAGCGGCAGCGACCCGGAACGAGGCGTCACTTTAGTTATATAAAAGCCAATCAACAATAGCCGTGGCCGATGTTTACACCACATTGCTGCAGCGCATTCTCCCTTCAGTGACGTACCTTGGCAGCCTCCGGGGCTGCCTTCAGTGCGTTCAGCTGCTGCTGCAATTCAGCCACCGTACGATCTTTCTGCTGTAACCGCTGATCGGTTTCGCGGTTCTTCGCTTCTTGTTCTTTCACGCCCTGGCGCAAACGCTCGATTTCGGCATTGCGCTGAGCCAGCTGCTGATCGATTTTCAGCTGATCGGCGGTGGCTGCCGACTTGGCCGGTCCTGCCGCCCAAGCGTTGCCTAGCAACAAACTACTGACGCACAAGCCCAATACCAAGCCAGCAAGTTTCATTACAAATAATCCTCAATTAGGCGTTCAGCGATCTGTACGGCGTTCAAGGCGGCGCCTTTGCGAATATTGTCGGCAACCACCCACAGGTTCAGGCCGTGCTCGTGGGAAATATCCTCACGGATACGGCCAACGAAAACCGGGTCCTGGCCTGCCGCATCCCCTACGGGCGTTGGATAACCGCCCGCCTTACGTTCGTCCTGCACCACGACGCCTTCGGCACGCTCCAGCAACTCGCGCGCCTGTTCAGCGGTGATCTTGTCGCGGGTTTCGATATGCACGGCCTCGGCATGGCCGTAAAACACCGGCACGCGCACCGCGGTCGGGTTCACCTGGATGGAGTCGTCCTCCAGGATCTTGCGCGTCTCCCACACCATCTTCATTTCTTCCTTGGTGTAGCCATTGGGCTGGAAGTCGTCGATGTGTGGAATCACGTTGAAAGCAATCTGCTTGGGAAATTTCTTGGTTTCCACTTCCTGGAACCCGAGCAAGGCAGCCGTCTGTTTGCCCAGCTCTTCCATGCCGGAACGACCCGCGCCCGACACCGATTGATAAGTAGCCACATTAATGCGCTCGATGCCGACCGCGCGATGAATCGGCGCCAGCGCCACCAGCATCTGCATGGTCGAGCAATTCGGATTGGCGATGATGCCGCGCACGGTGTACTGCGCAATGGCGTGCGGATTCACTTCGCTGATCACCAGCGGGATGTCGTCCTGGTAGCGAAACTCTGAGGTGTTGTCGATGACCACCGCACCCGCGGCGGCCGCGCGCGGCGCATGCTCGCGGCTGACCGAGCCACCTGCGGAGAAGAACGCGATATCCACGCCTTTGAAATCGTAGTCGGCCAGGTTTTGCACGGTGACCGATTTACCGCCGAACTCGATCTTGTCGCCGGCCGAACGTTCACTGGCCAGCGGCACCAGCTCACTGATCGGAAACTCGCGCTCGGCGAGAATCGACAGCAGGGTTTCGCCCACGGCGCCCGTTGCGCCGACCATCGCCACCTTGTAACTACTTTTCTTGCTCATGATCCGGTTTCGGTAAGTAAACATGTAGTAGAGGAAACCGCCATCACGGCACCGATACCGCAACTGCGGAAATCTAGCCGGGAAAGCAGGCAAAACAATACGTGATCCGCACTGCTGTGAATGACGTCACGCTTTGCGGCACATGGCCGGCCAGTATGCCGCATCAACTCAAGCGCGGGTACGGCTCGACCATGCCGCCATCACCGCCGGATTCAGCGCCGTCGGTGGCTGCCCGGCCCGCGCGCCATGGCCGAGGGCAGCGATCACATTATCGGCGGCAAGATGGGCCATCGCCCGGCGCGTGTCTTCGCTGGCGCTGGCAATATGCGGGCTAAGCAGGGCGTTCTCCAAGCCGAGCAGATCCGGATGCACGGCCGGCTCACCTTCGAAAACATCCAACGCGGCCGCGCCCAGGCGGCCTTCACGTAAGGCCACGGCCAAAGCCGCATCGTCCACGATGCCGCCACGCGCCACATTCACCAGCACCGCGGATGGCTTCATCTGTGCCAGTTCGGCAGCACCGAGGGCATAATGATTTTCCGGCGTATACGGCAACACCAGGATCAAATGATCGGCCTGGCTCAACAGGCTGGCCTTGTCGACCAGGGAAGCGCGGTATTCGCGCTCGATCGACTCGGGCAAGCGTGAGCGATTGTGATAAATCACCCGCATATTGAAACCAGCCGCGCGGCGCGCAATCGCCTGGCCAATGCGGCCCATGCCGAGAATACCCAGCGTCTTGCCGTGAACATCGACACCCAGCCAATCGTCGAAGCGTGTGGCACTACCCTGCCACTGCCCAGCCCGTAGCCAGCGCTCTGCCGCGCCCATCCGGCGCGCAGCGGCCAGCATCAGCGCCCAGGCATAATCGGCCACGCTTTCATTGAGTACGTCAGGGGTGTTGCTGGCCAGAATGCCTGCGCGGCTGAGCGCATCGAGATCCAGGTTGTTATAGCCCACCCCCAGATTGGCAACGATCTTCAGCCGCTGGTTGCCTTCCAGCACCGCGGCATTCACGCGCTCCGACAAGCCGACCACGGCAGCGTCCACATCGGCCAGCTTGGCCTTGAGCTGCGCCGGTGTGCGCTTACCCTCGTGCGCTTCGGCCTCGACCTCAAAGTATTCGGCCAGTCGCGCCAGCACCTCAGGAAACAACGGGCGCGATACCCAGACCTTCTGCTTGGCCATCTTCATGGATCTCAGGGAATTCTTGGCGTGATATCGCCTACATCGCCACATTGCGCGCGATGACGCAGCGCGTGATCCATCAACACCAGCGCCATCATCGCCTCGGCGATCGGCGTGGCGCGGATACCGACACAGGGATCATGTCGCCCCTTGGTCACCACTTCAGCCGGCTCGCCGGCCAGATTCACGCTATGGCCGGGGATCAAAATGCTCGAGGTCGGCTTGAGCACGATCGACGCGGTCACCGGTTGCCCGGTGCTGATGCCACCGAGAATGCCGCCGGCATGATTGGAGGCAAACCCCTGCATCGACATTTCATCGCGATGCTCACTGCCGTGCTGGGTGACCGCGGCAAAACCGTCGCCGATCTCCACCCCTTTCACGGCATTAATCGACATCAGGGCACTGGCGAGGTCGCCATCGAGCTTGCCGTAGATCGGCTCGCCCCAACCCGGCGGCACACCGTCGGCCACGACATTGACCCGCGCGCCGACGGAGTCGCCCGATTTGCGCAAGGCGTCCATGGCCTTTTCCAGCTCGGCGACTTGCGCCGCATCCGGCCAGAAGAAAGGGTTCTGCTCCACGGCGGCCCAATCGAATGCATGGTCGTTTCACGCGCGGACGAACGGCCACCACCCCGCGGGTCGCGAATACCGTACTTCTGCCAATAGCTGTAGTCGGCATGCCCCGGGCGGAAGGTGTTGACGATGTCGCCGTAATCCTTGCTGCGCTGGTCGGTATTGCGAATCAACAACGCAATCGGCGTGCCGGTGGTGGTGCCTTCGTAGACGCCGGAGAGTATTTCCACCTCATCGGCCTCGCGCCGCTGCGAGGTATGCCGGCTTTTGCCGGTGGCACGACGATCGAGGTCGGCGCGAAACTCCTGCTCGCTGATCGGCAACCCCGGTGGACAGCCGTCGATAACACAGCCGATGGCGGGACCATGGCTTTCGCCGAAGGTGGTGACGGTAAACAGTTTGCCGAAGGAGTTACTGGACACAGGAAGAAGTCGTCTGGAGTAGTCCCGCACAGATTAACGCGAGCAGGCCGTCAAGCGTCAGTCGAATGCCATTCCCTGGCCAGTATCGCGAAGATCACGTCATCGACCCATTCGCCGTGCAACTGAAAAGCTTTCGCGTAGTACGCCTCCTGACGCATGCCTAGCGCCCGCAACAAGCTCATGCTGGGATGGTTGCGCGGATCGACCGAGGCATGCACCCGCTGCCGGCCCAGTTCGCCGAAACTCCAGGCGAGTACGGCGCGCAGGGCTTCGCTTGCATAGCCTTGGCCCTGATAAGGCCGCGCCAGGCTGATGCCGAACTCCACCGAGCCATCGGGATCTGCGGGAAAGTACAGGCCGAGATCGCCAATCAAGGCATCCCCATCGCGCAAACGAATGGCCCGCTGAAACCAGCTATCGGGCGTATTCGGCTCGACCGCCACCTGGGCGCCAATGAATTCCTGCGCCTCGTGCAGCGTCGCCGGTCGCCAGCCCTGGAAGCGCGCCACCTCGGGATCGGCGCGATAGCTGAATAGGGTTTCGGCATCGCTGGGTCGCAACGCGTCCAGCACCAATCGTGAAGTAGTGAGTTTCATGGAAAATCAGCACGCCCCGATGGAGCTGTCACCGGCAGTGGCCTGCCCGTGACAGATGCTATCGCGCGTTAGCTGCCACTTAAGCAGCGCGCGCCTTGGCCGCCGCACGGATGACCTCGGCGTGCTCGACCAGATCGCGGCGCTCCAGTGCAAACACGCCCATCGCGCCCACTTTGAATTCGATCCACACAAACGGCACCTGCGGCAGTAGCGCGCCGAGCGCGTGCTCACTCTCGCCGACCTCGACGATCAGCAAACCGTCTTCGCTGAGGTATTCGGCCGCTTCATCGAGCATGCGCAGGCAGATGTCCAAGCCATCCGCGCCGGAGGTAAGCCCCAGCTTCGGCTCATGAATGTATTCGCCCGGCAAGGCCGCGTATTCGTCTTCAGTGACATAAGGCGGGTTGGAGACGATCAAATCGTAGCGCCGCCCCTTCAGCCCATGGAATAGATCGGACTTGATCGCCTCCACGCGGCCCTCGACATGCTGGAAAGCGATATTTTCGCGCGCCAGCGACAAGGCCTCGTCGCTGATATCGACGATATCCACCTGCCACTCGGGGTTGTACTCGGCCATCGCGATGCCGATGCAGCCCGAGCCGGTGCACAGGTCCAGCGCCCGCTCGACATGGCGGTGATCCATCCACGGCGCGAAACCCGACTCAATCAGTTCGGCAATGGGCGAACGCGGCACCAGGGCACGCCGATCGCTTTTGAACTTCAAACCGGCAAACCAGGTTTCGCCGACCAGGTAAGCCACCGGCAAGCGCTCGTTGACGCGGCGTTCGATCAACGCCAGCACGCGCTCACGCTCTGCGCTGGTGAGCTTGCCTGCGCCATAAGCGGGCGGAATATCCGGCGGCAGGTGCAGGCTGGCCAGTACCAGATGCGTCGCCTCGTCGATCGGATTGTCGTGGCTATGCCCGAAGGTCAGCCCTGCGGCGGAGAAGCGGCTGGCGCCATAGCGGATGAAGTCGATGATGGAGGCAAGTTCAGCAGTCACGGCGGCACAGTTCGGCAAGGGGTTGCGAAGTATAGCGGCCCGCCCCGCCTGCCTGCTCCTCCGTGGCTGGATTAGCCCGGACCGAACGCCGCCAGAGCCGACTCCACCGGGGGCGGCGGATCCGAATCGGTGCTGCGCAGGCTGATCACTGCCTGGAATCGACCCGGCCACCCTATACTGGGCGGATGACTTTTAACGTACTCCTGCAATACATCCTGCCGCACCGCGCCCTGTCCCGAGTCGTTTACTGGGCCACCCGCTGGACCTTCGCGCCATGGAAAAACTTTCTGATCGGCAAAATCGTGCGCAGCTATCAGGTCAACATGGCCGAAGCCGCACAGCCTGATCCGCGAGCCTATCAACACTTCAATGCGTTCTTTACCCGCAAGCTGCGCGCTGATGCGCGCCGGGTGGACAGCGATCCGAAGGCCCTGCTGTGCCCCGCCGATGGCCGCATCAGCCAGTCCGGCGCGATTGTGGATGGGCGCATTTTCCAGGCCAAGGGCCAGGACTACACCGCCGCCGAGCTGTTGGGGGACGAAGCCGCCGCACGGCCCTATCGCAACGGCCGCTTCGCCACGGTGTACCTGTCGCCACGCGACTACCACCGCGTGCACATGCCGTTGGCGGGACGCTTAAAGGAAACCGTGCATGTGCCGGGGCGCATCTTCAGCGTCGCACCGTTTGCGGTGGCGGCGATTCCGCGCCTGTTCGCCCGCAACGAACGATTGGTCTGCCACTTCGAAGGTGAGCACGGTCCGTTTGTGCTGGTGATGGTTGGCGCGATCCTGGTCTCCAGCGTGGCGACGGTATGGGATGGCCTGGTCATTCCGCCCTATGCCAGCGGTATCCGTCGCAAATCCTTCGAAGGCCAGAACATCACCCTGGAACGCTTCGCTGAGATGGCCCGATTCAATATGGGCTCGACAGTGATCATGCTGTTGCCGGAAAGCTTCGGTGAACTCGATGCACTGCAATCGCAGCAGCCAGTGCAGGTGGGGCAGCGGCTAGGCCGCCTGTAAACCCACAACGATGGCTGCCACCCGCCGCGCGCACGGCGGGTAATCAACACCAAATCATCGATCGAACGCGCATCGATCCGGCCAGCCACGCTTGGCCATGATCACGTCGAGCCAGCCTCGTTATCCGTGAGCAAGCATCGTGCGCGCAGTAAGTGCTTACGAGCATGTGACGCATTTTGTCGTTTTGTGACGTTCTTGGCGCTCTATTTCTTTCAGGCTGGCTAAGCTCCCCGCCAGCACCGCGCACGACACCCCCTCAGGTCACCCCGAGAAACTACATGAGTCTTCTTAGCCAACTCATTGCGATTAACCGCGCACGGCAACTTAGCCGGCAGTTTCGCGATATCGAACGCTGCATCAACGCCCTACCCAAGCGCGGTAGATCTCGCCTGGGAGAGTTGGCGCTGCGCGAAATCGGGCAGGCCTCACGTAGCGATTTTCCGCACTTGTATGGCACCCCCTCGGATGAGCGCTACCGCCCCTGGGGTCAAGGCACCACGATTGGTTTTGCCCGCGCCCGTTCGGAGAATCCCGAAGTGGCCTTGCGTGGCATTGCTCTGTGGCTGGCCGTGGCTTATCACGAGACCAAAGACTCGCCCTACCCCAGCCTGCAGCCACACTACCGCCAGTTGACCCGCGTGCTGCGCGAACTGAAAGAGGCGCACAGCACCGACAGCACCGACACCTGGATGAACTCGCCCGCCGCGGCCTGATCTCTCTAGCTGATCTCTCTAGAAAATTGCCGGGGCCTGCTTAACGCGCCCCGGCAGGTATCAAGCCATCAACGGCAAGCCGGCACGCGCAGACTCTGCCCGACGCTGATGTTGTGATGGCGCAGGCCATTCATCTTGGCCACCTCTTCCACATCCGAACAGCCCAGCTTATTCACGATGCTGGTCAAGGTGTCGCCGCGCTTGACGGTATAGCTGCGCGGCTTGGCCGGCGCCGAGGCCTTGGTCACCACCGGTGCCGCAGGCGCCGGCGTATATGACGACGACACCATGGGAATGACTGCCGTATGCAAGTCATTGGCAAGAATCGGCCAGGGGCCGTCAGTGCAACGCGCCGTGTAGGCCTTCTCCAGCAGCTTCGGCACCTCTAGCTTGGTACCGGCGGGCTGGGATATCTGCGGGTCGAGCCGCGGATTGAGATTGCGCAAGGTGCGAAACCAGCCATTGCTCATGCCGCCCGCCGAACCCAGGCATACGGTGAGCTCCGACAGCGATGCCGAACGCTTCAGCGTAATGTTGCCCGGCGCCACATCGAGCTTGGGAAAACGCAGGTTGTAGCTGTCGGGATGCAAGAACAACCACGCCGCCGCCAGCACCGCAGGCACATAGGCGCGGGTTTCCGGCGAGAGCTGGCTATAAATCTTCGGGTCGTAAAAACTGACCGCCGTGTTGTCGCCGACCATCCGCCGCATGCGGCCCTCGCCACCGTTGTAGGCAGCCAGCGTGATCTCAAGATTGTTGTTGAAGATCTTCAGCTGCTCGTCCAGATACTCCGCATTGGCACGCGCGGAAGCGCCAGGGTCGTAGCGCAGATCAAAACCATCGTCATTGACCAGTCCGAACCGCATGCCGGTGGCATTCATGAACTGCAACGGGCCGGCCGCGCCAGAGCGCGATACCGCATGCACCTTGCCACCCGATTCCTTGGCGATGATGCCGAACAGCAAGGCTTCGGGCAGATCCTGCTTTTGGTACTCGGGCCACATCTGGTAACGCATGTATTGGTAGTTGACGTAGGCCTCCATCAGGTTCGGACGCCACTGGGTCAGCCACATTTCCAGCGCCGCCTTCACCGGGCCGTTCATGGCGATCAGTTCGGAGAGCTGCTGCCCACGCAACAAGGTCACGCTGCGCTGCGCCTCGGACAAGCTAGCCGCCCCCTTCTTGCCGCTGGCACTGCCTTCGCTGGTGTGCTCGACCGGCACGCTGTCGTCGTCAGCGAAAAAGCCGCCATCCTTCAAACGCAAAAGACGATCAAACACCGAGAAGAATCGCTGCGGATCGCAACCCGGGGTATTGCCACAGGTAGCGGCAGCGCTTTTCAATTGATCGAGTGCTGCGGTCAGGGTTTGCTGCGAGGCCTGGCTATCGCCTTCACGCGACTGCTGTACCGCGACTTCATAGCCCTTGCTGGCCTGATCGAGCTGGCTATACAGCGCATCCACCGGTTGCGCGACTTTGGGGGCGCCGCCGGTACTGGCGCAGGCGCCGAGCAAGGCCAGTGCCGCGGCGAGTGGAAGCAGGCGAACAGATGAAACCGGCATCGAAGCGTCCCTGACTAGAAAACGAGCACCATACCCGGCGTGCCCGGCGGACTCAACGAGCACGCCATGCCATTGACGATTCAAGGCGGCGCCGCAACCGTAAACAGGCTCTTCGCTACAATCGGCCGATCACTCCCGGATAAGCGCGATGACAGACATCCTGATCGGCCGTAACGAAAGCACCAGCGTCAGCCTCGATCCGCAGTACGGTAATCGCCACGGCATGATCGCCGGCGCCACCGGCACCGGCAAATCGGTATCGCTGATGGTGCTGGCCGAGGGCTTTTCAAAACTCGGCGTGCCGTGCTTTCTGGCCGACGCCAAGGGCGACCTGGCCGGCCTGGCCATGGCAGCCGGCGACCCCGGCGACACATTGAAAGCGCGACTGGCCAAGCTAGGCCTGAATGACTGGAAGCCGCAGGCAAACCCGGTGATCTTCTGGGACATCTACGGCAAGCTCGGCCACCCGGTACGCGCCACCATCAGCGAGATGGGCCCCACCCTGCTCGGCCGCATCCTGGAACTCAACGATACCCAGGAGGGTGTGCTGGAGGTGATCTTCAAGGTCGCCGATGACCAGGGCTGGCTGCTGCTGGACCTACCCGACCTGCGCGCGATGCTCGGCTTTGCCGCCGAGAACGCCAAAACCATCTCGACCCAGTACGGCCTGATCAGCACGCAAAGCATCGCGGCGATTCAACGCAATCTGCTCAAGCTCGAACAGGATGGCGCCGACCAGTTCTTCGGCGAGCCCGCGCTGGAACTAAGCGACCTGATGCGCCAGGACATGAGCGGTCGCGGGGTTATCAATGTACTCGCCGCCGATCAGCTGATCTTGAAGCCGCGCCTGTACTCCACCTTTTTGCTCTGGCTACTGTCGGAGCTGTTCGAGCAATTGCCGGAAGTCGGTGACCTGGAGCAACCCAAGCTGGTGTTCTTTTTCGACGAAGCCCACTTATTGTTCGATGACGCACCGGCAGCGTTGCAGCAGCGCGTCGAGCAAGTGGTGCGCCTGATTCGCTCCAAGGGCGTCGGCGTGTATTTCTGCTCGCAGAACCCAGACGATGTGCCGGGCAATATCCTCGGCCAGCTTGGCAATCGTGTTCAACATGCCTTGCGCGCCTTCACCCCACGCGATCAAAAGGCAGTCAAGGCCGCAGCAGAAACTTTCGTCGCCAACCCCAAGCTCAAGGTCGGCGAAGCGATTACTCAGCTGGCGGTCGGCGAAGCGCTGGCCTCGACCTTACGCGATGGCGGCGTACCCACACCGGTAGAACAAGTGCTGGTAAGCGCACCGACGGCGCGTATCGGCGCCATTACCGAGACCGAACGAGCCACCGTGCGGCAACGCTCACCGGTGGGCGGCAAATACGACACCGCGGTAAACCGTGAATCCGCAGCGGAAATTCTGGCCCAACGCGCCGAGCACAAAACGGCTGAAGTCGCCGCCGGCAAAGACGCCTCCGGCGCTAGCGAAAGCCCCGGCTGGGGCGGTGCGATCAAAGACGCGCTGCTCGGCACCAGCCGCCGCCAAGGCATGATTGAGGCGATGGCCAAATCGGCCAGCCGCACCGTGGGCACACGCATCGGGCAGCAAATCGTCCGTGGCGTGTTGGGCAGCATCTTCGGCGGCAAGCGCTGAACATGGCCAAGATCGAGACAGTTGCCGCCGACAAACCCTTCGTGGAACGGCTGGGCAGCGGGTTCAGCTACCCGTTGCGCGGGGCCGCCCTGGCCACCTGCGTTGCATTGGCCGTGGCAAATTACGTGTTTTTGCTGCCTGGCCTTATCGGTCTGCTTGCCAGCATCCTGGTGTGGGCGGCGACCTGGCGTTACGCGGCCGACTGCATGCTGCATACCGCCCATGGTTATGCCCAACCGCCCGACGTCAGCATTCATGGCAATGACTCCACCGGGCGCGGGCTCACCATCGTCCATATCGCGGCCGTCGTACTGTGCGTGATTTTCACGATGTTCTTTCCACACGCACTGATGGCACTGCTGATCGTCTTGGCCCTGGCCTTGCCGGCCATCGACATGTCGCTGGCCTTCGACGGCAACTTGCTGCTGGCACTTAATCCACTGAACTGGTTGCGGATCATCGGCGGCTTCGGGATGGCTTACCTGATTCCCGTGGCGATCAATTTACTGCTGGTCATCCTGATCGTGCTGGCCTCCGCTCTCACGGCGCTGCTACCCAAGCTGCTGGCGGTGCCGATGTTTGCCTTCGTCTACACCTATCTCATCGTGCTCAGTTTTCATTTGATGGGCGCGATGATTCATCAGCGTCATGAGCAATTCGGCCTGGTACCCGACTCACAGGTCGTGGTCGAAGCGACCAAACAGGATGCCGACCAGCAACTGCTGGCCAAAGTCGATGAACTTAGCGCCAGCGATCCGCAGCAAGCCATCCAGCTCTTGGTGCAAAGACTGCAAAATCGCAGTGCCCCGGCCACCGTGCACCTGGCTTATCGCAAGCTGCTGCAACGCCAGGGTCTGCGCGATGGACTGCTGGTGCATGGGCAGATCTGGATCGCCGCCTTGATGGCCAACAAAGAGCCACGCCGAGCGCTTGGACTGGTGCAGGAATGCAGCGATATCGACCCGGCCTTCTTGCCCGATGACTCACGCAATGCCGGCGAACTGGCCGATCTCGCTACATGCATGGGCATGTCGCGGCTGGCACTCAAACTCTGCCGCGGCTATCTCGCCACCTGGCCACGCGACAGCCATGCTGCCCGCTACGGCCTGCTCGCCGCGCAACAACTGGGCGAACGCCTGGATCAACCGACCGAAGCTATCGTGCTGCTCGACAAGTTGCGCACGGCATGGCCAGAGCATCCACTACGCGGCGAGATCGATGCGCTGACAGCACGGCTGCAAACGATGCGCTCCTGAGCGCGCGGACGCCCTCCATGCCGCTGCTCGGGCAAGCGGTTTGAATCGCCATCGCGCAAGCCAATGCCCACACGCTAAGATCCACTCATCCGCCGCCGAATATTGACCTTCGTGCCATACCAGCAACCGCAATCGATACCTGTATGAGCCGCTGGCGCCCACCCTCTCCCTCATCCACCGCCATCATCACGCGGGAAGGCTTTGAGAAACTGAAAGCCGAAGTGGATTATCTGTGGCATACCTTGCGCCCCGAAGTGGTCAAGGCGCTGGCGGCGGCAGCGGCTGAGGGCGACCGCTCGGAGAATGCCGAGTACATCTATCGCAAGAAGCAGCTCGGTGAAATCGACCGCCGCGCACGTTTCCTGAGCAAGCGCAGTCCCGCGTTGAAGGTGGCCGAAGGCGCACCGACTAACCGCGACGCGGTATTTTTCGGTGCGCATATCACGCTGGAAAACGTCGACAGCGGCGAAAGCCTGCGTTATCGCATTGTCGGCCCGGACGAGACCGACGCCAAACTCGGCTGGATCAGCATCGATTCGCCGATGGCCCGCGCCATGCTGAAAAAACGCATCGATGACGAGTTCGAGGCCGAACTACCCGGCGGCCGTAGCCGCTACGCTATCGTTGCCGTGGATTACTGATCGCCGGCTGGACTGGGGTTCGCTGGCGCCAACCCCAGTCCGCGCAGATGTATCTGCATCACAGCTGCTGCAATGACTCTACGACTGCTGTTTTTATTACTTGCCCTGCGGCGCAGGCGATGCCGGCGCGCCCTGCTGCGTCAAGGCATTGAGTTGCGCCTGATGGGATTCAAAGAAGGCGACGTTGGCCTGGTTGACCTTGCTTTGATCGATTCGCGCTGCGGCCTGTGGATCGCTCTTCGCCTGCCAGGCAATCGCCGCATTCATCAGCGCAAGATTTGCCAGCATGAATTCGCGCGGCGTGAACCCGTTTTTCTGGATCAGCGGCTTGATTCGCGGATCACCCGAAACGGCACGCTCAGCCAGCTCATCCAGATTTTTCACCTGGCCCGGCCCGGGGCCGGCCTGCGGCTTGATGCCGGCGGCACGTGCTTCTTTGGTCGCCGCAAGCAGGCGATTGAACACATCGTCGTTGAGGTTGTAGTTCTTGATCGCCTGAATATCGGCTTCAGGCAATGCCGGACCCGGTGCCGCCTGCTGGGCCTGAGCGACCATCGGCAGCAAGGTGGCCAGTGCCAGCATCAAGGTGGGAAGCCAGACCTTGGTCAGGCGCGAAGCATTGAGGGTATTGAATTTCATCGAAAACTCCGGGGTTGGTGCATCGAAATCGTCAACAGGACGGAACATATGAGCACATTCGGTTCAGCGATGACAAAATTTTGTGAAACCAAGCGGCATGTCTCAGCACCCATATCGGACAGCGTGCCGATGCCAAGCGCGGATCGAGCGCTCGTTCCAGCGATCGCCTATGGCTGCTCGGACCGTTTCATCAGGCCTGGCGGTGGGTAACTGCGCCCCTCACGCAAGGGCTGGTAACAAAGCGTATCGCGATGAAATGCTTCGTCGTCGTTATCGACACGCCAGCCAGGAATACCAGCCAGCGGTAGCGGCCGCAAATCCAGCGGATCGCGCAATGCCCGTTCCGCGGCAATCGCCTCGGCGCAACAGCTAAGCACCGACTGCAGGCTTTCACCTTCGGTTGCTACAAATACCAACGCCTTGCCGACCAGCAACTTGCTTGGGGTCAACGCATGCTCCAGCAGC
>NZ_JAPDPE010000010.1 GCF_026283955.1 Dyella silvatica | reverse complement strand
ATTGTTCGGCAAACTTGGCGTGGCGGGTATCAATTCCAACCTCGCCACCTTCATCCGCACCATCGTGATCTTGCTCGTCACCGCAGGCATCCTCAGCCTGCGGCACGAGTGGAGCAAGCCCAGCGGCCTGCCGCTCAACAGCTGGGTGTTTCTGGTGTTGTCGGGGATCGCCACCGGGCTTTCGTGGCTTTGCTACTACCGTGCGCTGCAACTGGGCCCGGTCAGTAAGGTGGCGCCGATCGACAAATTCAGTGTCGCACTCGCCATCGTGTTCGGATTGGTGTTTCTGGGCGAACAGCTGAGCTGGTCGCTGGCCATCGGTGGCGCGCTGATTCTCGCCGGGGCCATTGTCATCGCGGTATTCTGAAGTCGTCGGGTTCAGCGCTATAGCGGGCGATGGCGCCGGTCACGATGTTCGCTATGTGCGTTTTCGTGATCCGGCGCCTTTACTTTAACGTAGTGTTTATCCGATCAGGCTTGCTGATAGGAGCTGGCTTGCAGAAGGGAGTGAATACGTCCGGCTTTCTTGGGAATGATCTCGGCCAGATCCTTGAGGATCGGCTCGAAAATACTCACCCGCAGCCACATGAAATTCTCTTCCAGTGCGATGGTGTTGCCTGAGTTCTTGCCAAAGCCCATCGTCTGGTTATTTCTGATCACAATGATCGGTGGGCCATTATGTTTAGGCCAGGTAACCACGCCTGCAATAGATGTGGATGCATTGGATGTTGAGCGGGCGAACTGCAGCCAGTAATGGCTGACATCTTCCGCAAATGTCTGGTCTTGTTCCGAAAAATAGGCATTCGTGGGTGGGGCGATGCTGCCGGTGTCGAGTACATAAGGGACTTCGTCGCCATGGCGCGCGCCATTGGGGTAATCAGCGCGGATTTTCTCTGCCACATAATCGAAGTAATAGCGCCAGCTGGGCGCCCCGGCCAGGCGATGCTTCTCCGCGATCAGGTATGACATGGTGGTGAATAACAGATCGCGTCCGACCTGGCGGCCTAGCTCATCATCGTCGAGGCCTGGATAAAGCAGTTTGACGGCCTCGTATTGCCCGGCCTTGCGCAAGGCATCGATCACATCCTCGGGACCAAAGCCGAAGTCTGTCAATACGCTTGAGTCATCGCTGGTATTGCCGATGATCAGCGGCAGGCTGGCTTGTCCGCTCTGTTCGAAAACATCAAGAATCGGCAAGGGCAATACGCTGTCGCCACTGATCGGAACCGGCCCGCCAAACCGCGCTTCCTTGGCGTCGATTTTCCAGAAGTCGTCCGCATCCAGGCCACGTAGCTCGGCCGCGATGTCGGTGGGATTTGTTCCGCGCACGTTGTAGTAAGCGGCAAAGGCCTCGCCTCGTTCAAGCGCATCCTGCCGGGTGGCGTCGGGCAATCCGTACACGCTTTGCGCTATGCCTTTGTGGAACAGCCCCTTCGCCCCTGGCGAAGCGAACAGCGACAATACGCTGCGGCCACCTGCCGACTGCCCGAAGATGGTCACATTGCCCGGGTCGCCGCCAAAGCTCGCGATATTGCGTTGCACCCACTCCAGCGCGGCGATCTGATCCAGTAGTGCGAAGTTATTCACCACTTCGCCGGGCGGATACTCCTGATCCAGCGCGGGGTGCGCAAAAAAGCCCAGATGCCCAAGGCGATAGTTGATGCTGACCACCACCGCCGCGCGCTTGGCCAGCGGTGTTCCGATATATATCGGCAGGCCGCCCGAGCCGATCACATAGCCACCGCCGTGAATCCACACCATGACCGGCAGTAGTGCGGTTTTGGTATCGATCTGAGGTGTCCATACATTCAAGTACAGGCAGTCTTCGTGCAGCGGCCTGGGGTCGCCGCCGCCGATCTCCTCGCACAGCTCCCAATCTTGAAGGCTGGAGTTGCCGTTTTCTTTTGCTACGAGCGGCTTGCTCCAATGTTGTACCGGTTGCGGTGGGCGCCAACGCAGCGTGTCGAGCGGCGCGGCCGCGTAGGGAATGCCCTTGAATACGAAAATATTGTCATCGACGGAGCCCAGAATGGGCCCTTCCTTGGTGGTGACCTGCGGTTCGTTGTTGTTTGACATCGACCTATGCTCCTTAGCGTTGTCAGATACATGGGATTTGATTTGCCTCGTGTCATTTTTGGTATTTTTGCCAAGGCGTAATTTATCGATGAAGTGAGGTATCTGAAGGATTTCGTATGCTATGTCGACGTGGATGTTTAAAAGGGCACGATTAAGCCGCCGTAAGTAAAGACGGCCTTATGTTGCGTGGTTGCATGTAAATGACTGCGGTGAAATGCGTTGCGGCTATTATTTTGATTTGCCGCGTTGATATGCCGTGAAGCTTGAGTCAATGCGACTATGCATTACTCCATGGCGTTGGTTTCGGCAGTGGATGTAATCGCCGATATAATCGTATTCATTCCATGGTTTATGCCATGTGATGAATGCTGCGAGTCAGCCGGATCCAGCTCTGCTCTCTTCGGTTGATGCGTCTGTCGATTCACTGATGGAGCGGGGCCGATGTATTTCGGGGCTGCGTTTTCTTTGCGGTGGTCTGTAACCTGGCACTCGTGCTTATGTCAGCGTGGTTTCAGGCGATTGAGCTGGTTTTGCGATAACCCGCTGGCGGTTTCACGAATTTGCGCCCAGACCAGCTCGGCCACCGGCGATAACGAGCGATGACGTCGGCGGATAAGCGTAATGGCACGTTTTACCGTGGGTGTCAGCGGACGCACGGTCAACTGCTCGGAGATCGGCAGCGCCAGGCCCGGCGTCACAGTGATACCCAGGCCGGCTTCGACCATGCGAAAGGCGGTGTGGGTATGGCCGGCCTGCTGTACCACGTTGGCATCGACGCCTTGAGCCGCTAGTTGCTGATCGATCAGCCGGCGACTGCCCGAGGAGTAGTCGAGCAGCACCAGTTTTTCTTGCTGCAGTTTTTTCCATGGCACGCTGGCAAAGCGTGTCAGCGGGTGATCGTTGCGGCAAACCAGCACGAACGGGTCGTGCAGGATGGTTTCGCTGTCGAAAGCCTCGGTATCGGGCGGCTCGATCGCCAGGCCGAAATCCACTTCGCCACCGCGCACGCTGTCCAGTACCAAGGTTTGTGACTGGTCATGCAGCAAGACGGTCAGCTCGGGATAGCTGCGGGTACAGGCGGCAATACATGCTGGCATCAGCTCGGCGGAAAGCGTGGGCACCGCCGCCACGCGTACCTTGCCATGACGCCGCTCACTCTCGGAGTGGACATGCGCAAGCACGCCCTCCAGCTCATCCAGCACTCGTTCTATCGCGCTTTGCAGGTAACGGCCTGCTTCGGTAGGGACTACTTCACGGGTGTTCCGGTCGAACAGACGAATATTGAGTTCGGCCTCAAGGTCGGCGATATGCCGGCTGATGGCCGGCTGGGTCAGGTGCAGGCTTTCGGCGGCACGGCGAAAATGCCGCTGTTTGGCGACGGCGAGAAAGGCACGCAGCTGGCGCAGGCTGATATTCATACCGATATGGTATCAATAGATAAGATAAAGCGATTTGATTTATCAATGATGACGCGCTGCAATAGCCGCATCTTCTCCTGAGTTGCCGCTGGCCATGTTTCTGCGCCGCTTTCTCCCTGATGGTTTTACCTGTGCGTTGCTGACGACGGTAGCGCTCGCCAGCATCCTGCCGTGCCGCGGCAGTGCGGCACAGTTATTCAATCTGCTGACCGATGCGGCGATTGCCCTGCTGTTCTTCTTGCACGGGGCCAAGTTGTCGCGCGAAGCGGTGGTGGCCGGGATGACGCAGTGGCGGCTGCACCTGACCGTGCTCGCCAGCACCTTCGTGCTGTTCCCTTTGTTAGGTCTGCTGCTGAAGCCGGTACTGTCACCGCTGGTGACACCTGACTTGTACCTGGGCGTGCTGTTCCTGTGCACGCTGCCCTCCACGGTGCAGTCATCGATTGCCTTTACCTCGATGGCGCGCGGCAATATCCCGGCCGCGATCTGCGCTGCTTCCGCTTCCAGCATGCTGGGCATCTTCATTACGCCGCTGCTGGTCGGGTTCATGCTGGAATCGCACGGGCAGGGCGGTATGTCGTGGGATGCGATCGGCAAAATCGTGTTGCAGTTGCTGGTGCCGTTCGTGGCGGGTCAGGTCATGCAGCGCTGGATCGGCAGCTGGGTCGAGCGTCATCGCGGCCTGCTGCGTTATGTGGATCAGGGCTCGATTCTGCTGGTGGTCTATACCGCTTTCAGTACGGCGGTGTTGCAAGGGCTTTGGAAGCAGATGCCGGTGCCGGTGTTGATCGGTCTGCTGGTGGTCAATGTGGTGTTGTTGACCTTGGCGCTGCTGGCGACTCGTTATGGCTCGCGTGCGCTTGGCTTTGATCGGGATGATGAGATCACGATTGTGTTTTGTGGCTCGAAGAAAAGTCTGGCTAGCGGGGTGCCGATGGCCAAGGTGCTGTTTGCGGGGCATCCGTTGGGGGCGATCGTGCTGCCGATCATGTTGTTTCATCAGATCCAGCTGATGACGTGTGCGGTATTGGCGCGGCGCTATGCGCAACGCGGAGAGCTTAGAGCGACGAAGGTCGCGCCTGCGGACGCTGGCGATTGAGGTACCGGTGTTGCTTCGGAAGAGATAAGCGCTTCAGGAGCAGGGTTGTTCCAGCGTGATCGGTGTGTAGGCGCTGCCATCGGGCCAGCTGCCGAGATAGAGCTGGGTCGGTGTGCCATGGCCGAACACGGTGTCGGGCAGTTGCTTGTCGCGCAGGCCGTCGATCATCGCATCGAGCACTTTCCAATAGCCGTAGAAATCCAGCTGATTGAGCGAGCCGGAGGCTTCAAAGCCATGGCGGCCAGCGATATGGGTAGGGATGCTGTGATTGGGTGGGTTGCCGCCTGCCACGCGCTTGGTCAGGGGGAAGTCGTAGCGGCTGTCCGGCGCACCGGGCGAGCCGTGACCGGCGAGTACCTTCGTGCCGTTGTTCTCATCGCTGGAGAACACCATCAGCACGCGGCGATCCGCGCGAATGCCGCAAAGGCGTGCGGCCAGGCTGCGGCCGGTGGGTAATCCGATCGATGTATCGGCGCTGCCGGCGATGATGGCGACCGGCAGATCGGCGGGAAGTTTTTCGACCGGGCCAATGATGCTGCGGCCTTGCTCGCCGTGAACCACGTGATAAGCATCGCCCGGGGCACTCAGCACCAGCGCAGTGGGCGCGGGCAGCTGATAACGCTTGGGGTCCAGTGCAAGGTTGAGCGAGATCGCGGCACCCATGGAATAGCCGTAGTACAGCACGCGTTGCGGATCTGGCGTGAGCTGACGCTGCTCGGCCAAGGCCGCCAGCGCGCGTCGGTCGGCCTGGGCTGCTGCCTGCGTGACGATTTGCGGCGAGGTTTGCGCGGATTCCTGGTAAACCGGATAAATCACCACCTGGCCGCTGCGGGCGAGATGGTCGATCAAGCCGCCGAAGTTTTTCGGGTTCATGCCCTGCCAGCCGTGATGCAGAAACACCATCGGCACCTTGCCGTGCAAAGCGGGCTCTACTGGAACGAATACGTAAACACGCTGCGCACCATCGCCCAGCGTGATGACGTCGACGGCGGCATGCGTGTGGCGTTGCTCCAGTGCTTGCGGGCCGAATTGCGCTTCCAGCTCATCGCGCGATTGCGCCAGCGCCGGCATGCCGGCCTGCAACAACATCAGCGCCAGTGCGGCGGCGGCACGGCGGCAGGATAAGGTCGTGCGTGCATTCATCAGGGCGAGGCTACCGAGGTGGTGGGGCGGCGGATATCGGCAGAGGAGGGTTCGGCCGATGACTCCAGCCAATGTAGCAATGCCGGAGTCAGCAAGGCGGCGCCTTGATCGGAGAGGTGGATGCCATCGGGCTGGCGGATGCGCGTGACACTGCCATTCTGCGCTTGCGCAAACTCGCGAAACTGACCGGCAGGGTCGCCGACATACGGGGTGATATTCCACCAGTAAGCATGCGGGTTCTGGCTGACTACGTGATAGGCGATGCGATTGATCTCAAGCATGCGCTCGTTATGTTTGGCATTGCGCATCGGCGGCATGCTGGCCCAGATCACCTGGGCGCCATCGCGGGTGAGCATGTCCAGAAAATGCTTGAGGCGGCTTTCATACACGGCAATCCATTCGTCGGTGCCGAAGGCCAGCACCTTGCCATCGACCACGAAACCCTGGCCGTCGTTCGCGCCGATGGCCACGATGACCGCCTCGGGCTGCTCTCCATTCAACATGGTGGGGTATTCGTGCATCCAGTCGAATACTTCCGGCCGGCTCAAGCCGGTGCCGGAGCGAAAGGCGCGCAACGGCTTCAATTCGCTATGACCGGCCATGCCGCGCAGCAAGTCGGCGCTCAGGCCCACCGTCATCATCGAATCGCCGACCAGGGCGATAACCCGCGGCCCCGCCGAGCGTTTTGCCGGCAACGGCGGCAACTCCGTCGACAAGGGCAGGATGATGGTGGACAGTGTCGAGACGTCGATGCTGCTGCTTGTTGCCGCTGCGCTGGCTTGGGCTGATGCGGGCGCAGCGGGGGTGGCGATGAACGGTGTCGAGAACGTGGCGGCGGCCGGCGCGATGGACGTCCATAAGTTGGCGCTGATCGGTGCCGGACAAATCGGTGCCGTCACGGCCGCTGCCGCCACGGCGGGTGCTGCTGGTGCCGGCGGGATGTCGTGACGCAGCTTTTCGAGATTCGCCAGCGCGCCTTGGCGCAGCCGGTCGATACCCAACGGCGCTATCGCCGTATGCAAGGCGTCGGCAGCGGGCAGGCTAAGGTTGCGCCAGGGGCCGATGTCCAGCCGTTGCGCCCATACTCGCAAACCGCCGGATTCCAACAGGGCGGTAAGGATGGCGAAGACCAGTAGCAACCAGGCCAGGCTGCGGGACGAGTCGGTCAGGTTCAATCGCTGCTCAGTCATGGAACAGGCTCTTAAAACTGGAAGTAGATAAATGGCGCGACCCCACTGGGGCCGAGCAACTCGATGGCAAACAATGAAACCGCCAGGGCGGCGCCACGCAGGGGCGCGGACCAGCGTGACAACTCGTTCTCCAGCGCGTCATGCCAGCGCGGCGGCAGGTACTGTCCGGCCAGGCCGAGCAAGAGCAGGGCGACCACGCTGCTGCCGGCAAGGGTCAGTGGGCCGCTTACCGCGAGGCGCGCGAACACGTCCAGCGCTTGTTGCATCGATGGCGCACGAAAGAACACCCAGGCCGCGCACACCGCATGAAACATCAGCAGGCGGGCGATCCAGCGCCATGCGTTGGAGGTGCGCAGTCGCGTCAGCCCAGGTACGGCCGTCCATAGGCGATGGACGATGAGATACATGCCGTGCAGGCCACCCCAGATGACAAAGGTCCACGATGCGCCGTGCCAGAGGCCGCCGAGCAACATGGTGATCATCAAATTGCGTGCGGTAAACCAGCGGCCGCCGTGCGAGCCACCGAGCGGAATATACAAATAATCGCGCAGCCAACTGGACAGCGAGATATGCCAGCGACGCCAGAAATCCTGCGGGTCGGTGGCGGTGTAAGGCCGATTGAAATTGTCCGGAAAACGATAGCCGAGCAGCAGCGCGCAGCCGATCGCGATATCGGTATAGCCGGAGAAATCGCAATAAATCTGCACCGCGTAGCCATACACGGCCAGCAGCATATCCGGGCCGGCCAGCGCTTGCGGTGCGGCAAAGGCCGGATCGACCAGGGCGGTTGCCAGTTGATTGGAGATGATGACCTTTTTGATCAGGCCGATCACGATCAGCATCAGCCCACGGTTGACGAAGATCGCCTGCGGGTCGGGGGATTTCGCCAGCTGCGGGATGAAATCCGAGGCGCGCAAGATCGGGCCGGCGATCAGCTGCGGGAAAAACGCCACGTAAAGCAGCGCATCCGGTATGCGCACCGGCTCTTTCAGCTTCTGCCGATAAACATCGCCGAGCAACGAAATGGCGTGGAAGACAAAGAACGAAATGCCCAGCGGCAGCAGCGGGCTTTCCAGTTGAAGTGCGGGCGGGGTGCCGACCTGGCGCCATAGATCCAGCAGGTTTTGCAGCACAAAGCCGGTGTACTTGTAGTAGACCAACACTGCCAGGCAGACGATGACACCGCCGACCAGCCATGCCTTGCGCACGCTGGCCCGGGTGCTGCGCTGACTGCGCTGCGCTACCAGTGCGGCGAACAGCGACAGGCCGAACAGCAGGGGCACATAAGCCCAGTTCCAAAAGCCATAGAACACATAGCTGACGAGTAACAGAAACCCGTTATGCCAGGCCAGCCGGCGCGCCAGCGGCCATGCCACGCCTAGCGTCAGCAGGAAAAATAATCCGAATTCGACGGTAGGAAACAGCATACGGGCTCCCCTAAAGCCTGTTCGCGCGGCTGCTATGGCACCATGCGCAGAGCTGCACATGGCGGGCAAAGAGGCGGTGCCGCATCGGTTGCGTTGCTGAATTAGATGTCCGTTTCACCTAGAGCGGCTTCCTTGCCTGAGTTTTTTGTAGCTCCCCTCCCGCGCATCGATGTCGTGGCGCAGGCGAGCGCATCTTACCTAGAAAATCTGGCGAGATTGGGACAAGGCGCTGTCGCAGGCATGGCCTGTGCGCGATGGTTCTATCGATCGGGGCTGGCGGGTATCCCCGCTGGCGCCCGCCCGCTCCCTGCCGAGAGCGGGCCAGGCTTGGGCGAGATCAGTGACGGAAGTGGCGCACGCCGGTGAAGACCATCGCCATATCGTGCTCGTCGGCCGCGCCGATCACTTCGTTGTCGCGCATCGAGCCGCCGGGTTGAATCACCGCGCGAATACCTGCCGCTGCCGCCGCGTCGATGCCGTCACGGAAGGGGAAGAACGCATCCGAGGCCATGGCGCTGCCCGGCACCGTCAGTTTTGCTTCCTCGGCTTTCAGCCCAGCGATTTTTGCGCTGACCACACGGCTCATCTGGCCGGCGCCGACCCCGATGGTACGGCCGTCTTTGGCGTAGACGATGGCATTGGACTTGACGAACTTGGCGACCTGCCAGGCGAAGAACAAATCGTTCAATTCCGCCGCGGTGGGCTGGCGCTTGCTGACTACTTTCAATTCACCGCGCTCGACCATGCGCAGGTCGGCGGTCTGGATCAGCAGGCCGGAGCCGACGCGCTTGGTGTCATGGCTGTTGTGGCCGTCGCCGAGCGGAATTTCCAAGACCCGCACATTGGCCTTGGCGGCAGCGGCGTCGATCGCGCCTTGCTCCACCGCCGGCGCGATCAGCACCTCGACGAACTGGCGCTTGAGAATCACCTGGGCGGTGGCGGCATCCAGCGGGCGGTTAAAGGCGATGATGCCGCCGAAGGCCGAGGTCGGGTCGGTGGCGTAGGCCAGCTCGTAAGCGGCCAGCGGGTCGGCCGCTACCGCCACGCCGCAAGGGTTGGCATGCTTGACGATGACGCAGGCCGGCAGATCGAACTGGCGGACACATTCCCAGGCGGCATCGGCATCGGCGATGTTGTTGTACGACAGCTCCTTGCCCTGCAACTGACGAAAGGTCGCCAGGGTGCCCGCGGCCGGAGCGAGGTCGCGATAAAACGCGCCTTGTTGGTGCGGGTTCTCGCCGTAGCGCAGATCCATCACTTTCACAAAACGGCTGTTGACCTGCTGCGGAAATACGGCGCGGCCGGCGATGGCGTCGTGGCCTTCGTTGAGTTGCAGGCCGGACAGGTAGTCGCTGATGGCGCCGTCGTAATTGGAGACACGGTTGAAGGCGGCTACCGCCAGCTTGAAACGCGTGGCCCGGCTCAGGCCGCCTTGCTGTTCGATCTCGGTCAAGGCTTCGGCGTATTGATCGGGTGAGGTGAGTACGCCGACATCGTTCCAGTTTTTCGCGGCGGAACGCAGCATCGCCGGGCCGCCGATATCGATATTCTCGATGGCTTCTTCCAGCGTGCAGTCGGCCTTGGCGACGGTGGCTTCGAACGGATACAGGTTCAACACCAGCAGGTCGATCGGGGCGATATCCAGCTGCGCCATCACCGCGGCATCGGTGCCGCGCCGGCCAAGCAGGCCGCCATGTACTTTCGGGTGCAGGGTCTTGACGCGGCCATCCATGATTTCGGGAAAGCCGGTGACGTCGCTGACGTCTTTCACCGCAATGCCGGCGTCGCGCAAGGCTTTGGCGCTGCCGCCGGTGGATAGCAGCTCGATACCCGCAGCTGTCAGCCGCTGACCCAGTTCAATCAATCCAGTCTTGTCCGAGACGCTCAACAAGGCGCGGCGGACAGGCGTGACAGCAGGTGCGGACATGACGGCTTCCAGAACGGTAAAGCCGGGCATTATAGCTTTCAGTTGGAGCAGGGAACGGGAAATGGGAAACAGGGTATACGCAGAGGCGCTGCAGGGCCTGGCATGGCCAGGGCTATCCAGACCGAAAGAGCATGACAAAGACGGCTGGCGGCTGATGCTTTTGCCGTTCCCCGTTCCCCGTTTACAGCAACCCGTGCTGCGCCAGCTTCTTGCGCAAGGTGGCACGGTTGATGCCAAGCACCGCCGCGGCGCGGCTCTGGTTGCCGTCATGAAACGCCAGCACCTCGCGCAGCAAGGGGCCTTCGACTTCGCGGATCACCAATGCATGCAGACCTTCGTCACACTCGGTGTCGCCGATATCGGCGAGGTAACGGCGGACGGTGCGGCTGACGCATTCGCTCAGTGCGCTCTGCGACGAGGACTCTTTTACAGCCTCGGTGGCAGGCAGTCTCACGGCGTTCACAGGCAATCCCTCTCACTACAGACGTAGCAACTACATAGGTCGCTACATGGGTTATGGCAGATACCGCGGGCGGCGGCTCGCATGGAACGCCGGGTGCAGCATAAGACGAAGGGGTCGAGTTTACCCGCGCCTACCAAGAAATTTAAGTGGCTTGACTATTGGCTACTTAGCTTTTTTTGAAACTCGAACTATCTGAGAGCCTGTACAAAGTCTCCCGGCGCGAGCCAGGGAGTGGCGTTGAACAGGCTCTTGGGCACATTTCCGGGCTTATTCAAAACCGAATTCGAAGGCGACCGCCTTGTCGCCGGGGTCTTCGACTTCAAACACCAGCGCGGTGCTGCCACCTGCCGGCAGGCCACGTTGTTGGGTGAGGCTGTCACCGAGATACTCCGAAGGATGTAGCCGGCGCATGGCGATACGTTTGCCATCCACGTCCGACAAGGTGATGGTCACCATCGGATAAGGTTGGGCAAAGGCTGCGTCGTTGCGCACCGTGGCGCTGATCAGCAGGGCATGCGGCACCGATGGGTGCGCCTGCACATCGCGCGCCAGCAAGCGCAACTGTTTCACATCCTGCACCAGCGGCAGCTGGCAGCCGAGGCTACTGCATGCCTGCTGTAGCCAGCCGCCTACCGTGGGGTCGGTGATCAGCAGGTCGCGCTTGGCCCAGCCAACTTGCAAAGCCAATGCCAAGAGCAGCGTGATGCTCGCGATAACCCACGGCCAACGACGGCTTGTCGGTTTGCGCTTCGCGCGGGCAAAGCGCGGCGAGAACGACAGCTGCGAAAAATCTTCGGCGGCGGGGCGAGGGTCTTCGGCGACCACCGGCGGCTCCGGCGCGGGGCGGTAAACCGCCAACTCCACCAGTGGCGGCTGCCCCGATGCGGTGCGTAGCGGCAATTGCTGAAACGGCTCCGGTGGCAGCTGACTGGTCAGGCTGGTCAGTGCATCGAACTGGCCATGGCAATGTCCGCACACGACATGCCCGCGCGCCTGCGCAAGTGTTGCCGCATCCAGCGAGAACACGGTGAGGCATTCGGGGCATTGGGAATACATGGTGCGAAGCGTGAACAGTAACGCCTTAAGAGTAAAGAGGAAGCTGTCACGCGCAGGTGTATTCGCCGGGCGTGATCAGCGCGCCGCGCTATCGGCACCTGCTGCCGACTGCGTGAATTTACTTGCGCTTGCCGCTGATGCGCACCCAGTCTTCCCGCGTATCCACGCGCAACTCGTCGAACCATTCGCCGTAGCGTTGCAGCAGTTCGTCTTGTTGACCTTGCAGGATGCCGGAGATCGCGAACGGTGCGCCGGCTTGTGCCGCAGCGGCGAAGGTCGGCGCGAGTTCGCCGAGTGGGCCGGCGAGAATATTGGCGATGAAGACTTCGGCCGGCTCGGCTTCGTGATCTTCCGGCAGGAACAGCGAGAGCCGGTCGGCGACACCGTTGCGTTCGGCATTGTCCGCCGAGGCGGTGAGCGCCTGCGGGTCGTTATCGACGCCGACGGCCTGGGCTGCGCCGAGCTTGAGTGCGGCAATGGCGAGAATGCCCGAGCCGCAGCCGTAATCGATCAGCGTTTTGCCGTGTAGATCCAGCCCGTCCAGCCATTCCAGGCACAGCGCGGTGGTTGGGTGCGTGCCGCTGCCAAAGGCCAGGCCCGGATCGAGTCGGACGATGACCGTATCGTCATCGGCGGGCGGTTCGATATTCCATGGATAGATCCACAAGCGCTTGCCGAACGGCATCGGCTTGAACTGATCCATCCACGCGCGCTCCCAGTCTTCGTCGGCGACGTCGCGGAACAGGATCTGATCCGGTTCCAGCCATGGCAGCAGTTCGTTCAACGCCTCGCTTAGGCCGCGGCGATCACAGTCGGCCTCGAACAAGGCTTGCAGGGTGATGGTCGGCCATAGCGGCAGCTCGCCCACGCCAGGCTCGAAAATGGCCTGCTCGTCAGGGGTCTCCGCATCGGCGTCCTGCAGCGTGATCGACAGCGCGCTCAGGTCGTCCAGGGCTTCTTCCACGCGCGGCTGTTGCTCGGCACGGACGGTGAGTGAGAGTTCAAGCCAGGGCATGGGCGAAGGGTCCGACGGAAAGCAGGCATTGTCACCGATTGACGGGGAGTGATGCGAATCGCCGCATCGTCACGCTGCGTGGGTGCGGTTGCCCTCGGCCTGCCAGGGCAGGGCGTGATAGATGGTTTGCTGCAAGGGCAGCGACAAGGCAGCGAAGGCTTGTTGAATTTGCCTGCAACGCGGTGTATCGACCCGTTCGCCCAGCACCAGCGGAAGCGCGCGGCAACGCGCCAGCGCTGCGGCCACAGAGATGTCGAGCAGGTGGGCGGTGGCGCGGGCGGCATCGCCGACGCGTTCGGCCGGGCACGCGGCCAGTTGCAGGTCGTATTCGGTGGCGAGATGGCGGGCGATGCCGGGCAGTGCGGGGACGTCGCCCGTGCCGCTGTGGACATCGCCGAGATCGAGAAACGCATCGCGGCGAACGTAATGATCGAGCGCGGCGGCGTAGTCGTCGAGTTCCGATAGCGGCTTTTGTTGCTTTTGCACGATCAGCGCATCGGCGAAGGTGGCCGCTTCGAGGTAATGATGCAGGCCTCGCTCGGCGGCAAACGGCGGCAAGGCTTCGCCGCTTTCGTCGATCAGCAGGTCTTCTTCGTCCTCGGCGCTGGACAGATAAAAGCGCTGGTGGATCAGGGTATCGCCGTTGCTGGCGTAGACCCAGGCATAGCGGTCCCATACATCGCCGTCGTCGCAGCTGGCGACGATGGCCTCGATGGTTTCCCGCAAGGTGAGCAGGACTGGTGAGTCAGGGGCAGGCATGATCATCGCAGTGCTTCCTTGCGAAGCAAGTTGCCTTTCTATGGCGTGGAAACAGGCTGGGCAACGCTCCGCGTTGCCCAGCCTACTCGGTCTTTTCAATTCAGGCGGTGCGTATTTTCAACACATCGCTCAACCCATTGCGATTACCCGGCGGGGTGTTGGTCTTTCTGTTCGGCCCTGCGCTTTTCCAAGTAATGGATGTTCTGGCCACCCTGCTGGAATCCGACGTCCGCCATGATGCGCTGCTGCAGCGGAATATTGCATTTGACGCCTTCGATCACCGTCTCGGCCAGCGCCAGGCGCATACGCGCAATCGCCGTTTCGCGGTCGGGGCCGTGCACGATCAGCTTGCCGATCATCGAATCGTAGTTCGGCGGAATGCGATAGCCGTCGTACAAATGGGTGTCTACACGCACACCCGGGCCACCCGGCGCCTCGAAGCGTTTCACCGTGCCGGGGCTTGGCATGAAGGTGTCGGGATCTTCGGCATTGATGCGGCACTCGATAGCGTGACCGTGCAGCACGATGTCTTCTTGCTTGATCGAGAGTTTTTCGCCACCGGCGATCAGCAACTGCTCGCGCACCAGGTCAATACCGGTGATCAGCTCGGTCACCGGATGCTCCACCTGGATGCGGGTGTTCATTTCGATGAAGTAGAACTGGCCGTTCTCGAACAAGAACTCGAAGGTGCCGGCGCCGCGATAGCCGATACGCAGGCAGGCATCGACGCAGACCTTGCCGATTTGCGCGCGCAGCTCGGGCGTGATGCCCGGCGCCGGTGCTTCTTCGACCACTTTCTGGTGCCGGCGCTGCATCGAGCAGTCGCGCTCGCCGAGGTGAACGGCGCTGCCCTGGCCATCGGCCAATACCTGGATTTCCACATGGCGCGGATTCTCCAGAAACTTTTCCATGTACACCTGATCGTTGCCGAAGGCCGCCTTGGCCTCCTGCTTGGTCATGGTGATGGCATTGCCCAGATGGGCCTCGGTGCGCACCACGCGCATGCCGCGACCGCCGCCACCGCCCGAAGCCTTGATGATCACCGGATAGCCGATCTCGCGGGCGATGCGGATGTTTTCATCCACGTCCTCGCCTAGTGGGCCACCCGAGCCGGGCACGCAAGGCACGCCAGCGGCCTTCATCGCGCGAATCGCCTCGACCTTGTCGCCCATCAGGCGAATCACTTCGGCGGTGGGGCCGATGAAGATAAAGCCGGACTGTTCCACCTGCTCGGCGAAATCGGCGCGCTCGGAGAGAAAGCCGTAGCCCGGGTGGATCGCCTGGGCGTCAGTGATTTCCGCCGCGGCGATAATGCGCGGGATATTGAGATAGCTGTCGACGGAAGGGCCGGGGCCGATGCACACCGACTCGTCGGCCAGGCCGACATGCTTGAGGTTGCGGTCCACGGTGGAGTGCACGGCCACGGTCTTGATACCCAGACTGTGGCAGGCACGCAGCACGCGCAGGGCGATTTCGCCGCGATTGGCGATGACGACTTTTTCAAGCTTAGGCATGGTCTTGGGTCGGCTCAGGCAATCACGAACATGGGTTCGTCAAATTCCACCGGCTGGCCGTTTTCGACCAGGATGGCCTGCACAGTGCCGGCGACGTCGGCTTCGATCTGGTTGAACATTTTCATTGCTTCGATGATGCCCAGGGTCTCGCCGGCTTTGACCTGCTGGCCGATCTTGACGAAGGCGGCGGCGCCCGGGGTCGACGAGGCGTAGAAGGTGCCGACCATCGGTGCCTTCACCAGGTGGCCATCGGGCAGGGCCTTGGCCGCCGGGGTGGCCGGTTCGGCCGGTGCGGCAGCGACTGGAGCGGCGGCCACCGGAGCGGGTGCGGCGACCGGCGCGGGCGCCATGGCTGCGGTGCCCTTGGGTACGCGCGACAGGCGGACGACTTCCTCGCCCTCCTTGATCTCCAGTTCGGCGAGGTTGGATTCTTCGAGCAGGTCGATCAGTTTTTTGATCTTGCGCAGGTCCATTCGGTCAAACCTTCTATGTTTGTGGTTGCCGCCGTGGCGACGAGGGAGTGGAAAAAGTAGCCCGGGGTCAGCCGGGTTGAATACGAATCAGGGCGAGATGGGGGCTGGGCGACCCAGTCGGGCGATGGCCGCCTCCAGCGCCAGGCGGTAGCTGTCGGCACCAAAGCCGCAGATCACGCCGATCGCGATATCCGCCAGGTACGAGTGCTGGCGGAACGGTTCGCGCGCATGCACGTTGGACAGGTGCACTTCGATAAACGGGATGGCCACCCCGCTCAACGCGTCGCGCAGGGCGATGCTGGTATGGGTAAAGGCGCCGGGATTGAACAGGATGATCGCGGTCTGCTCGTCGCGCGCCTGATGAATGCGGCCAATCAGCTCGTGCTCGGCGTTGGACTGGAACCAGACCAGCTCATGGCCGGCGGCCTGGGTCTGCGCGGCCAGGGCGGCATTGATGTCGGCCAGGGTCTGGCGTCCATAGATATCCGGCTCGCGAACGCCCAGCAGGTTGAGATTGGGTCCGTGCAGGACCAGGATCTTTGCCACACCGCATCCCGTCAGCTTCCGGCAGATCCGGAACGGGCGGAGTGTGCGCGCACTCGGGGATGTTGTCTAGTTCGGCGCAGTTCGGCGCAGTTCGGCGGAGAAGTGTCATGACAACCGTGCGTCGCCGTATGTCCGACTGCTTCTGCGGGGTGATGGCCGCGGTAGCGCGAGGCCGCCGCGGCCAGACCTAAGGCTGCCCCGAGGAGGGCTTTAGCCACGTTTCCAGCTGCTGCGGCGTGAGCTTGCCGACGTGGCGCTCAAGCACCCGGCCATCGCCATCGAGCAGCACGCTATAAGGCAAAACCTCGGCGGCATCGCCGAAACGCAGCGAGGTGCTGGGGCTGTCCAGCCGCCCCAGCAACATCGGGTAAGGCACCGGATGGGCGGCCAGGAACTCGCGCACCGCCGCCGGCTTGTCCATCGCAATGCCGACGACGATCGTCCCCTGATCGCCGAACTTAGCCTGCATGCGCGCCAGCGCCGGCATTTCTTCCAGGCAGGGCAGGCACCAGCTGGCCCAGAAGTTAAGCAGTACGCGGCGCCCGCGGAAGTCGCCAAGCCGGTGTTCGCGGCCGTCGATGCCCGGCAGCGACAGCTCGGGGCCTAACTCACCGACGCCGCCGACCGCGGCCGGCACGCCGGCGGTTACTTTCGCTGTCTGCTGCTGATGTTGAAACCAGCCGCCTACGGCGGCGGCCAGTACCGCGAGCATCAGGATCGCCCAGTTGCTGCGGCTCATCGCTGCTTACCCGAGGCTGGTTGAAAGGAGCCTTTAGCGCTCTTTGTGCGTAAGCCGCCCGGGGTGGTGCTTGGTGTAAGCGTCACTGCGCCGCCTCGGTCAGGGCCTGCTCGACCAGCGACGAGGTCAGCACGGTGGATAGCTTGCGTCCCTCGCCGCCGTTTTTCGGAAACACCACATACAGCGGCACACCGGGCGAGTGGTACTGCTGCAGAAAGCTGGCAATGGTCGGGTTGACGTCGGTCCAGTCGCCTTTCATATAAACCGCACCGGTGCGCTTGAGCAGGGCACGGAAGGCATCGGTATCGAGCACGGCATGCTCATTCGCCTTGCAGGTAACACACCAGTCGGCGGTCATGTCGACCAACACCGGCGTACCCGCCTTGCGCAGTTCGGCCAGCTTCTCCGGCGAATACGCCACCACGCCATCCTCAGCGACCGCCACCGCGCTGGGCGGTGGCAAGCTGGCCACGTAGTACAGCGGCACCAGCGTCGCCAGGGCCAGCACAGCAACCCATGCCCGGCTCAGCGCACCGCGCGAGCGGCTGCGCTCGAGCCACCACAGTGTCATCGCCAACAACACCGCCGAGACCAAGACCAGCCCCACCGCATCGGCACCGCGCTGCTTGGCCAATACCCACACCAGCCAGGCCGCGGTCAGATACATCGGGAAGGCCAGCACTTGCTTCAGCGTTTCCATCCAACGGCCAGGACGCGGCAGCAGGCGGGCCAGGGCCGGCACCGCGGCAATCGCCAGAATCGGCAGCGCCAAGCCCAGACCCAGCGTCATAAAGATCAGCAAGCTTTGCAGCAGCGGCGCGCTCAGCGCATAGGCCATCGGCGGACCCATGAACGGACCCGTGCATGGCGTGGCGACCAGCACCGCCAGCACGCCGGTAAAGAAATCGCCGCTGGGGCCTTTGCGTGCCGCCAGCGATTGACCGACGTTACCCAGCGAACCACCGAACTCCACCACGCCGGATAGCCACAGCCCCACGGCCAGCATCACGCAGACCAGCACCGCCACCATGGTCGGGTTTTGCAATTGCGCGCCCAGCCCTTTGCCGAACAAATGCGCAATCACCGCCAGCAGCGCAAAGCTGAGCAGCACGCCCGCGGTGTAGAACACCGCATGCCGGCGCAAGGCGCGAAGTTCGCTGGCGTTTTCCAGCACACCGATGACCTTCAGCGACAACACCGGCAACACGCAGGGCATCAGATTCAACAACAAGCCGCCCAATAGCGCACCGAGCACCAGCGCCAGGGTGAACTCGGTGGTGGCGGGGGCGGTTGCCGCGGCCTTGGCCAGTACCTCGGCCGGCGGCGCCTGCGGCGCGGTTTCCGCACTGACACCGGTAGCTGCCGCCCCGCTGCCGAGATCGATACTGACCGCGCGGGTCATCAGCGGATAGCACAGGCCGCCATCCTGGCAACCCTGAAAACTGGCTACGAGCTGCAGTGATTTTTGCGCGGCGGCATCGCCTTCGATCGTCACCGGCAACTCGACCTGATCGAAGTACACGATAACATTGCCGAAATTCGCATCCTGATGCGCTACGCCACCTGCCGGCCAGGCGGGTTTGCCCAGCTGCAGCCCGGCCGCGTCTTTCAATTGCACGCGGGTCTGATCGCGATACAGGTAATAGCCCTTGGGCATGCTCCAGCGCAGCAGCAGCTGTTTCGGCGAACGCGCCAAGGCTTCGAAATGAAAAGCCTGCTCAGCCGGTAGCGGCGCGGCATCCATCCCCTGGCTGGCGCCGCCGGGTTTGCCGGCACCCAGTTGATTGAGCGCTGCGCCCAAGCTGCCCGCCGCTGCATCGGTCGCTGCCGTGTCAGCGCCAGGCAGCGGCAGATCCAGTTGTTCGGTATGCGGCGGATAGCAGATCTTGGGCTCGACCTCGTGGCAACCCTGGTACTGCACCGAAAGCTTTAGCCGCTGGGTGCCGGGGGCCACGCTGTAAGGCACGCTGGCGTCGACAGCGTCGTGATAAGTCTCGACATCGCCGAGGAATTCATCGTGATGTTTTTTGCCGTCCGGCAGCTGTGCGTCACCCAGGGTGATCCCTTCGCCAGGCTTGAATTTCATCCGGCCGCGATAGAGGTAGTAGTCCGGCGCAATCACCCAATGCAGCTTGACGACGCCCGGTGTACCGGCATCGGCACTGAGCTTGTAAGCCTCGGTGACCGGTAGTAGTCCATCCTCGGTATCCTGCGCCAGCGCAGATCCCGAGCAAAGCAGCCAGGCAAATAACAGCAGGCCGAGCAGGGCGGTGAATCGTGCGGCCATACGGCCGGGAAGGGTCGAGCGCATTGCAACTCCAGCTTCAGAGGGCCCGCGCCTGGACGCGGGTGAAAGGGGATTATGGCGCAGCTGGCCGGGTGAAGCCGGTTAGCCGTGTACTCAGGTCTCTTCGGTGGCTGGCTTGGCGACTGCGGCCAGGCGAAAACGGATCAATCCGGTAGTCAAGGCGGTGCCGAGCAAAATCACCGCACAGCCCACGGCCATCGCTGCGGTAAAGGCTTCGTCCAGAAACAGCCAGCCCCACAGCACGCCGAAGGCCGGGATCAGGTACAGCACGGTCATGGTCGGCGCTGTGCCGGCGCGGGCAATCAAGCGAAAGAACAACAAATAAGCCAGCGCGGTACAGGCCACCGCCAGCCCGGCCATAGCGAACCAGGCTTGCAGCCCCGGCGTCGTGGCCGGCCATAGCCAGATCGTGGACGGGGTCAGTAGCAGCGCCGCGGCGACCTGGCTGCCGGCGGTGGAGGTCATGACCGAGACATGGCGCAGATAACGATGGCTGTAATGCACCGAGAACGCATAGCACACGGTGGCGCCCACACAGGCGGCCATGGCCCAGCCGGCGGTGGCGCCGCCATGGCCGAAGCCGGCGGTATCGCCAACCAGCCACAGCACGCCGGCCAAGCCGATCAACAAACCCCAGATGCGCGGCGCATCGAGTTTTTCGCCCAGCCACAGCCAGCCTGAGGCGGCGACCAGCAGCGGGGTAATTGCATCGAAAATCGATGAAAGCCCGGCCGGCAGTATCTTTGCGGCGAACGAAAACAGCACATAGGGCAGGGCCGAATTGGTCAGGCCAAACAAGGCAATGGGCCGCCAGTGCGCGCGCAGTTCCGCCATGTGCTGGCGCGAGGCCAGCAATGGCAAGAAGCACAGCGCGGCGCCGATCGCCCGCATCCCCGCCAGCGCCATGGTGCCGAAGGCATCGGCGCCCATGCGCATAAACAAGAACGAGGCGCCCCACAGGGCTCCCAGCAACAGCAATACACCGACGTCAGAGCGTTTCATGAGAGGGCTCGGCAAGGGAGGTTTTCAGGCAATGGCTTTGGTTGCCGCTGCGGCGGCTGCGATCAACGCGTGGTGGTGGCGCTTTGTCCGAACAGCACCTTGCGCTCTTCGTCAGACATTGGCTTGCCCTGCGGCGCATACGGATTGGCTACACCTTTATAGGTGCGCTGCGTGGCCGGCCGTGCCGCCATGGCGTTGAACCAACGCTGCAGATGCGGAAACTCGGCCAGGTTTTGCCCGTGCTCCTTATGCGGCACCAGCCATGGATAGCAGGCGATGTCCGCGATAGAGAACTCCTCGACAATGAACTCGCGATCGGCCAGCCGCTGATTGAGCACGCCATAAAGACGACCCGTTTCTTTGCTATAGCGCTCGATCGCGTAAGGCACCTTCTCTGGCGCGAAGACATTGAAATGCCCGATCTGCCCGGCCATCGGGCCTAGTCCGGCCATTTGCCAGAACAGCCACTGCAGCACCTCGGCACGGCCGTGAATATCGGTAGGGATGAAGCGGCCGATCTTCTCGGCGAGGTAAAGCAGGATCGCCCCCGATTCGAACATGCTGACCGGCGCGCTGCCATCGGCGGGTGCGTGATCGACGATGGCCGGAATTTTGTTGTTCGGTGAAATGGCCAGAAACGATGGTTTGAACTGCTCGCCCTTGCCGATATTCACCGGTAGCAGCCGATACGGCAGGTCCGCCCCGGCCAGCGCGGCCTCCTCCATAAACAAGCGTGCCTTGAGGCCATTGGGGGTGGCGGCGTAATAAAGGTCGATCATGATCGGATGCTCCGGTAGGGCTTTGCACGTGGGACACAGATTAGGTGTAATTTTGGGCCCCCATAAGATCCACATATCGGACATTTAATGGATCCAATTTTCGGGTTCCCGATCGTCTTGCCGCCGCCCGGCACACGCGAACGGCTGCGCGCCTTGCATGGGCAATTGCACGCGGCGATTCTCGATGGCCGTTTGAAGCCAGGACTTCGTTTGCCGGCCACCCGTGAGCTGGCGGAAGCGCTGCAGATCTCGCGCAATACGGTGGTGGCGGCCTATGACTTGCTGCTCAGCGAAGGTTATGTGATCGCCCGGCGCGGGGCGGGGAACTATGTCGCCGATTTGCTGGCGCGCCATGGCCATGGCCGCGCGCTGAGCCGTCACGCCGACATGCAGCGCCGCCTGGCGCCTTACTGGCGCGAGTCCGCCGGGGCTCATTCGCTGGCGCGGCAGGTGTCGTCGCCGCAGGATTTCCGGCTGGGCATTCCGGATAACCGGCAGTTTCCGTTCGAGGTATGGCGGCGCTTGTCGGCGCGGGCATTGCGCGATTTGTCCAAGGCGGCGCCGGTGTATGGCCCGGCCGAAGGGCGCCCCGTGCTGCGAGAGGCCATCGCCCGACATGTCTCGTTTGCCCGCGCGGTGGCCTGCCAAGCCGACGATGTCATCGTCACCAGCGGTGCGCAGCAGGCCTTCGATTTGTTGGCGCGGGTACTGGTGACGCCAGGGCAAACCACCTTGGCGATGGAAGATCCGGGTTACCCGCCATTGCGTGCGGCGTTTACCGCGGCAGGCGCCAATGTCGTGGCGGTGCCGGTGGATGACGAAGGGCTGGTGGTCGAGCAACTGCCTGCTTCGACCCAGGTGATTTACGTCACCCCATCGCACCAGTTTCCACTCGGCATGCCGTTGTCGCCGCGTCGGCGCACTGCGTTATTGGCGTTTGCCCAAGCGCACAACGCGACCATTATCGAAGACGACTATGACGGTGAATTCCGTTATGGCGGGCGCCCGCTGGACGCGTTGCAAACGCTCGACCGACACGGTTCGGTTTGCTACGTCGGCACGTTTTCCAAATGTCTGTTCCCAACCTTGCGGTTGGGCTACGTGGTGGCGCCGCCGTGGCTGCATCCGGCGCTGGCCGAGGCCAAGCAACTAAGCGATTGGCATTGTGATGTGGTGGCGCAGGACACCTTGGCGGCGTTTATCGCGGAAGGTCATTTGGTTCGGCATGTCCGCAAGATGCATAAGGTTTATGCGCAGCGGCGGGCGGCGCTGCTGCATGCGCTGGCTAGCTATGGTGGCAGCGCGGTGCAGGTGTTGCCGTCGGATGCGGGCTTGCATTTGGCGGCGTTGTTGCCGAGCACGGTTGAGATTGATCGGATGATTGAGCGGGCTGCCGAGGAGGGGATTCAGCTGGAGGGGTTGGGCGGGTATGCGGTGGGCGCGTTGGTGCCGCATGGGTTGGCGTTTGGTTTTGGAACAGTGGATGTGCGGTATATCGATGAGGCGGTGCGGCGGGTGATGCTTTGGGTGGGTGAGTAGGTTTTGTGGAGTTTTCGTGAGCTGGTCGCCTGCGGCGTGTTTCGCCCTCCTGCCGGAGACCGAGTTACTTTCTCTTGCGTGGCCAAGAGAAAGTAACCAAAGAGAAGGCCATCCCCGCTTGTCGCCCTTCGGGTGCGTGAGGGTTGGCCGGGCTTTTCGACAGGGCTCCTGCCCTGGCGAAAAGGACTCGGCGTCCATGCCGAGTCCCCTGCGGGCCTGATCGTCCAGCCCTCACCGACGCACAGGGGCCCCTGACGTCAAGAGCAACGGCAACATCAAAGGCAAAGGCAAAGGCAAAGGCAAAGGCAAAGGCAAAGGCAAAGGCAAAGGCAAAGGCAAAGGCAAGGGCAAAGGCAAGGGCAAAGGCAAAGGCAAGGGCAACGGCAACGGCAACCGTATCGGTCGTGTGTGGTGTTCGCGTTGATCGTCGGCGCTCAGGCTTTTGCCCCTCCCCCTACGTGTAGGGGGAGGTTAGGAAGGGGGCTTTTCGATAGTCAGGAGTAGCGCCAGGGTGTCGGCTCCATGCCGAAGCGCTCAAAAAAACGCTCCTCAAGGTGGCTCCCTTAGATTTGCGCAAAGTGGTTCTTATCGGCGCGGGGCGATGTCGCCAGTATGGCGGCATCGTAACTACCCGATCATCGACTATGCGCATCTTGCTGGGGCTTTTTTGTTTGTTGTTTTCGTTGAGCGTGCTGCCGTTGCGGGCGGATACCGGGCAGCAGCGGGCTGAGGCTGCGGGGCATGGGCTGGTGGGGTCGCTGGCGCCGCGGTTGGTGTTGAAGACGATTGATGGGAAGACCATCGATCTGGCCAGTCTGTATGGCAAGCAAGCGGTTTATTTGAAGTTCTGGGCGACCTGGTGCGTGCCTTGTCGTGAGCAGATGCCGCACCTGGAACATACCTATGAGCAGGCCGGAGCGGATCTGGCGGTGATCGCTATCGACGTCGGTTTTGACGATACGGTGGAGGAGGTGCGCAAGTATCGTCAGAAAATGGGTTTGCAGATGCCGATCGTGTTTGACGATGGCAGCTTGGGCGAGGCGTTCAATTTGCGGGTGACACCGCAGCACATCGTGATCGGTCGCGATGGGCGCATTCAGTATGTGGGCCATATGGCGGATGCCAAGCTCGATGCGGCCTTGCTCGCCGCACGCACGGCAGCGCCGATGCCGATGGCCGGTGCGGCGGCATCGAAAAGTGGCGTGCAGGAGGAGGCTGCGCATGTCGATATCGGAGATCGGCTGCCTGCTTTCAGCGCACAGACGCTCGATGGCGCGACGTTTCAGGCGCAAGACGCCGCGGTGAAGCGGCCTACGGTGTTGGTGTTTCTGTCGCCCTGGTGCGAGTCGTATCTGGCGAGCAGCCGTCCTGCGGTCGCCGCGAGTTGCCGTGCGGTACGCGAGCAGGTGGCGAAGTTGTCGCGCCAAGGCTCTACGCGTTGGCTTGGTATCGCCTCGGGTCTATGGGCGGGCAAGGACGATTTGAGCAGCTATCGCGACGAGCATCACATCGGCATTCCGTTGACGCTCGATGAATCGGGCAGCTTGTTTCGCCGCTTTCGGGTGATGCATGTGCCGACGCTGTTGGTGATCGATGCCGACGGCAAGATCGTACGCCGCACTGAAGGCGTGGACGCGCAGCTTTCCAGCACGCTGCGGGCCTTGTCGGCACGTTGAGTATCTGGCCGCGTGGGTCATCCATTCGCGTTCACTTGCTCCCGTATCCCTGTTCAACCATCAAGGTGAGGCTATGAATCACGGCTCGATTTTTGCAAAAGGACTATTTGCCACGCTGTGGCTGATGCTTGGCTGCAGTAGCCCCGCTATCGCTGCCGGCGCGGAGGAGCAGTCGCTGTTGCAGGCCAGGTTGACCCAGGCGCCGGGGCAACAACTCAGCGCGCTCACGGTGACTTATGCGCCTGGCCAATCGACGCCGCCGCATCATCATGACGCCGATGCGTTTGTTTACGTGTTGTCGGGGCATATCCGCAGCCAGCTGGCCGATGGCCCGGTCAAGGTTTATGGCGTGGGCCAGAGCTGGTTCGAGCCCGCGGGCACCGAGCACCGGGTCAGCGGTAACGCCAGCAGCAGCGAGCCGGCAAGCATGCTGGTGGTTTTTGTGGCCAAACCTAGCGCTGAGTTGATGATTACGAAGTAGTTGGCAGTGTAGGTCGTGGCCCTATGTTTTGCGCTGGCGGATTCAATCTTTCACGCTTGTCCGCACCCAGTCCAGATAGGTCGCATGGCCGCGATCCACCGGCACGGCGATCAGTTCGGGCAGTTCGTAGGGATGCAGCTCCAGCAGGCGCGTCTTCAATGCCTCGAAGCGCTCCGCGGTGGTCTTGATCAACAGCAACACCTCGTCATCCGTGGTTACCGCACCTTGCCAGCGATAGGTAGAAAGCACGCCGGGCAGGCGATTGACACAGGCGGCGAGTGATTCGCCGACCAGGGTCTCCGCCAGCCGCTGGGCGCTGGCGGTATCGGGGCAGCTGCAATAGCAGAGCAAGACGGTCTGGGGCATGGGCAGGTTATGGCAACTGGTAGTCGAAGGTGTATGAGTGTTGTCCATGCTCTATGATGATCGCCATGCTGCCGGTCAGCCCGGTCAGTTGTTCGGTACCCGAATCAGGGATGACATGGATGGCCAATTGCGGCTCGCCGCGATTCATCGTACCGCTGTGCTGCAACAGGAAGCTGCCATGGCGGCCGTGCAACGTGCCGGTGACGCGTTCGATCGCCACATAGCCGGCCGAGCCGGGCACTTCGCCGCCGGCCGAAAGCATTTCGCCGAGGCTGTGCGCCTCCAGCTCGCCATGAAACTGCTTGTCGATGGTGCGCGCATCGACGCGTGCCGGCTCGATGCCGGGTATTGCCGGTTGTGGCGTCAACTTCACTTCAAAAGGTCCGCTGGCGTGCATGGTGGTGGCTTCCTTCGACATCGATGGGGCTGAAACAAGCAGGCCAAACATGAGGCCTAGGGCCGCCATGATGCCTGCTGACGAGGATGATCGGGTGCGCATGATTGCTTTACCATTCGGGCACGGCGTGGTGGGCGCCGCCTTGCCATGGATTACAGCGAAAGTGCCGCGCCGATGATTGGAAAAACGCGACAGCCTGGCGCTGACCCGGGCCCACCGCGCGGTGTCTTGAAGACGCGGCTGGATCATGGCGAGTTTCAGCACGTCCGGCGCGCGCCATCGGTGGCTTTGGCGGAGTGGATCGAGCACTACTGGCTAGTCGGCTGGGATCTCCGTGGCCTGCCGGCGCAACAGCAGGAAACGTTGCCGCATCCCAATGTGCAATTAGTGATCGAGGCTGGCTGCACACGTATCTACGGTGTGCATAGCGGCCGCTTTACGCGCCTGCTCGAAGGGCAGGGCCGGGTTTTCGGAGTCAAATTCAGGGCCGGCGGCTTTTATCCTTTTCTGCGTGCGCCGGTAGCTACGTTGATGGATCGCTCGATGGGCGTGACCGAGGTATTCGGCGCATCGGCGGCAAGCTTCGAAAGCGAGGTGCTTGCCTGTGCCGACATGGATGGCATGACGGCGGTAGCAGAACAGCTGCTGTCCGCTCATCGGCCCTCGGCGGATACGCAACTGGCGGGCATCGCGGCGCTGGTTGCCGATATTGCCAACGATCGCAGCCTGACGTCGGTGGAGCAACTGACAGCACTCAGCGGCTTAAGCAAACGCGCGCTGCAACGCTTGTTTCGACAATATGTCGGTGTCGGTCCGAAATGGGTCATCAACCGCTATCGCCTGCATGAAGCGATTGCGCAACTACAGGCAGGCAAGCCGGTGCTCTGGGCCGACCTGGCCTTGGAGCTAGGCTATTTTGATCAGGCGCATTTCATCCGCGACTTTCGCCAGCTGGTGGGGCGCTCGCCGAACGACTATGCGCAGGCGGAGCGCCGATCCACTTCGTAGCGTTTATCGGAGTCAAGTCCTGGTCAATGGGTGGCTGATGCGCTCATCCGGCGCGTATGAAGCGGGCGATGGCGAAGCACTCCGGTGTTGTTGACGAAGTAGCTCTCACGCTCATCCGGTCAAGCGTGCCTCGCGGTCAGGCCGTGGCTTGGCCGTGATCAGAAAATATCCTCGCTTCGTCACGCAGGCATGCGATGCTTCGCCGCTGCCCGTTCCATTACAAGACCAAAGGTCGAAGCATGTTGCCCACCCTGCTCACGCGCAAACCCATTGACGAACTCACGGCCGACGATCTGGATACCTTTCACGTCTGGGCGTTTGCCGATGACGAAGAAGAGGTTGAGGGGCAGGATGAAACATGGGTTCGCCCACTCGATACGACGGTGGTTCCGCAGGGAGCTTTTTCGTTATCCGTCGCCGCGGCGTTCACTACCTCAAGCGGTTTGGAGCTGAGTGGTTTCGTCGGCGTATCGACCGACGAGGGGGTCGAGATCAGCCACGCCTCGTTGGTTACGTCGGGCCGTTACCTATGCCTGCCCGCTGTGGGCTACGCCGATGCCGCCGCGGATTACGACGAGCTTGCCGACGCACTCGGTCAAGCCGTTGCGGCGGTTTTTCCGCTGCATTTCGAGCTGCGCGTTCTGCTGGACGGCGAAAGCGTGTTTCGCCGCGGCCAGTTCAAATAAGCCCGTTGGGCTGGTCGGCCTGATCAACCCATGTAGGCACCGCCATTCACGGCATAGTCCGCGCCGGTGACGAACGCGGCGTCGTCGGAAGCCAGCCATGCGCAAACCGCCGCCACTTCGTCAGGCGATCCCAGTCGCCGCATCGGCACATTGGCAGCGAGCCGATCAAGCATGTCGGGTGGAAACGAGCTAAGCGCGGTACCGGTGATATATCCCGGCGACACCGTGTTGACGGTGACGCCGTGCGCGGCGATCTCGGCGGCCAGCGCGCGGGTAAATCCTTGTACCGCGCCCTTGGCGGTGGCGTAGTTGATCTGGCCTATCTGTCCTTTTTGCGCACTCACCGAAGCAATGTTGATGATGCGTCCCCAGCGGCGCTTGACCATGCCCTCGGCAACCTGCTTGGTGACGTTGAACAGCGAATTGATATTGCTGGAGATCACCGCGGACCAGTCGTCCGGGGTCATTTGTCGAAACAACACATCGCGAGCGCTGCCGGCATTATTGATCAGCACGTCGATCGGCCCTACTTCACTGCGCACCTTGTCAAAGGCTGCAACGGTGGATGTCCAATCGCGCGCGTTGCCTTCGGAGGCGATGAAGTCAAAGCCGCCCGCTCGCTGATCACGCAGCCATTCCAGCCGTCGTGGCGAAGCGGGGCCGCAGCCAGCCACCACGGTGTGGCCGCTGCGGGCCAATTGTTGGCAGATGGCGGTACCCAGACTGCCCATGCCGCTGGTGACGTAAGCAATACGCAAACTCATAGATATCTCCAAGATTGGTTGGCGCGCACGCCAGTCACAGAGGAACAATGCCGAGCAACAGCGAGGCGCTTAGCAGTGCCAGGCACATCAACAAGGCCCACTTCAGTGCGAAACGCTGGAAATCGCCGAAATCGATGCCAGCCATGCCCACGAGTAGATAGGTGGACGGCACCAGTGGGCTGAGTAGATGCACCGGCTGGCCCACCAACGAGGCGCGCGCCATTTCCAGCGGCGTAATGCCGTATTGGGCGGCGGTGTGAGACAGCACCGGCAGAATGCCGAAGTAGAACGCATCGTTAGAGACGAAGAAGGTCAACGGAATACTGATGATGGAGGTGATGACCGCCAAGTGCGGCCCCATGGAATCGGGGATGATCGCCAGCAGGCTGCCAGCCATGGCCTTGACCATGCCGGTGCCCGACAAAATGCCAGTGAAAATGCCGGCCGCGAATACCACCACGACCACGGATAAGGCATTGCCCGCGTAATGGGCAATGCGCTGTCGCTGTAGCAACATGTTCGGGTAGTTGATCGTGATCGCCAGCGCAAAGGCGATCATGAACAACACCGGCAGTGGCAACATGTTCACCACCAGGGCGGTGAGCAGCCCAATGGTAAGCAACAGGTTGACCAGCATGAGCCGGGGGCGGCGCAAATCGTCGGCAACCTCGACCTTCGGCAAGACCGGGTCGGCATCGTCCTCGTCTGGGCTGGGGATGAGTGGCTGATCGCGGCGGTAACCGAGCCGGCGACGCTCGCCCATGCCCAACACCCAGGCGACCATGACCACGCCCAGCATGCCTGCCAGCATGGCTGGAATCATCGGCATGAAAACCTCGGCCGTGTCCACGTTCAGTGCGGTAGCCGCGCGTGCCATGGGCCCGGCCCAGGGCGATATATTCATTACCCCGCTGGCTAGAATGATCACCCCGGCCATTTTTATGGTGCTGATTTGAAAGCGTCGGCACAGTGACAGCATCGCCGATACCGAAATCATGTAGGTAGTTGTGCCCTCGCCATCCAGCCCCGCCGTCATGGCCAGCACCGCCGTGCCCACCAATATTTTTAGCGGGTCACCTTTGACCATGCGCTGCACGCGGTTGACCAGCGGATCGAACAGGCCGGCATCGATCATCACGCCAAAATAGAGGATCGCGAACATCAGCATGACGCCGGTGGGCGCGATCTTCTTGATGCCTTTCAGCATCATCTCGCCGATGTCACTGCCGAAGCCGCCGAACAGCGCAAAGATGATGGGAATAGCGATAAGCGCGACCACTGGCGATAATCGCTTGAGCATGATCAACGTCATGAACGTGATCACCATGCCAAATCCAAGTAGTGTCAGCAAAATATTGCTCCCTATCAGGCAAGGTCGAATCGCATCGTCGCGGCACAACGCCGCACGATGGCGATGCGATCAGAAAATGAGTTGCACTCGGGTCGCCAGAGCGTTGGTGTTGTCGAGCGTGGAGTGAGTCAGCCGATCGCGACTGCGGCTATGAATAAAATTAAGCATCAGGCGCAGATTGGCGCTGTACGTCCAGGTGAGGCCTAACGTGTAGGCATCCACCGCGCGGTGGCTGAGTGGAAGGTCGCCCAGCGTGCGCTGACGGCCATCGATATGGTCGTAGCGCCATACGAGATCCCATGCACCCGATCGTTTGTTGCGCGGTCCAATGCCGTCGAAGCGTCCGACATTGCGGTTGTATGGGCGCGACTCGCCGGTGAGGGCATAACTCAGTTGCGTGTAGTACGTCGTCACGACGGCGCGCTGAATGCCATCGTCATAACGGGCATTCGCATATTCGCCCTGCAACGACCAAGGGCCATAGACTGTGCCCAGCTCCAACGCGCTCTTGATTACATCCGTCGGTGCGCCGTTGCGGAACAAGAGCAGGTTGAGCCGGCTATCGTCGCCCTTGGCGCCTACGGGACGCACGGTGAGGCTGGCGGCCCGTCCTTGTTCTGTGGCATTGCTGCGTGAGTAGCGTTCCTTGGCCAGCGACAAGCCCAGGTGCAACAACCGATTTTCGGCGCTGGGCGGCGACCAGGTGAAGCGTGCCGCCTGACCCGAGCCATTGGAACGCACGCCGTCGATATCGTTGAGACTGTAGGCGGTCAAGCCATAGGTGAGTTGGTGAAACCGCCCCTGATAGGCTGCTCCAAGACGGAACAAAGGGGCCACCGTAGTGGCGACGAAAGCACGCTCCAGCAGCATGATGTTGTCGGAGCTGATGGTGTCGTCCAACGAGAAAAAAGGTTTGAACTGGCCGAGAATCAACCTGCCTGGACCGATCCGCCGACGCAGATAAAAACTTTTGTAAGACACCTGGTTGTCGGCCAGATCCACCGAAACGCGATAATCGAAATCGTAGATCTTGCCGACTAGATTGACCCACCCGCGCCGCACCTGAATGCCACCGGCATTACCTGCGCCACGGTTATCATTGTCGAACCTCACGAAATCCAGATGCAGACGACCGCCAAGCTGCGCGGTGATGCGACCGTTCGCCTCCTTGATCGGCGGCAGCAGCCACGACGGCGTCACCGATTCAGCCGATAGGGACTGCCATACGATGCTTAGCCCCAGGGCTATCGCTGCGATCCGTCCATTGCGCATCTGCCAATCTCCTTGCGTATCGCTCATATCAAGCGATCAACATGGAAGGCAGGCTAGGTAAATCTAGCTGTCAAATACCTGTCATTCGATGTTGCGCCGCATCCTGGCCGCGCAGCCGTTAAGGCCTATGATGTTTCACGCCTTGACGGAGAAACGATGCGAATTTTGCTGGTTGAAGACCACGCCGAGCTTGCCCATACCATCGCCCGGCGATTGCGACGCGGCGGTCACACCGTGGACTGGCAAGCAGATGGAATGCGCGCAAGCGGACTGCTCGAGTACGAACGCTACGATCTGGTGGTACTCGATATCGGTTTGCCTCGACTGGACGGCATCGGCATTCTTCGGCACATGCGCGACCGCGGTGACCATACCCCGGCACTGATGCTTACCGCCCGCGCCGAGATCGAGGATAGGGTCAGCGCTTTGGATGTCGGTGCTGACGACTATCTGGGCAAGCCTTTCGACTTTCGCGAGCTTGAAGCCCGCTGCCGCGCCTTGCTTCGGCGGAGTCAAGCGCATGGGGTTAGCGTGATCCATATCGGTGGCTTGCGCCTCGATCATGCCGCGCGGCGACTCACCCTGCACGGTCAGCCGATAGATCTGCCACGGCGCGAATACAGCTTGCTGGAGATGCTGATCGGCCAGCTCGGGCAGGTGATCGACAAGCAAGAACTGACCAATCGCCTATTCGGTTTCGCCGAACACGGCGGCCCCAATGCCATCGAACTGTATGTGGGGCGCCTGCGCAAACGGCTGGGCGACACGGCGGTACGCATCCAGACGGTAAGAGGAGTCGGCTATATGGCCGAAGCCGTGGACCGCGCCGAAACCCTGCGCGATGGATAGCCCGTTGCAGGTGCGTGGTTCGATCCGGCGCAAGCTGATGACTTATCTCGGCGCGTTGTTTCTACTCGGCATGATCGCCTTGTTTGTTGTGGCCCAGCGCTATGGTCGAAGTGCAGCCAATACCGCCTATGACCATTTGCTGGCGGCTTCCGCACTGTCCATTGCCGACGGCGTTACGTTGGATCGCGGCCAGTGGAAAATGGATCTGCCCTACGCCGCGCTCGACTTGCTCGCGATGGCGCCGGACGACCGCGTGTTCTACCGCATCGTAACCTCCGACGGCCGCACCCTGAGTGGCTACGACGATCTGCCAGGGCCGCCCTCGGGCACGGCTTCGCAAGTCTTTTACGATGCGATGTATAGCGGTGAGCGCGTGCGTGTGATCAGCCTCGAACGCTGGTCGGCCGACCGCAGCAAACACGGCTGGGCTCGTGTACAGGTGGCGCAAACCAGCCTGGCCCGCGATGCCCTGGCCGACGACATCGTTTGGCGGGCAACATTGGCGATTGCCTTGCTCACCGTATCGGCCTTGTTGCTGGGCTGGTTGGCGGTCCATCGGGCATGGCGGCCCATCGGCCGGCTGGAACACGATCTGCGTACGCGCGAACCTTCCGATCTAAGCCCGTTGCAAGGACCGGTGCCAAAGGAAATGTTGCAGCTGGTTCACGCGCTGAATCGCTTCATGATCCGGCTGGCGGAAAACCTCGATACCTTGCGTGCCTTTATCGGTGAAGCCGCGCATCAATTGCGCACGCCGCTGGCGGCTTTGCGCGCGCAGGCGCAAGTCGCCGTGGACGAGAGCGATCCGGCCGAACAGCACCTGAGTCTGTTGGCGATCGAACGCAATGCCGAAACACTGACCCGCCTGACCAATCAATTGTTGAGCGATGCAAGCGTCAGCCATCGCGACCATTTGCGCCGCTTCGAGCCGCTCGACCTGGCCGAGATCATCCGTCAGGCCTTGTACGCAAGCGTGCCTCAGCGCGAACCGCGGCCAAGCCTGGAGCTGCATGGGCTTGATGCGCCCGCGCCCATGCGCGGCGATGCCCTGATGTTGCGTGAGGCAATTAAAAATCTCATCGACAACGCCCTGAAACACGGTGCGCACGAGCGCGGCCCGCTGCGTCTCGCGCTCGACTCCTACGCCGCATGCTGGCGCGTGGAGATCGCCGATCACGGGCCCGGCATTACAGCGGCGGATGCCGGCAGTGTGTTTGAACGCTTCCAGCGCGGCAGCGCTGCAACCGTCAGCGGCGCGGGCCTGGGGCTGGCGATTGCGCGGCGGGCGATCCTCAGTCACGGCGGCAGCATCTCGCTGGAGAATCGCCGCAAAGGCGGCCTGCGGGTCATTCTGGACATCCCCAAGGCGCCCGCCACATGAGCCGTATCGCGCTGAAACACTGGCTGGTCTCGCTATGCCTTGGCTGCTCAAGCCTGTCATTGCAGGCGGCCAACAGACCGCTCACCGTTTATCCGGCGCGACAACCCGGTGGGATCACGTTGAACATCTACAGCTCTACCAACACAGATAGGTTTGCTGGCTTGATCGAGGATTACATCAAGCTCAATCCGAGCACCACGATCCGCTATCAGGAATACGACTCGCAAAAACTGTACGCAGATTTTCTTGCCGGCCGCATGGCAACGAATAGCCCGGACCTATTGATCAGCAGCGCTATGGATCTACAAACCAAACTGGTCAATGACGGCTACGCGCAAACCCATGTCACTGATCAGAGCAAAGCGCTGCCCGGCTGGGCGCAATGGCGCAAGCAGATTTTCGGTTTCAGCTATGAACCTATCGTGCTGGTCTACGACACCCGCCGGCTGCCTGCCGCGCAAGTACCGCATACACACAAGGCGCTGCTGAACATGCTGCTGGATCCCAGCGAGCCCTTAAAAGGGAAGATCGGCACCTATGATGCGATCACTAGCGGTCTGGGCTATCTGCTGGCTACTCAAGATTCCCGCATGGGCAATATGGCATGGAAAGCGGCGAATTGTTGATCGGCTACAACCTGCTCGGCTCGTATGTCCATGCACGCATCGCCCGCGGCGCACCGCTGGCGATGGTGCTGTTGGAGGATTACACCTTGGTGATCACCCGCACCGTGCTGATCCCGAAAACCGCAGCACACCCCGGCGAGGCCGCGCATTTCGTCGACTATCTACTGTCTATCCGCGGGCAAAGTGTGCTGGCGCGAGAAGGCGGCATTTTGCCCATACGCAAAGATCTACCCCGGCCAGCACTTGATTTTGCGCTCGACAGCAGCGCCAGTGGACCGATGCGACCGATCCGCCTGGGCCCCGGCCTGCTGGTCTATCTGGATCGATGGAAGCGGCGCAATTTCATTGAAGATTGGAAAAGCGCGCTGGGTGAATCTTCTGCTTCACCCTTGCCGCAGCAGGATGAGGGCGGGCAGGGTGAGCTTCGCGCTAGATAGGTTTTCGTGTTCGGGGGGCGGTTGTCGGGGTTCGCCCTCACCCCAGCGCAGGGGCCGCCAGTGGTCTCGATCACATCCGCATTCACATCAAGGTGGCCCGAGGAAAATATCATCAAGCACGCTGGCTAATGCTTCGAGTTCTACCGTTCGCTGCTGGGTCAATTTTCCGACTGGTTTGCCTAGCGTTTCGATCAGGATGGCATTCATCGCCGGTCGCGATGTGGTGGCATGCGAGGCATAGTTGCCGAAGCTGACACCTTTTTCGTGCGGCGACTTGTCGGTGGGGTAGGTGGCGCTTTCTTTCTTGGTATCGAGTTTATTGCCTGGCAGCCGTGCGCCAAGACCCTTGGCTTTGTGCGCCATCTTCAAGGCCAGGGCGTTATCGCCGGCTTCTTCGCCCGGACGAGGATCGGAGGTGATGCTGGCTGCACCGGGCCCTTTCTTGCCATGGCCATGAACGCTGGCGATGCGTTCGGGTTTGAAGCGTTCGATCAGGTCGAGCAGCAACAGATTTTCGGGTTCGATCTGGCGGCCTTCGGAGTCTTGATTCTTGCTGGGATCGACCGCTTGGCCAAGCTTAGGCATCTGTCGATTGGGGTCGGCCTCGCCTGGTGTTTTACGGCGTTTGGCGTCGACATTATCGGCAAACAGCTTGGGCACGATGATGACGGAGTAGAACGGAGTGGCCGCACCCGCAGCGGTCATCTGCGCCAGCAGGCGGTTGACCACATCGACACCGGCCGTTTCATCGCCATGTACCCCGCCGATAATCATCGCCCGTTTATCGCTGGTACCCGGAAAGTAGAACGCGCTAATCGTTTGCCTGTTCGCACCTACATCGAACTTGCCTTCGATATTTCCCGCCTCCTTGCCCCAGTGATGTCCATGTGCACGCTTTTCACGTTCCAGTAACGCAGCATTGGACCAATGGGGTTCGGGGCCAAATTGAATAATCTGGTCAGCTAGCCAGCGATTGTCGGTAATGGTGGCTGGGTCGGTATTCGGGCCAAAGGTTTTATCCAGCACGGCATTCAAGTCAGGGTCGGGCTTGAGCGGGCCCTGCGCGCGCAGCACGTCAAAGACGTGATCCTTATTGCCCTTGCTCAGCGAGTCGTCGACTTGATCGCTGATCGGGCTGAGTTGCACGGTGCCGGCGGCGATGGCCGTACTTGCCCGTGCCGGTCGTCCAGTCAACAAGGTAGCCGCGGCCTGCGATGCTTCGTGCTCGGCGGCGTTGTGTTGCATGTCGCCGGTAGGTTCAGTGGCAACGCATGCACTGGCGTGTTGCTGTGCGACATGGGTCAACTCATGTGCAAGCAGATGGCGTCCAGCGAGTGTCTCGGGTGAAAACTGCTTGCTGCCGAAGAAAATGTGTTCGCCACGAGTGAGCGCGCGAGCGCCCTGACGATCCACCGAGGTAGCGGTTTCAGTGTGGATGCGTACCTGACTGAAATCCTGGCCTAGCCGCGGTTCAAAAAAGGCACGCGTGGATGCATCCAGCGCCTGCCCGGAAGAGGGGCTGCCTGCAGCTTCAGATGGTGGCGGGTTGACCGCGATCGCGCCCAGATCGAAATGTGCGGTTGGGCCAGCACGGGCGGCCACATCGCGTCGAGGCAGCGGTTTAGCTGGCTGCTTCGCCAATGAATCGATGTCGCCAGCGAGCTTGTTTGCCGGGGGCTGCGATGTGCGACTCACCTGGGCACTCCTCGATTATTCGCGCGGTTTGATCACGGCATCGCGTCGGCAGGTTGCACTGGGTCGTTTGCCGCTAAGGTGGCTTGGGTGGGCCTTGGCCCGCCCCCGGAATTGCCTTCACCGTGAATTTCTTGGTCGTGCCAAAAACGCCACGGGCGGTGCGCAGCTCGATACCTGCCGATACTTCAAGCATCCAGTCGCTGCCGGAGCGTCGCGCTGTCACAGAGCCACTGCCGGCGAACAACATGAGGCTCTTGTCGTCGCGACCGACAATGAAGCCGGTGAAACTTTGCCCATCGACAAAGACCAGGTCTTTGTTGGTCGGATAAATATCGGTTTCACCGGCGGGGGTGCCACCGAATTTTTTCTCCAGAACGTCGGCGAGTTTCTGATCTGGCTTGCCCTTCGGGTCGGGGGCTTTGCTCACCGCATCTTGGGTAGCGGCGGCCCCGGGCTTATCCGACTTGGCTGGATCAGGCGTCTTCGCCGCGTCGCTGTCGGGGGCTTTCTTCGCGTCGTCGGTCTTCTTGGTGTCGCCACCGTCGGCGGCTTTTTTGTCTTTGTCAGCAGCGGGGTCGGTGGGTTTGCCTCCATCCTGGCCATCGCCGGTGCCAGCTCCTTTGCGTTTGGCCAGTGCGTTTTGAATCGATGCCAATATTTCATCGATGGTTTTGCCTTCGGTCGCTTGCAATTGCTGCATCAATGCGGTGACATCGTCGTCGCTCAACGGTGGATTGGCGGCAGCAATGATGGCGCGCAAGCGCTGCAAATCGGCCGGGGTCGGCTTGGGCCCGGTGCTGCCTTTGGTAACAGCATCGAACAGTCGTTGCGCGGGCGCCGGCAACGGCGGTCCGGTGTCGCCAGTTTGCGTGGGCGGCGCATCGTCCGGGCCTTTCTTGTCACCACTGTCGTCTTTTTTGTCGGCACCGGCTCCCGGCGCAGCTTTTTGGCGTGCCTCCAGCGATTTTTTCAAAGCTTCGACGGTGATCTTGCCGTTGGGAATCACCGTGCTGTTTTCATCGGTCACCTTGAGCAGCTCTTTCAGTTCCTCATCGGTGAACTGGTCGCGATTGGCTTCGATCACCCGGGTCAGTTCGTTGCCCAGCGCTTGCTGTGCCGCGTTGGTGTTGCCTGACTTGGAGGCATCTTCCATGATTTTTCGCAATGCCGGATCTTTCTTGATGGCATCGCGCACATCGTCCGGTACTGGCGCGCCTTTTTGCGCGGATAGTTTGCACAAGGCATCGATGTAATCGTCACCGGATAAGCCGATGCTGGCCTCTGCGCCATTGCTGATCAGCACGATGGCGGCAAGCACCATGGCTGGTGCGGCAGCCCTGCCGGCCATCCTCTTGCCCATCCAGGCCATGGCCGCTGCCATGAGCGCGAGCAACGCCAGGTCGCGCGCCGCGATGGGGATGGGAATGGGTTCGGGGTCGCCGAAGATCGGTTTGTCTTTATCCTTTCCTTTGTCTTTGTCCTTCTCTTTATCCTTGCCCTTGTCTTTCTCCTTGTCGTCATCCTTCACTTTGTCTTTGTCTTTGTCATCGACCTTCTTGTCTTCTTTTTCCTTGACCTCGTCGGTTTTTGGGAACGGTTTGGGGATGCGGTCGCGCGGCCCGTCCTCGCAATCGCATTCGGCGACGAGCTCTTTGAAGTCGGGGATGCACGAGTACGTATAGACGCCGAGAATCGGTGGGTTGACGCGGAGCTCTTGTTGCTGCGGGCAACCCTTGGGCGCCATGGTGGGGAAGGGGATCGGTGCGAACGGCGGCGGTATGGTCAGCCGCTGCGTATGCAGGCCTTGCTTTTCCAGTTCGCCGGAATACCACAGCAGATCGCGGTCGCCGCCGAATACACCGCCAAGATTCGCGGGCTTGATCTCACCGATGATGACGGTGTCGTGTTCCATATTGAACATGCCCAGATCGAGCCGCCCGTTGTCATCGGTCGGGCTGGGCAGCATCCCAGGCAGATGCAAGGAGATTTCCGTATCTACCTGTGGGCGTTCACGATGGAATGCGCCTTCGATCAAGGTATGCGCCATGGTGCCGACGTCACCGAGATTGTCAAAGCAGAGGCCACAACCGCCCGCTGGCGATCCCGGCAGGCGATGCAAACCGGCGCCCGCGTGCTGGCGCACCGGCGGTAGCGCGTTGCCGCTATCCACCGCGGCACGCACCTGTTCGGCTTCTTGTTCCGCGCTGGAAGTGGGTGAGCCGATGGTCAGTGGACTAAGCGACGCGCTGCTGCCCGACTGTTGCACCACGTGCGTCAGCTCATGCGCGAGTACGCCGCGGCCGCCGCGATCGTTCGGCTGGTAAGCACCGCTGGCAAACGCCACGTGATGGCCCACGGTATAGGCTTGGGCGCCAACCGCCCGTGCTGACGCATTGGCTTGTGCATCGGTGTGAATGCGCACCTGGCTGAAGTCGTGTTTGAACATCGTATCCATGTCATGGCGCAGCGGTGCGGCCATCGGCTGCCCCGATGATTCCAATACCCGATGCACGCTCGCCGGTACCGTTGATGCGGCGCTTTCGGCTGCGCCGCTGGCTTTACGTTGCAGTTCACCGCGTTTTTTCTCGGTGCATTCGCTGCAGTCGCCGCCGCTGCTGGAGGCGCCGCAGGCGCATTTTCGTTGTAGCAAACCGGACGTGCTCGGTGATTGGCTCGGCGTGGCGAGGTCGGTTGGCGGCGGAGGCACGATGCCGATGGTGCCTAGATTGAACGCCGCCCTGGTGCGAGATTCGCTGGCGGTTGCGCGCGTATGCGAAGGCTCTTCGCCAAGCACGGTCGGGCCGCGCATCGTCGGGCGAGGCGACTTGCCTGCTGACTTTGCCAAGCTTGCCTGCGGCGTGATGGCTTGGGTTGCGCGCTGCATGTCACGGCCTCTGGTGCAGCTAAGCGTGCAGCTTGATAAAGGCCGCGATATCGGTGTGCAGAACCTGGATCGCCGCGGCACGCTGCGGGGTGGTTTTGCTGGCGCTGGGTGTGGTTCCGGCCAGTTGGGCGGCGGAAGCCTGCTGCACCGATTTGCCGAGTTGATTAAGTATGTTCATCACCGCATCGCGCTTGGGGTCGATCTGATTGCTCAGGTTTGTGCTGAGGCCGGGCAGGCTGGGCACCACCACCGGGGTGCCCGCCGGCATCTTGCGTAAATCGGTGGACAAGTGTGGGTTGGCGAGGGCCAACGCCTTGCTTGCTTCGGCGAGACGCTTGTCTTTGGGCTTTAGCGCATAGACCCGCGCGGCGATGTCGGCAAGCGTGGCGTCGTTGCTCAATGGCACGATGTTCATGAGATAGGTTTCCGGTTTACGCCAGCAGATTTAGAGGTTCCCACGGAGCTTTCAGCATGTCGTTGTTGAGCGTGATACGTCGACTGACGATGTTGCCGAGCACGGTGGCGGCGGGTTCTTGCTTGTCGATCGAGACCGTGGTCACCGTGATCGCCAGGCCAGTCTGTATGCTGCTACTGACGATGCGATTGTTGCCGGCGATGGCGGTATCGCAGGCGATTTGCACGACGGGGTTGGCGGTATCGGGTGTGCCGGTTTGCTGACAAACGTTGCCGGTGAACCCGCAATGGCCACCCTGGCCGATATCTACCAGCGGGATGACACTGTTGCCGGTGAGCATGTTGCCTTCGGCAATCAACATCTCGCCGCCTTTTTCGATATCGTTGACCGCAATGGCACTGAAGCTTCCCGACTGGGTCGTGTCGGTGCTGTTCTGCCGTACCGTATTGCCGGACACGGCAAGCTGGGCGAAGTTGGCTACCGCAATGATGCCGTAGCAGGTTTGATCGAGTGAGCCCGGCATGCCGATATCGCTGATATCGTTGCCCGATACGGTGGCGGTCTGCACTCTCTGCAAGCGTATGCCTGCCGCAGAAACCGGTTGCGTGCTCAGGCTGCCGATCAATCCGACGGTGTTGTTTTGCAGCATGGCCGTCGGCACGCCGACGACCTCGATACCTATCAAGTACGAGCCGACCGTGGTTACTTGCACGCCAGCGGGTTTGACGTACTCTTTGGCGAAATCGCCCAGCTTGACCTTGCTGCTGGCAACGTTGACGACGCTGGTCCCGGTACTGACCGGCGCCAGCACCGCGAGCACTTCGTTGCCGCGAATGATCGCCTCGGCGGGCGTGCCGCTGCCAGCCACCACAATGCCGACCCGGGTCACTTCGGTAATCGAGTTGTCGATGACCGAGCTGACCAGTACGTTGCCGGTGATCTGCACGCCGGCCCCGGCGAACGCGTTGATGTGATTGCGGCTGATATGCGCCTCGGTTATCGGCAATTTTCCGCCGGGGATCGGGCCAACATGAATTGCCGCCTGGGCCGTCACGTAGCCGCTTCTTATCGCGCTGCTCGAGGTACTGTAGTCCGCCTGGGTGACCACATTGTCGGCGATGATCAGCCCGTCGGTGCCGCAATAAATACCGCCGCCTTGCACATCAATGTGATTGCGCTCACTGCGTATCGCCGCCCCCGGCATGGCAATACCTTCGATACCGATGCCTGCGGTCTGACAAGCCATGATGCGGTTGGCCGATAGCGAGGTTTCCAGCAGGAAAGCGCTGAGCGCGACGTCGCTGTTGATGTCGATGATGGCGATAGCCGCCATGGCGCAAGGCATCCAGTTGTCGAGCACATCGAGATCGCCGGCGATCAACACGTCGCGGGTAGTCTGCATGGCGCCGTTGACCAGCCCGCCACCGGTGGGGGTATTGATGCCGGCGAGCAGGCTGGCCTTGCCGAGGCCAACGTCGGCGATCAATACGTTGTCGCGGATCGACGTTTCCAGCACAAAACCGTCGATGGCGATGGCGATGCCGCCCGGTGTAAACAAGTTCGCCAGCGATGCCGTGTAGATCGGCGCCGCATAGTATTCGAGCTCGGTCGCGATGCCGTTGACCGGTGCTGGAGCGGCGGCGGCTGGTGCCGGTGCCGGCGCGGCGGCACCGGCATTGTTTGCCTGGGCAGCTGACACCGCCATGATGCCGCAGCGTTCAATCGCCACCTCGGCCGAGTTAATCACCTGGATGCCCATCACTACCGGTGTCACGGCGGGCGTGCCGACCGTAGCGCCGGCGGCCGCGGTGCCTGTGCTCGTAGCGGTCGCTATCGCCAGCACGGAGAGATCTTCAATGCGCAGGCCGAAATCAGTGTCGAGCTGCAGCGCCGGGCCATCGCCGGCGAACAGCAGTACGCTGGCCGGGCCTTGTCCGCTCAGGGTTACCGCAGCCAGTCCTTGCAGCAGCAGGGTTGCGCCGAGGACGAAGACGCCCGGGCCCAGGCAGATGCGCCCGCCGGTGGGTCGAATCTGTTCCACCGCCATGGCGATGGTGGCCGTGCCGGCGTTGTGATCTTTGGCATCGACGCACACGGTGCAACCGCAACCGGTTTCCGAGGGGTTGGCCGGCGGCCATAACGTGCGGCAATCGCTGTTGATGGATACCGTGCCGCCGGAGGTTGCATAACTGGCAAGCACTGCATAGTGGTGGCGAATGCCCAGCGGCGGCGTTTGGCTGAGTGTCTGCACGGAGGCATCGGCGGTACGCGCGGCAAAGCACCAGAAGTCGGCGGTGTTGAATTGTCCGTTGACGATGCTGGCATCTAGCGCCAGGGTGACCTGCACGCCGTCTTCCAGATCCATCCAGCCGGCGCTGATCGGCAGCAGGCCATTGCTGTCGACGCCTTGCGATTGATCCCAGCGAATGATGCGGGTGTGGCGGTTGGGGTCGGCGGCGTTGAAGCTCGCGGGCAAGGCACGGTCCAGGGTGATGCTGAGCGTAGTCTCATCGGGTGGGCCGACAACTTGCGCCATGGTGCCGGGCAGGCCGGCCAGTTCGGTGGCGTCGTCGGTGATTTCCACCCAGTCGTTAGCGTTGAAACGCAGCACCGAATCGCGGCCGATGCGATCGACACTGAGTTTGCAGCTGCTGACGGCGTTGCTGATGCCGGTGACCCGGCTGACGATGGAGGCGTTTTCGCGCGACCATTTCCAGCGCGCGGCAGCGAGGTTGCCGGCGGTATGAATCTCTACCCGGTACAAACGGTTTTCGATGCCGCGATAACCGCCCTGGTCCGGCAGGATGCACGGGTCGGTCGGCGTCACCGGTGCAACCGCCTGGGTGGAAATCTGCCCCGCCGAAGGCGGCAGCAAGCCACTGAGATCGGTGCTGCATGACAGCGTGGCGCCTCCGGCCGCGGTGCTCGGCAACAGCTTGACCTGCCACACCGTTTGCATGCGGGTGGTGGTGTCGACGCCGCCGAGTGCGATATCCAGCAGGCCGGGGTCTTCGATGTAGCTGACCTCGCGCTTCCAGACGTCCAAATACACCAGGCCGTTGCCGGCGATGGCCGGCGGGTTGGGGTAAAACGGCTGGTTGAGATAGGTCACCGCCTGGCCGTTGACGGTTTCGCCGGCAAACAACTCCGCCTGGATGCCGTCGATATAGCAACGGCCGGCGCCTATCGCCAGATCGGTGCCGGCGCCGGTAGCGGTGATCTTGAAGCCATTGGGTGTGGTCAGCGCGGGTACTGCCACCGGGCCAAAGGTATCGGCTGCCTGGGTTTCCCAGCGTCGCGCATGCAGCCACGCCATGCCGTTCCAATCCGAGTCCAGGTGGACCCGGCCCTGCTGCATCAGCACTTCAGCGTAGTGCTTGTGCAGTCCGTCCGCGATGCGGGAATAGTCCCCGGCCATGATGGTCGATCTCCCTGCAGTGATATGAGTATCAAGTGACGAAAAGGGTGGCTGCCTGGCGACTGAACGGCAGATATTCCTGCAATCGGATTTGCAGGTTCTTCAACCGCTGCGGTTGTTTGAGGTGGCAGTAAGCACCCATTTCCGAACCGTCTTGCGCGCCTTGGGAAATCTGTCGCGGCGCATGCAGATGCAGTTGCAAATAGGGCGGCTGTCCGTAATAGCGTTCGGTAAAGGCGGGCAACAGCCACGACACCACGTCATCGTGAATGGCCTGGATTTGTGTGGCGCTCAGCGGCGGCCCGTTGCCGGTGGCGTTGCTGATCTCGGTGGCGATTTGCAGATCCGGCTGGCAGCGATAGCGGCGTGGCGTGCTCGAGCCATCCGGCACAAAACTGAAACGCACGCAGCCTTGTTGGCGGTGCAAGGTGGAGACCACCCCGTTGAACAAGGCTTCGGTGGCGCTGAGCAGCTGCCGAAAATAACTGGCGCCCATCAAGGTGCTGCGCTCGATCCACGCCGGTGGCCCCCAGTCGGGTGTGCCGCCGGCGCCGGTTACCGCCGGTCCGTTGACGCCATCGATGATGCTGTCGAGCAACCACAGGCGGCTGTTCTCCAGCGGCGGTATTTGCACCGGCCCGCTGATGCTGAAAATAAGTTCGACATCGATCGGGCTGACTTCGGATGGCACGGCAATGCTCGGCAACACCGGCACGGGCGCTGCGACATCGATCGCCAAGCCGGGCACCAGGGTCGTATGGATCAAGCGCAAACGGCCCAGGCTTGCGCTGACCTGCACCGCGCCTTCGACCAGCAGGCCGGACAAGGTGACGGTGGAGGCCGGGTGCGAGCCGTTGATGGTGATCGAGCCCTGCACATGCGGCCAATGCTGATCCACCGCTTCAATCGTCAGTGTGCCGCCATCGAGCGGATCGATATGCAGCGACTCGATATAAGTGGCGCTGTCTTGAATCGAGATCAGCACCTCTTGAATACCCGCCGCGGCGGTCAATGCGGCGGAGATGGTGGCATAGCTGCCGCCGGTGCCGACGGTAAATACCTGCAAGCCGGGCAGGCCGCGATTGAGCAACCAGTTTTGCCGGTCATAGCCGCCGCCACCCAGCTCGGCGGGGAAGCCGCAGAAGCTGCTGATGTTGACTTGCTTGGGGCCGGACAAGCCGGTGGCCGCCCAGGCCGAACCGAAACTCAAGCGACCCAGCGCTACATCGACACCGACCATGTTGGCCGGCGGTTGCCGCCACTGCGACAGGTTCATGCTTTGCATCCGCGCGGGCGGCACCGGAGTGCCATCGGCGATGATGAAAAAACTGCCCGAGGGTGCGCCCGGCGCCGGCAGATCCAGGCCGAAGCGACCGTAATATTGCGTGTATGGCGCGCTGCTCGCACTGCTGACGTATTGCAGCAAATCGTCATAGAACGCGGCAGGGCGAATCGGCCCCGGCAGCAGCGGCTCGGCACTGGGCAAGGTGGCGTCGATGCCGGGTTGCCAGCGCGTGAACATGGGCGCGTTCTGGCCCAATCGGCTGACATAAAAGCCACTGCCGCCGGTACTCGGCTCCGGCCGCGCGGTAATTTGATAAAGCGGCGAGCTGAACAGCCGCCACAGGAAGATGCCGACATTGGGAATGTTGTGCCAGCCTTCCAGTTGCCGCGGTGCGCGCACGTCGACCACTCGCGGCGCGGTGTCGAAGGGGCCGTTGATGGTATCGATGGCCGGCACGTTGCGCAGATCGGGCGCGTAGAAACTGTTGGCCCGGACGTGATTGCGCACCGCCTGCGTCCACGCCAGTGTCTGGAAGAATTCGCATACATGCGCCGCCCAGCCGGTGACATCCGACGACAGCTGTTCGAGCATCGGCAAGGTGGTTTTGCGGCGGCGGTAGAAAATGGTTTTGGCGACGTCGGCACGCGCGCGCAAACCGATCGCCGGTTGAAACGAGGGGCCGACCAGGTCGGTGGTCAATCCCGCGGTAGTAGTCGACGGCGCGAGGCGCGAGGCATCGGTCAGCGGTGTGGACTGCACCAGGTCGCCGATATACGGCACCACCCATGGCGCACAGGTTTCGATAAACAAATTGTCGTAGTTCTGCGCCAGGTCTTCTTCCAGTACCGCGATCTGATCGACGGTGACCGAGAGCAGGTCTTTCAGCGGGCTGCCTTGTTGCGCGTCGCGCAGGCGTGTCCACGCCGGCAGCAAGGCATAGACGGTGTCGATATCGAACATCAGTTCATCACTCCCATGGTGACCAGAGGAGCTGGGTCGAGCGTCAACAATTCGGCCGGGGCCGCGGCTTGTCCGCCGGACGGCGCCGCCGCCGCGACGAGGATCGAGTTGAGCCCGGGCAGGCTATCGCTGCGATAGAGCTCGGTGATTTGCACCGCTTGCACGCCAGGCACGTTCTGCGCCACTTCAAGCACTTCGGACAAGCTGACCCACTGGCCGAAATCGCGCGCCTGAAAACCGAAGGCCGCGCGCAGCGCGCTGGTGACCGTCTGCTGCAAGGCAGTTAAGGTGGCCTGGTCGGTGGGCAGGCTGGGGCTGATCAGAATATTGATGCCGAGCTGGAACGTCACCGGCTTATAGGTTTGCAGATTCACCTGCACGGTCGAGTCGCCGAAGCTGGCCAGGGCTGCGGCGAGATTGCCGGCGAGCTGACCATCGTTGGGCACCGCCGCGCCATCGATGCCGGCCAGCGTCAACACGACTTCGCGGTTGGAGCCGTCCCAGCTCCACGTCGCCAGGGCTTTGGCGATACCGGCAAAACCCAGCGCGAAGTTTTCGTAATCCATGATCGATACCGCGCGTTGCAGGGTAGAGACGCTGAGCGGCGCATTGCTGCGCGCCTGCTCTTGCGGCTCGGCGTCGGCACCGTCAATCGCCGGTAGCGGGTTGCTGACCGACTTCAAGCCCAGCGGACGATTCAGCAGCACGTTGACCTGGCCGGCATCGAGATTGCCGCCGCTGCCGATACCGGTGCGATACACCGCGCGGATATTCAAGGTGCCGGTGGGCAGGCGCGCGCCGTAGCTCACGCCATCGCCAAACAGTACCGTGGTGTTGCCGGCATCGTCGTGGCGGGTGGTGAATACCTGCGCGCGCGGGCCCTGGCCGTACAAGGTATCGACCAGGGTCCAGGCGACATCGTTGCAGTACACCTGCAAGGTCGACGCCACGCCGCTGGGTGTCGCCGCCGAGACATAAGTCAGCGGCGGCTGTTTCAGGGTGAAGCGTTGGAACGGCATGGAAGCATTGCCGCTGCCGAGCAATTCCTGCACCGTCTGGCCGGCGGTGGCGGGTGCGACATTGGCGTAGATGGTGACCGAGTTGAGGTCGAAGGCGTGGGTGATCGCGCTGGCGAAATCAATCGTGGTGTAAAGCAGGTCGCCGGAATCATAGGTATCGGCGATGCTGGTGAGATCGGCCAACACCGGATCGCTGGCCGCCGGCGGCGTCCACAGCAATTGCGTGGCGTCGGTGGTGACCGTGCCGCTGAAACCATCCAGCGTTTGCAAGGTGTAGACGCGCGAACCATTGGCCGCCTTGATGCCCAGGCTTTGCACCAGCAGCTGCTCGCCGGCGATCAGCGTGCGGCTGCCGGAAAGATCCAGTGCTTCCAGGCTGAGCGCGGCACCGATCTGCACCTGCACGCGCGCGCTTTGCCCGGCGACGATGATCGATTGCCCGGCGACCAGGCCGGTGATGCGCGTACTCAATTGCACACTGCCGACACCCAAGGGTTCGACCAGCGGTTGTTCGGCCAGCGGAATCTGCTCGCTTTGCACATACACCGCGGCATTGCGCGGCGAGAACCATTCGATATGGTTGCCGGCGATACTGACCCGGGTAACCCGGCCGCTTAAGCCGAAATCGGCCTGGTTGGTATCGACGGTGCCGCTCACTTGATACAGCTGGCTCGGCGGCTTGATGTGGTTGCCGGCCTCGGACAGCACGATCCAGCTGCCATTGGTGATTTGCGAGTACACCGCATCGAGATAGATTTGCGTGGCTCCCACGGCCAGCGTCGCCTCCACCCAACTGTTCTGGCGGCCGGCGTAGACGCCGGTGATAAAGTTACCGCTGGTGCTGGAGGGGTCTTTCTCGCCGATGCGTTGCGCCACCGGCAGGCTGAGCCATAGCGGCGCGTTGTAGCCGAACAGCGATGCCTGCCGCCGCAGCGCATAGACATTGGGCAGGCTGGCTGGCGTTTCCGGCGGCGTCGGCGCCACCGGAATTTCCAGCGTGACGTGGGTGAAGCCGCGCTGGGCGTTGACGTCGATCGAGGCAATCCGGCGGAAGTCCCAGCGGTTGCTGCTGGGGTCGCTTACTTTTTCGCTGCCGACCAGCACCAGGGGATCGCCCGGCTTCAAGCTGAGCGCGGTGCCTTGCAGCCAGATATCGCTATCGCCCTGTTGCGGAATAGCCGTTTGCGTCAGCCGCGGCTTGAGCGCGCTGAAAGCTTGCTGTGCGGTGATGGCCTGGATGGATTCAAATGCTTGCGCCTGCTGCCCCGGCCCAGGGGTACTTTGCACCAGGGTGCCGCCAGGTAGGTTCAGGGTCGCCGGTGCGCCGGCGGTGGTTTCCATGCCAAAGGCCAGCGCGGTATGTGCGGCCACGCCGGGGCTTAGCTCGTAACCGATCAGCCGTGCGAGCTCCAGAATGGAACGACGTTCGGTGGCCGTGCGCAGATAGGACTCTTGCGCGAACTGCTGCTGATAAAACGTATGGATGTCCGCGACGATGGCGAAGGCATCCAGCAGCGCGATCGAAAAATCGTCACTGCTGCGTGCGCTAAGCGGCACCAGCGCGGGGCGGTCGGTGTCGGACAAACCAGCCAGCATGCTGCGATAAAACGTCGTGTAGTTGCCGACGCGCACCGCGACCGCGGGCAGGCCCGGGCGATTGTCGATGCCACTCGGCGTGGCGGCGGTGACCCCGGCGCAGGCGCCGCAGCTGGGATTCATCTGCGTGCTCATTGGCCGCCTCGCACGGTCAGGTTGAAGACGCCATGGCCTGGGTAATTCGGGTCGTTATCGCAGCGCGGTATTTCGATTTGCGCAAACGTCAGCTTCCATTGATTCAAGCCATCGCTGCTGGCCTGGTACAAGCGTTCGAAGCGGGTGATCTCAACCGCATCGACCCCTGGCACGGCTTGGGCCAGCGCATACAGTTTGCTCAGGTAAAGCGTTTCGCCGAACGTATGCAGGTCGGGGTTGAAGAACGCGGGCGTGCCGTCGCTGCCCAGGCCGGTGCCGAACAGTCGGCGCAGTTCAAGTTCGATGTCGGCGCGGAACCATGGCGATTGCACGCACACTTGCATATCGATGCGCAACGGCACCATCGACGGCGCGTTCACCTGCAAATCGTGACCGATCACGCGGTAGCGTTCCAGATACGAGCGGATCGAACCGGTAAAGGTCGCGTCTACGATCAGGCCATCAGGCCGTTCGACGGTGTCGAACACGGTGTTCCAGCTGCCGGTCCAACGGAAGTTCGCCGAAGCGGCCGATACCAGTGGATTGCGCAGCGAGACCGCGGCGTAGTCGGCCGGGGTGACCGCACGCTCTTGCACCAGAAACGCCGCGGGCGCGGCTTGCAGCACGCTTTCATTGCTTTCCGGATCGATGCCGCCGACCGCCGGCAAGGGATTGGTGACCGACAGGATGCCGGGCGGCAGTGCACCGGAAAGTGGCGCCACCACGTGCGCGATGCTGTTGGCGCCGATCATTCCGGCGACCCCGTTGCCGATGCGGTACACGGCGGTAAAGGCGTCGCCGGCGACCGGGCGTTGGCCGTATTCGTCATCGCCAAAACGCAGCCGCGCCACCATGTCACTGTCGATCTCGACCACGAAGTCGGCCGAGGTCGGGGTGCTTTCCAGCAAATCATGCCGCGCCGTCCATAACTCCATGCCGCCGGCGCCATTGCTGGCAACGGCCATGGCCGGCACCGCGTTGGCGATATCCCATTGCATGGCCGCGCTGGCAGGCGCGCTGGGATCAAATGCCAGCAAGGCGGCTTCGGGCTCGCCTTCGAACACGGTATCGACGATGACTTGTCCTTGCTGGGTCAGCGGCGATTGCGCCAGCGGCGGATTGAATCGCGCCGGGATGGAGCTTGGCGGCGCGGGCTCGCAGCTGTCGCCGCCGCACGCGCTGATCGCGTACAAGCTGGGCTCGGGCATGCTGCCGAGGTTTTCGATGGCCTGCGCCAGGCCGTGGTCAGCCAGCACCACGTTGCCCCAGGCCAGGCTTAATTTATCTTGCGGAATACCGCCGTGCGCGGCATCGGTCACCGAGGAAATGCATAGCGGGAAGCTCAACGCATCGGCATTGTCCCAGCTGATATTGACGATCGAGGTACCGGTGAGCGGATCGGTCTGCACCGGTTCGCCCGGCAACGGATCCTGCGTCACCACACGCAGCGCCTGGCGATGCGTGGCATCGGCGTCGGCGGCAAGGCCGGTGGTTGGGCTGCGCATTTCCTGCACGATCAGCACACGGCCACGCAGATCGACCGCGGTGGCCGGTGCATACAAGGTGGCGCTGGTGCTGCCGCTGGGCAGGCAGCAGCGGGCGTCGCCCCAGGTATAGAAGTAGAGCGTGTTGATAGCGCTGTAGAGCAGCAGGTCGTGCATGGTTTCAAAGCAGGTCGGTGTGGCGGAGAGCGCGGCCTCGCGATGAGCCAGATCGATCAGCGTGGTGTTAGACAAGCGGGTCAGCAGCAGGCTGCCCGGTTGCGGCGGGAAGCTGCTGAACCGCGGGCCGGGCAGGGTCTTGCCATCCGCTGTCGCCGCAACCTGCAGCACCGCCCACACGCGCGCGTTGCAGCCATCGTGCATGGCGTAGTCGACCAGCTTGGCGTGCCGCCGCACCGACACGCGGCGCCGTGCGGTGCCGAGGTACGCCTCGGTGGCGATGGCATCTTGTTGATAGCTCAAGCGGTCGGCGACATAGGCCAGCACTTCGACCAGGGCTATGCCCGGGTCGGCTTCGCTGCGCTCGCTCCAGCTGGGCGCGGTGACGCTCATGCGATCGAGCATCTGCTGGCGGTAAGTGGTGTAGTCCTTGGCCAGGTAATCGATCGGCGGCAGGGGTTCGGCCGGCGGCTCGCAGCAGGTGTTTTGCTGGCAATCGATATCGGCGGGACATTCCACTTTGAAGCCGAACGATAGGCTCGCCAGCAACGGATCGAGTCCGCTCAGCGGCTTGCCGTCCGAGCCGATCACATTCAGCACGTAGGGCGAAAAATCGCCGTAAGCGGTCAGGTGCAACACGACCACCGTGCCGTCGTAACTGACCTGGTCGACCAGGATGCCGACGATGCGTTCGCCACCGGTAATGGAGAAATTCGCCGGGGTCAGTGCCGCCGGCGGCGGGTTGTTGACGAAGCCGACCCGCAACTGCCGTTGACGCAGGGCCGGCGTGGCCGCTTCCAGATCCACCACGTCGAGCCAGTCGATGCCATTCAAGGGGCTACCGCGCACCAGTGTGCGGCGGTTTTGATCGCAGCACAGATACATGGTCATGGCGATGGCACCGGGGCGGAGAAGCTGGCCGTGCGCTGCTCTTGGGTCAGGCGGTTGATATAGACGATGTCGATAATCAGGCTACTGTCCTGATCGGTGACCGTGAGGCTTTGCACCAGGATGTTTTGCGCCAGCCAGCCTTGCAGCGAGCCTTGAATCAAGAACTGCGCGGTGGCGGCCACGGTGTCTGAGGCCGGGCCAAAAACCATTTGCGGCACACCGCAACCGAAGCTGGGCAGATTCACCCGCTCACCGGCGCAGGTCATCAGCACCTGCTCGATCATGTCGCGCAAATGGCTGTCGTCGTCGGTGATCGCGGTGCGGCCGCGGGCATCGAACTGGTAGGGAAAGGTGATATTGCCGCTCATCGCATCACATCCCGGTTACGCGCACTTGCGTGCTGGCGATCACCAGCGGGGTCGCCGTCGGCACGCACAGCGCCTGGCTGTCCAGTAGCAACAGCGGCTGGCCATTGCTGGTAACGCGCAATGCCGAAGTGACGAATTGCGCGGTGACGCAGGGGCCATTCGCCGCCGGCGGTGGTGGAAAGGCGCAGCCGGCAATCGTGAAAGGCCCGGCGATGGTGACCGTCGGCATGCTGCTCACCAGCACCCGCGGATTGGGTACGGTGGGCTGCGCCATGCCGCCATGCGCGCACATCACGACAGCGCCTTGATGCAGTAGGAATCCGGGCATGCGTCACTCCTGACCATGATCTTGCCGAACTTCAACCGGCCCGCTCCGCTGCACGCAGCAGCGCAGGCCGCGCGATCAAATCACTACCAGTGCTCCTTCGTTGATGGTTACCGACGGCCCCACCATCGCGATCGATGCGCCTTGCCCGTTCTGGATGATGATGCCGGTCTCGTTCACGGTAATCGTTGCCCCGGTCATGCTCTTGATCATGATGCCGCCGGTGGGGCCGGGCAGGTCGGAAATCGACAAGCTGTTCTGCAACGGCGTCTGCATGGTGATCGCCGGCACCGGTGGCGGCGACAGCAAGGCGGCGGCCGGTACCTCCGCGGCGCTGCCCCAGTAACAGCCACTCCAGATCGGGTAATCGGGATCACCTTGCTCGAATTCGACCCATACGCCGGCACCGATAATCGGCACGCAAAACACCCCGGTCTGGATACCGCCCCAGGGCATGCAAGGCATCGCCCAGCTGCTGGGCAGGAAGGACGAGACATCCGGCACCAGCACCATGATGCGGCCGATTTGCATCGGGTCGATATTGTTGAGGACCGTGCCGCGGAACTTGCCGTAGAAACGGCCCGAGCCAAGCGCGGTCATGCCACCGGAAGTTTCGGTATCGGTCATGTCACACCGGAATGTTGGGGAAGGTGGAAAGCAGTCCGTTGCGCGCCAGCGAAAAACTCTGCTTGTACTCACCGCGTTTGATTTTGTGGGTGACTTTCTTGACGTAATGCAAGCCATCGAAGGCCTGGCCGACACCGCGCACACCGACCAGGCGGCGCGCCTTCAGTGGCTGGCCGTAGCGCAGTACATCGAGCGTGCCTTCGCCGAAGACGCAGTCGGATGTTTTGGCGGCCTTGGTCAGGCCGATCACGATGCCCTGCAAGATCGAGTACTTGGCATTGCCCTTGAGCAGTTCGATTTTCGGCGGAATCGGCGGGATCAGGCCCAGCGGCGGACTCAGCGGCGTGACATCGGGAATCGGGATCGGGATCGGAATCTTGGTAAAGGGCTCTTGCACCACCACGATCGGCATCACCTTGGCGTCTTTGTCGAAGCGGAAATTGATCTGCTCGATATTGGTTTCCGCATCCATATTGAGATTGAGCGCCGGCTGCGGCTGGCCGACGCGGATCTCCGGTCCCCAGTACGCGTAGCTGACGCCGGGCGTGGAGCTAGGCTCGATGCAGAAGATGTAGCCCACTTCGTCGGCCAGTTGCCGTACGTAGGCCAAGTCATAGCCTTGTTGGCGCGGAATGGTTTCGATAGGCAGCGGCACGTCGATAAGAATGCTGGGTATCACCAGGGGTATCAGACCGAGCACGGCGTATTTGGCTACCACCAGGGCCACTCGGGCCTCGCGCGGCATCGCCGGATACGGGATGCCGGAGAAATCGATGATGCTCATGATGCTGCTGAGGTCGGTGCCTTTGACGGTCAGCGTGCTTTGGCCGTCCGCGGTGCCCGGAGTGAACTGATGATCGGTCATCAGGCCATCCATGATGACCTCGGAATTACCCGACACGGTGACCACGATGACCACCCGGGTGAACGGCAGCGCGCCGCCGCCGGCCAGCAAGAACAAGGTTTGCAGCGGCGAGTTGTTGCTCAGCGTGAATACCAGCTCGAAGCCGCTGGGTTCGTTGCCGGAGTTGGCGACGACTTCGATGCTTACCAGCGCATCGAGCACGCTCTCCGGTACGGCAATGGGAATGCCGGGCCCGATCATCAAGGTCAGGTGTACGCCCTTAAGCATTAGCGGCTCCTGGAATACCGGCAGGCAGGGTGATGCGCAGCGTGGCGCCGGCGGTTTCGGTCAGCTCATCGGGTCGCAGTACGCCGTTGGCATCGCATAGCCGCCAGAACAGCAGCGGGTCGCCCAGGTATTGGGCGGCCAGTTGATCGAGCCGGTCGCCATCGCGCAGGCTGATCAATTGCAAGGTGGCAAATGCCGTGGGCTGCGGTACGACGCGACGGACCAGGCAGGTGACGGTGCGACCGTCTGCGGTGGTCACGCTTTGCGTGGGTACGCCGTAGTAGCGGCTGTTTTGCGCATACGCCTGCGAAGCCAGCCCCAGTGGGGCCAGCATGGCCATCAGGCTGCTGACATTGTTGCTGGGGATGGTATTCATGACAGCCCTCGCAAACCGAGCGCAGACAAGGTCGCCGCAGGTCCGCTGCGGGCGAGATTTTCTTTTTGCTGTTGGTAAACCAGATACAGGCCGGTGCCGCGATGATCGAAGGGAAAGTCATCGACGGAGAGCACGCGCATGCCCAGCGATACCTTGGCGCGAATGGGGTGCAGCGATGGGTCGAAGGCTTCTTCGGTAACGCTGAAGTCAGTGAGCCGCACCGGCACGATGCGGCTGCTGTTCCATACGAACAAGGTCAGCGCCGCTTCCATCGGCACAATCTCCAGGGTGCCCTGCTGGGCCAGCGAGTGATTGGCCAGAATGGTCTGGCTGGAGGGATAAATAATGGTTTCCAGCAGCGCCAGTTGCGACAGCAGGCCGGCCTTTACCGCACCGCGGTTTTGTTCGGGAAATTCCAGCTGATCGGTGGCGTCCAGCTCGGCGTCGAGCTTGAAGGTTTCCACCGGCGGGCCTTTCAGGCGCAGTGGCTCGGAGCGGTTATGGCCATCGGAGGCAACCGACTGCGCCTGCAGGGTACGGGTGATGCTGTCCGGGTTGTACTGCAAGGCGATCACACGCAGCATCGCGCCGCTATTGGGGTCGAGCAGCACAATGCCGCCCTTGATCAGCCGCGGTGAGCCGGAGAAGCTCATGAGCGTTCTCCACCGCCGCTGGCGGAAGCGCCGGCAGGTGTTGCCAGGCAGGACGACAGGCTTTGATGCAGGGCGCCGCCGATCGCATGGCCATCGCGTTGCGCATGGGCTGCGAGTGTCACCGGCGCGGTGTGCAGCCGATCGAGACTCAGGCTGGCGGCCGACGCGCCCGGGCCGAACAGCGACGGCTGCAAGGCGAATCGCCGCTGCAATTCGGCCTGCACCGCATCGCCGATGCCGTGGCGGCTGGCTGCATCGAAACCATGCAGCACCAGCTCATCGATGTGCACGTGCAACCGGGTCACGCTCATAGCCAGTCCACCGTTTCGGTGCGGCTGAAAGGCCGCTTGATCTTGGTCGATTCGATTTCTGCCGCGGTGCGTAGATGCGGCATGGTGATCGGCGTGCCGGCGCCGGCGGCGAGAAACGCGGCGGTAAGCGCGACGTTGCGAATGGTACCGCCGGAGAACTGCAGCCGCGCCAGCTTGTTGGCCTGCACGTCTTGCAGTGGCGTCTGCAAAGGAAAAATGCGTTGCCAGATGCGTTCGCGCATCTGCGCATCGGGGAACGGAAAGGGGATGATGACCCGCAGGCGGCGCAGAAAAGCCTGATCCAGCGCACTTTCGTTATTGGTGGTGAGCACCGCCAGGCCGCGATAGTTTTCCATCCGCTGCAATAGAAAACTGATTTCCAGGTTGGCATAGCGATCGTGGCTGTCTTTGACTTCACTGCGCTTGCCGAACAAGGCATCGGCTTCGTCGAACAGCAGCACCGCGCCGCCGGCATCGGCGGCATCGAAAATTTGCGCCAGGTTTTTCTCGGTTTCGCCGATCCACTTGCTGACGACCTGCGACAGATCGATCCGCCACAAATCCAGCTGCAGCGCTCCGGCGACGATTTCCGCCGCCATGGTTTTGCCGGTGCCGCTGGCGCCGCAGAACAGCGCGGCGGTACCCAGGCCGCGCGCACTGTGCGCGGCAAAGCCCCAGTCGTCGAAGACTTGGGTGCGGCTGCGCAGATGGGCGATCAGGCTGCGCAACAAGGCCAGCTGTGCCTCGGGCAGCACCAGGTCGTCCCAGCGTGCCCGCACCGGTACCGACTCGGCCAGGCCGGCCAGCGCGGTGGCGCCTTCGCTACGGCAATGCAGCCATAGCCGCTCACTCAGATCGAGTGTGTTGGCGTCGTTGGCCTCGTGCTGGATGAAATCGGGACGGATGGCATCGGGCTTGAGCAGGTCGGCCTCGGCGCGGTCGGCACGCAGTTTTTGCGCGACGGTGCGCAAGGCGCTGGCCGAAAGATGGAACTGGCCCATGGCGCGTTCCAGCGCGCCGTCGGGTAAATCGATGCCATTGAGCGCTTCGACCCACAGCCGTTTGCGGTCGTGCCCCTCGGGTACTTTCAGTGAATGAGTGAGTGGGCGCCGTTGTAGCCATCCGCGCAGAGGCGCTCGGGCGGTGACGATAGGCCCGCGATCGATGCGTTCGACGACGCTGATCACGCGGTCTTGCAGCACTTTGTCTTGGCTGTCGCCGGCATCTAGCAACAGGCAGGCATCGATCAGGGTGAGGTCGCGCTGCAGGCGGCGCAGTTGGATATCCAGCAGCTCAGGCGTGCTGGACAAATCGGCCGCGGCGAGCGAGACCAGATGCAAGCCCGCTTGTTTGCAAAGCTGTGCGGCGGCGGCTTGCAGCTCCAGCGGGTCGGCGCCGGTGAGCTCCAGCGCGGGTATCGCGTTGTCGCTGTCATGCTGGCCTGGCCAGCGCTGCGCCAGTTGCACTAAGGCCTCGCTATGGCTGGGCGCGAGAATCTCCGGCGGCGGCAAGGGGCGCGTCAACGGTGCCAGCCGCTCATCCAGTTCGACGATACCGAGCAGGTGATGCAGCACGGTTTCGCTGATGCGCAGGCGACCCGCAACCACGCCGTCGGTGGCATCCAGTTCGATCAGCCACCAGTAGCGCAGCGGCGCACTCGCGCTCAATGCGGACCAGTGCCCGTCGTTGAACAACGAAAGGGCGAGGGCAAAGCAGGGCCATGGCGGCGCCTGTTTGCTTTGCCGTTCGGCATCGCTTGGCCGCATGCTGCCGTCCAGTTCTTGCGCGGCGCAAAGTAACAGCACGCTGGCTTCAAAATGAGACAGGCCAAAAAGCCGGGCCAGGCGCGCCAGGCTGGGTACCGATAACGGTGCCACTGATGCGGCATCGGCGTCGCCGCGGACACAGGCTCGCAAGTCGGCAAGCGCCTGGGTCAGCGCTTGCTGATTTTCGGTAAGCCAATGCTCGGAGCGAGGCTGCGCGGTCATGGCGGCACGATCTGGGTGGCATCGAACTGCGGCGGATTGACCGCGTTATTGACCAGGATGCTGTCCACGCCATCGACGCGCAGACGGATCCACGGCTTGGCCCCGGCCACGAACGGGGTGGCGTCGAAGGTGAAGCTCAAGGTGTTGGTCGATGGCCCGGCCCAGGCGCTGGGGAAAACTTCTTGTGAGCCGATCAGAGCACTGACCCGCTGCCCTTGCCAGACCTTCGGCGCGCAGGTCAGGGTCAACACTTTTGCGTTGACCGGGCCGGCGGTAACCATGCTTTGGATCAACGGTGCCAGCGCCAGCGGCAGTAGATTGGTCGAGCGCATATCGACGCCGCTGCCGACCACGGCTTGCACGTTATAGATGCCGGCACGCAGCGCATCCGGTGCAGCGGCGGGTGTCGGCAACTGTACGGTCAGGCTGGTGGCGGTAGCGGTGGATGCGCCGAGCGAGACCATGTCTGAGGTGGTGGTGTTGGTGAACAGCAGCGTGGCCGGGCCGTCGGCCAAGTGGTAGCCGGACAAGCCGAGTACTTCGTTCAAGCGCACCGCGGACTGCTGCGCCGGTGGCGTGGCCGCCGTGAGGGTGGGCAATGGCGGCAACATGTCGGGGTTGACGGTGACGCCTAGCGGTTGCTTCCAGACCGGGTCGACCTTGCCGATGGTCAGCACGGGCAAGGCCGCTGTCGCGGGCTGCGGGTTTTCGATCAGCACCACCGAGACGTGATACACCGCCGACGGTCGATAGGTGGTCTGGAAGGCCATCCACAGCTTGGACATCTCTTCGGTGTCCATCACGTAGGGCACGATCTTGACCTGCTCAATCTGTTGCAGCAGATCGTCGGGCTTGATGAAGTTGACCTCGGGCGGTGGCGGTGACAGCGCGTTCTTGATCGATTGCTGGGTGAGAATCGGCACCTCGTGCAGATACTGCATGGCGTAGCCGAGCAGCACATCGGCGTATAGCTCTTGCTGGCTATAGGCGGTCACCAGGTAATACAGATCGATGGCCAGCATCGCGTTGTTGATGCGGTTGCCGACGTTGTCGCGGCTGGGCAGGTTGGCATTGCGCCAGCCGGGATTGGGCGTGACGTGGTACATGAAAAGATTGAGCTGATCGGGCAGGCCGGTCAGGTCGGTGTCGATCAGGTCCGGCGCCTTGGCGGTGACCGACACCGGGCCCTGGGCGCCCAGGCTGACGTGATCGACGATGCCTTGCTGCAGCAGGTAGCGCAGGGTGGCGGTGACACCGGCGACGGCGAGATCGGTACTCATCGCCGTGGGCTGCCGCGCAGATAGTCATCGAGCGACGAGCGCCGCGGCGATTCCTGCCGTGGCGCGGATTTGGCGGCGGGCGTAGCGACGGCGCGCACATCGACACGGCCGATGGTGACGTGAACCACAGTTTCGTGATGCTCGCTCAAGGCCGGCGCTTTCGAGCCGTTTTGCCCGGCGGCGACGCGCGGGCGTTGCACCTGGACCTGCGATGAAACCGCGAGCGCGGCGACCGCTTGAGGGGCGAATGATGCGGGCGTTGTGCCGTCGCTGGCGGCATCGAGCATGGCGGGCAGTGTTGGCCCGGTGCGCCGGGGCGCAACGCGCGCTTGATCCATATCGACGCGAATGGCCGGGGCAGGCACGGTGCTGTGCAAGGCGGGCTGGGGCGATGCTGCGGAAGGGATATGGGCGTTCGCGGCGACCGACGCGCTGGCCGATGTCTTCGTCGCCGTGGGTTCCGCCGATGCTGTAGCGAGCGGCGGCGGTTGGGTGGATTTGGCGATGTCAGCGCTGGCCGCTGGCGGGATGTCGGAGGCGGCCCGATCGGGCATGAACTGACTCAGGGTGTCGATCACCGCTGCCGACAAGCCGGCCTGGGCCGGTGCTGGCGGTACCGCGGGCGTGGCCATGAGCGCGGGCTCGGCGGGTGCAAGATCATGGCCTTGGGTGGGCTCGAAACGCCCCGGCAATAGCGGTTGCAGCGTGGGCAGCTCGCCGCGGCTACGCGCAATCAGTCGTCCCAGATAGTTATTCATGGGTGTCGATGCTCATGCGCAGATCAGGTCGAGGTAGACCTGCCTCCGGGTCGGCGTTAGCGCGAGTATCTCGGCCTCTGACCAGCCGTAGCTGCTGGCGATGGTATGCACGTCGGCCATCAGGCGCGCGCTCCATGCTTCGATTTCACGCCAGAGAAAGGCCGCGATATCGAAGGCCACCGTAAAGTGTTCGTCGCAGGCTTCGCAGGACAGCGCCAAATGAGGATCGGCCAGCGGGTCGCTGCGGGCTATCTCGGTCAGCAGCGCCGCTTCGGCGTGGATGGCGTGCGCGCGGTCGTGGTCACTGACGCAGGCGAGCAGCAACTGGGTTTGCGCGTCTGCTATCGGCAGGCTGGGGTCTATCGCCTCGAGATCTTCCAGCGTCGGCAGACGAAAATGCAGGGTTCGTCCGTCGACATCGACGCTGTGCGTTGCCGCGAGGATGTCGTCGTTCGCCGCGGCGAGAAAATCCTCCACCTGCATGCTTAGTTCCAGCGCGGCATCACACGTCGGGCAGTGGGCGATGGCGGCGATATCGGAGCCGAACAAGCGGCGCCGAAGATGCAGCATGCGCGCGCCGCTGGCACCCATGGGCAAGGGCGCGCCGCGGGTATCGGCCGGCTCCAGCGCCGAGAACAACCGCGCACGCCGCAGGGGCGCAAGCTGTCTTCCGTGTTCCCAGATCGCCAGCAAGTCGGCCGCATTCACGGTTACGTAGTCCCACGAGTGGTTGAAGGTTGACCAATGGGAGGGGTGCTCCACGCCTTAACTCGCAAGGGGTGAAGTCTTGTCGCGTATTCATCCCTCCCTATCCATCCTCCCCTGCTGTCAGGGGAGGGACGTCAGCTGCGCAAGACTTCAGGTAAAGCTCGGTTCGCTAGGTTCGGCCACCGAAACATCGCGCTCCCAACCTTCGTTCTCCAGCTTCAGATGCTGGATGGCGACGGCATTGGCGTTGGAATCCAGATCGGGCAAGGCCTGGTACTCGGACACCCAGCAGCGGAAGATCTTGTACGACAAGGCGAGCTGCCCGGCTTCGTTGTAGAACTCCAGGATCAGATCCTTGCGGAAATCCTTGAGCGAGGTTTCGGCGCCGAGGCCCGCGCCGTAGTTCCATACTTTTTGCGCCCATGCCTCGAACGCGGTGTCATGGGTGACGCCGCGCTCCATGGTGATCGCATCGAACTCGGTGCGGCCGGGCGATTTGCGGCTGGTGCTGGGGTCGCCGCCTTCGCGATGCTTGACCACTTCGGTGGTGCGCTTGAGTCCGCCGACCTTGCTCATGCCTGCGACGTATTTGCCGTCCCACTTCACCCGGAATTTGAAGTTCTTGTACGGATCGAAACGTTGCGAGTTTTTAGTGAACTGCGCCATGACGAAAGTCTCCGATAGGACTTAGACCGCTACCTGTCCAGCCATCTGTTGCAGTTGGATAACGACGAACTCGGCGGGTTTCAGCGGGGCAAAACCGACCTGGATATTGACGATGCCGGCATCGATGTCGGCCTGGGTCGTGGTGGAGCTGTCGCAAAGCACGTAGTACGCCTGCGAAGGCGTCACGCCCTGGAAGGCGTGTTGCAGGAACAACGTCTGCATGAACGAGGTGACATTCATGCGGATCTGCGCCCACAGCGGATCGGCGTTGGGCTCGAACACCACCCATTGCAGGCCCCGATAAAGGCTTTCTTCCAGATACAAGGCGAAGCGGCGCACCGGTATGTACTTCCATTCGGAGGCTTCGGCGTCGGCCCCGACCAAGGTGCGCGAGCCCCACACCACCGACCCGTAGATGGGGAAGTTGCGCAGGCAGTTGAGCGCGATCGGATTAAGCACGCCTTGCTCGTCGTTGTTGAGGTTGTAGGTGAGCTTCTGTACGCCGGACATCACGGTTTCAATACCCGCGGGTGCTTTCCAGACCCCGCGATTGCCGTCTTCGGTGGCATAGATGCCGGCGATGACGCCGCACGGCGCGAAGCTGCGCAACTGGTTTTGATTCAATGGATCGGCGATCCGCACGCGTGGGAAATAGGCCGCGCCGTTGAGGTCGACGACGGTCAGGCGACCGTTGCGCCAATGGATGGCCGAAGGCAGATCGAACACATCCGGTGGCGGGTCCAGCAGCAAGAAGGCGCGCCGTTTTTTGCAGTAATCCATCGCCGCGGCATACACCGCGTTGATGTCACTGTCGGTCAGGGCGGGGGTGGTGGGGGCGCCGGGGGTGGCCCGGGTGACGTCGGGCAGGCTGAGGATATTGAACAGGTCGACCTTGTCCAGCGCGTAGATGCCGGTACCCAGCAACTCATCGCCGATCAGTTCGGTGCCGGTGGGCAACGCGCTGCCATTGCCGGCTGCGGTCACCGTAATGGTGAAGGGGGTGGCCTTGGTGGCGCCACCCATCCAATACGACGCCACATTGTGGCTTAGCGCGCCGGTGCCCAGGAGCAGATCGCTGCAGACATCGATGCCGCTGGCCGGCGGGGCGAAGGTGACGATGCAATCGGGCTTGCTGGCGATTTGCACGACGACGCTGAGCGAGTCGAGAATGGTCGAGGTCAACGTTGCTTTGACCGGGGTGACGCTGACCTGCGCGCCCGGGAAGCTAGCTTGCAGAGCCCGCGCGACCTTGACCGACAACATCAGATAGACCTGCGCCAGCGACGTCGGCCGTGGGTCGGCTGCCCCGTACAGGGTTACCGGGATCGCGGTGGCGCCATCGATCGAGACGGTCAGCCCAGCGGCCTGTCCGGCGGTTTGCAGGCTGGTCAGCGCGGTGGCTTGCTGTGCCGCGGTCATCGCGCCGGAGATCAGTCCGGTGCGGGCCGGTTGCGCGGCGGTGGCTGCCGGCACGGTCGGTATCACCTGCACCATGCTTGAGCCGGTATCCGGATCGTTGACCACCGCCATGACGTAGTTGGCCAGGGCCGGATTCGCACTGACGTTGGCAAAGCTTTCCGTGCTGCCGGTGCTTACGTTGGTGATGGTGAGATTAAAAGCATCGTGGTCGCTGTTGCCAAGGCCGATATAGTCGATCGACATGGCAATGTTGCCGGCCCATGTTCCGGTGCTGAGTGCCTGCAAGGTCAGCAGCGTTTCGGTGTCGGCGGCATTGGGTATGGTGATCTTTGCGGCGCTGGCGCCATCGCGCGGCACTCGCACCACAAACGCATCGGTGCCGCCATTGGCAAAAAACTGCTGCACGGCATAGGACAATTCACTATCTGCCGCGAGGCCGCCGAAATTGCGTTGAAAATCCGCGAAGCTGAATAACTCCACGGCGAGATGATCGGGTCCGCTCGAGGTATAGCCGACAAAAGCCGCTATTGACGTGGCGACGCCAGTAATCGAGTGCACTCCACTCGAAATCTCTTCGATATAAACGCCAGGATAAGTGAGCTGCATGACTGACGACCCCTATGTTCGGACGAACGATGGAAGGGCAAGCAGAAAGCTCTACAAATGCTCCATCACATGTGCTGTTTGACACACGCATGGCCGTACCAGATCGATTGACCCTACAGCTGCTGCGCCGGGGCGTAGCAGTGTTTTCATCGATATTGAGGGCATGACACAACCCCTCCTGCGATGCGTACAGGCGAAAGTTGTTGATCTGACCGGCCAGAGATCCCCCGGTGGCCGGGCGCTGATGGTTCCAGTATTTAGGTAATGGCTGCGTGAAATTTGCGTTTTATTATTGGTTTTTTTTATCGGTTGCGCGTTATATCTGGGATTCTTAGTGGATTAATTTTTATTGGATTTCATGGGCCTATTTATTGACCTGGTGAGTAATGAATTTCATTTGGTTTGTATGTACTGATTTGTATTATTCGCATGTTTATGCGGATCGATATCTTTTGTCGGATAGGTATTTTCAAATGGGTGCATGTGGTTCGATTTAATACAGCCAATAAAATGATTTGTATCGATCCACCTCTTGATTCACGCCGTTACCTCTGCGTTGCACAGGGGTAACGGCGCTATCGGTCATCCAGTAAGTTTTAGCGGCAACGCTTACTTGCCATCGAGCACACGCCATTTGCCATCACGCAGCTCATAGCTGAGGTGGTCTTCACCTTGGGCGAAATAGGCGTATGAATCTTTGCCCGATGACACGGCGGTCAGCGGGCCAGCCAGCAGGGTGGCCTTGGGGTGACCCAGATCTTTCCAGTATTGATCCCATGTGCCGCGATACTCGCGCGCCCAGAGATGACCGTCGCTGGCGATACCGGCCACCGCATACTGCTGGCTGGCCCACGCGGTCGAGGCGAGGGTTTTCAATGGCGTGGGCGCATGTCCCACACTGCTCCAGGTGGACCAACCCGCGGCATGCCATTTTTGCCAGACCTGCCCATCGGCGCCGAGCGCATAGACGCCGAAGCGAAAGCGATTCCACGACACGGCGGTGAGCGGGCCGGACAGCGTGGTCGAAGCCGGGTGACCAAGATCTTCCCAGTCGTGCCAGCTGTTGAGACTCCACCACTTTTGATAAAGCGCGCCATTGTCACCGACGGCATAAAGACCATAACGCCCCTCCACCCAGGAGGTCGTCGCCAGATCAAGCAGCGTCACGTCTTCGGGCGGATGGTGTGGCACCCAGTTGTCCCAATGCTTGCTCAGCCATGGCTTCTCATAGATGAGGCTATTGGTGCCGAGCGCGTAAATGGCGTAGCGGGAGGTGATCCAAGACACCGCGGATATGGGCCCCAGCAACTCTGACCCTGGGCCAGGCAAGTTGCGCCAGTCATCCCAGTGGTCTCCCAGCCAGGCTTTCTCGGCCAGCGAGCCGTCGGCACGGGCGCTATATAGCGCGTAGCGTGAATCCGCCCATGAGACCGAGGCCAGTTGCGCACCGGTATAGAGCGGCGCGACTTCGCCGACGAGGTCGCCATCCCCGTCGATTTGCAGCATGACCGGACCGGGACCGGCAAAGCCTTCCAGCAGCGGAGCGTCGTCGTCGAAGCGGTCCGCGGCAACGCAATGAATCAAGCCCTCACGTTGATACAGGGCAAAGGGTTGACCGCCGACGACTAGCCGGATGTGCGAGTCGGTGAAGCTGCTGGCGGATTCGGCGACGGGAACAGGCAGGCTGGCATCTCCATAAAGGGCGTTGTAGCTGGTCGATTGGCCTGGGCCTAATAACAAGTCGTAGCTGAGCTGATCGCGCGGGTTCAGCACGATCAGCTGGACGTATTGCTTTGAGCTGTTGTTGACGCGGTGAATGAAGCTGCTCATGCCTGTTCTCCCTGGCTAAGCTCGGCGAACTGTTGCCAGTCGGTGAATTGAAATTGCTCGGAGTACTCCCAGAACTTGGCCCAGTACTTTTTCAGGAACGAGGCCGTTTCCTGCTTGCCGGAAACCATGAAGCCGAATTCCTGCAAACCTTGCTCGTTGTACGGCGCGGCATAGGCATTGTCGGAGCCGACGTAGAAAGCCTCGTCGTCGATGATGTAAACCTTGGCGTGGTTGGCCGGCTCGATTTTGTTGAGAAGCTTGCTTTTCCTGCGCCATTTCCAACTTTCGGCGGGAAGGTCGCCAGCTTGCCGGTCATACATGCGCACTGGCCCGACGGCGACGTACTGCGCCAGGAATTCAGCCAGCTCTTTGCCTTGCATGCCGTTGATCTTGCTTACGCCGTTGGCAATGTGCCTGGCGGTTTCCTGCACGCCAGCGCCGGAGTAGGGCACGCCGGAACCCGTGCTGGCACCCTTGTCGGAAACGATGATGCTGAGTTTCTTGCGGTCGGCGACATGTTGGAAAAGCGCCTGCATGAAATCGGCGTCGAAATGCCCCATGAGAGAGCCGCCCAGCATTTGCTGGGAAATGCGGATATGGTCTTTCGCCAGCTTTGCCGCGGCGATGCGGGCGGTGCGACTGGCATTGGCGCTGGGGCTGGGGGGCACCAGTTGCGCACCCATGCGTGCCAGGGCCAGCACACGAGTGGCACCTTCAGCCTCGGGCGGAGCTGAAAGTATGCATGGCAATGCGTTGAGATATAGCTTGCCGTTGAGCTGTAGCCGGCTCCAATACCATTTGCTGTGATCCTTGGTCCGCGAGTGTTTGGCCAGCACCGTCCATTGCCTGTCCAGAAAGCGCTGCGCCACGGCAATAGCGGGCCCGCTGAGCTGGATCGAAACGTCATGCACCGGGGCGTAGTCGCAGTAGGTGCCGGTCCACAGATTGTGGCCGCCGCAAATGGCGCGCTTGCCATCGACGATGACAAGCTTGGAGTGATTCCAGGAGGTGTACGCGCTTTGCATGGCGCCGACATACACCGGGATGTTGTCGGGTATGTGCAGGTCGCTGAGGAATTGCAGCATCGGTGGCAGCGGATCGATGTAAGGCGCCGAAACCGGATAGAAAACGCCTTGCAGTATGCGCACCACGATCGATCGCCCTTGTTCGGCCGCGGCCTGGATACCTTCGCGGATAGCGTCGAAAAACAGGCCATCGGGCAACGGCGTCAGCGTGGAGATATCCACGCTATGTTGTGCCGAAGCTACTAGCCCTTTGATCGCATCGACCAGGTTGATGGCGGTTGGTTTGTAGTCGAAGACTTTCGGGTCGTGCCCCCACAGATGCGGGGTATCGAGCAGTTCTTCCCATTGATTGCCTGTGCTGAGGCCATAGCTGACGCCGCAGTCGGGATTTTTGTCGCCGCCCAACAGGGCGTAGATATCGTCGATCAACATCGGGGGATGTCCTTCTCTTGTACATACTGCAAGGGCGTGCGCTAAACGTCGCTGTTGCGTCGCACGGTGTCCCGGCGATGGGCCGCCAGGTTTGCGATGACGGCCTTGTCACCGGCATGGGGCTCCCGTCGCCGCGCATTCAGCGCGCTGCGATCTATCTGTGGAGCGGGATGGGCGTCAGTCGCGCCGTCGTCGCGGTGGGCGGTGCGAAAACGCGAAGTCGAGTAGCGATGCGGGTGACGAGGGGATGCCAAGCAGACGCGCAAGCGAGGGATCGGGATGGCCCACGTGCAAGGTGAACTTGATCAGCAGGTTGATCGAGATATTGATCGGCCGGGTTTCGCTGAAGGTCTTGCCCACCCATGCCGTGGGAGCGCCGTAATCGGTCGCGCAGTTCGTCTTCGTGCCGAGCGTCATGGGCCCTTCGCCAGCCGGGGCCAGCGTCAGCGGCAGCGCTTCGGCGGTGAGGTATTGGTAATCGTCGTGACCATGCGTCTGCACCACGGTGTCCTGGGTCGAGCCCACGGCGGTGGGCGCCAGGCCGGGGCTCGATGGGCTGCGTGTCGCGCGGTCGGGGTCGCGCGGGGTATAGGGCTGCTGGCCGTTATCGAAATCGCGGCCGCGAAAAAAATAGCCGCGATAGTCGGGCAGCAGAAAGTTTTTGCCGTCGCCGCCGTAAGTCGTGCCGATCACTTCGAACAATGGCCAATAGACCGAACGGCTGCCATGGTCACCTGGGATGGGTAAGGCGCTGCCATCGCAGACCAGCCAACCGGATTTCCGCAGGCGGATGCGTTCCGGCCCTGCCGGCGAAGCCTGATCTTCGACCGGCCCGGCATACATGATCACCGTGCCCACGGGCGTGTTCGAGGCGGTGGCGGCGTGACTGCCCAGGCGTTTCAGCGCATCGTTCATGGCCGCTCATCCTGCGCCGGGAGCGAGCGCGGATAGGCCGCGCCCGGCGGCTGCCAATCGACCGTGGGTAGCGCATCGCCTTGCTGCAACATCTCCAGCGCGGTGGGCTCTTCGATCCACCACGAGCAGTGCTCTCGCGGTGGCACCTGGGTCAGCGCGGCGACCAGGCCCAGCGCCGGTTCGGGCACGGGGGCGATCCCACTCTCGGCACCCCACCAACAGCCGTAGCTCAGGTAATACAGCATGGCCAGTTCATAGCCGGGGGTGACGGGTACCAATACTCGTGCCGAGCCTGCGTTGAGAAACGCATTCAGTACAGAAGCATTGGCATGCGTGCTGCTGTCGAGTCCGCGCCAGTGCGCGGCAGCGCAGCTATCCACCGTGCCGACGCCCCAGGGAAAGAAGGCGTAAGCCATTTGCCGCCACTGAAAGGCTTCGTCCATGAGTGTGCGCAAACGCGGTGGCGCCGGCGCCGCGATGCCGGGTGGCGAATGGTAGAGCTCGGCCAGCAGATCGATTGCCCCGCGTTGCAGTTGATTGACGAGGCAGGCGCGTTCAGAGGGTTCGAGCTGTTGTTGCACGCGCGTCGTCCATGCCTGCTGATAAAGGCGACGCTGTTCGATGCACGCACTCAGCAGTTGGTGGTAGATGCCGAGCTGCCATGCCTGCAGGCGCTCTTTGTAGCGACTGTCGTTGGCAGTGAAAGACAACGAAACGCTAAAGGATGAGGCGTGTGAGAACGCGCACACTCGTACCTGTGTGGCTAGCGGATCGATCGGTATGTTGGCATCCGTACCCGCCAGCGGTGTCGCCGCCGGCAACGGGGTTTGCTTGAACGGATCGATCATCGCGCAAGGTGGTGCCGGTGCCGATGCGCTTGCTGCTGCCGCATCTGGCTTGCTGCCGCCATAGCTCGAGGCGTAATTGCCCACGATGCATGCCAGTACGTCGTTCTGGTCGGCGCTGAGATAACTCAAGCTGCCGCTGCTCTTGCCGTCGCTGGTTGTCGCCGGAACGAATCCGTCGGGCAGATCGATGCTGCCCTGGGTCTGGCATGCCTGACCGGTAAGGGTAAGGCTCAGGCGGCGCTCGTTTGGCGGAGGCGGTGGATATTCGATGCCGTACGCGCCGGTCAGGCTGAGATAGTTGTCGGCGGTGATGTCGGTCGGCGCGAGGATCGATAACTCATCGAGTGTCGGCGGCGGCTTCAAGGCCACCCCGGCCGGGCGATTCACCGCGTGGACCAGCGATGCGGCGGGATCGGGCAGCAGAAATTCGATGACCAGGCGCTGCCCCTCGTTTTCCAGGCACAGTCGCGAACGCTTGATCAGCCAGTGATAAAGCCCGTTGAGGTGGCCGTTAGCTTCGCGATTGTCGATGTCCTGGGCCACCACGCTTTGCCGGCGTTGCGCGTGCAGCAGGCTGCGGGTGTGCTGCACGCTGTCGGCAAGGCGGCGCGCCGCACGCTGGGTGAGCTCCTGCGCGAGCCGGGTCACCTGGCTTTGCTCGCGCAGCTTGTCGGTGCGGCTGTCGGACCATGCGCCGCTGACGCTTTGCGGCATATAGATGTCGTTGTAGACGATGTTCAGATCGTTGAAGTCGCGCTCGTGGCAAGCGGAGTCGATGGTGGCTCGCAACGCGCCCTCGATATCGCTGCTTTGGCGCTGATCGGCATCTTGTGTCGTCATCGACGTCTGCGACGCCTGTTGTTCGACCTGCTCGATACGGGTGCTTTCTTCCATGCTGCTGGCGCGTCGGCGTTCGCCGCGCAGCACGGTGGCCGTGCGCGAGAGCGGCCCCAGCGTGTAGCGTTCGCGATCTTTGTAGATCGCCTGCAATAGCCCGATACCCAGCGCGCGCACGCTGCCATGGGCCGATGTGGCGACAGCCCCGCTGGGTGGGAGCGCGTTGGCAGGTATGACGGCGGCAGCCATCAGGCGCAGGCGACGCGCGGGCTCATCGCTCAGCGCGACATCTCTGGCGTGCAGGTCGAGGACGAACGCGGCGGTACGCAGTACGTTGATCAGGTTTTCGGCATAGTTCGCATCGCCTGCACCGAGTATCAGCGCGATCACGCTTTGCCATACCCGTATCCACGCATGGCGACCATTTTCAGCCTCCACGATCTGTTCGGGCGAAACGCTGTACGCGGCGACGATGGCATCGAGTTCGTCCAACGATACTTCGCCACGCAACTGCAGCAGCTGCTGGCGCAGTGTAACGAAGCAGCGCCATGTGTGATCCAGATCCGCCAGCGATGTCACGAATGGGTAGCTGGGATGGTCCTTCTTGGCCTGGCCTTTTTCGCCCGCCATGTAGTTTTTTGCCGTCGCGCACATGGATGTCCATATGGCCGTGGCCGGCAAGCTCGCCTTGCGATCTTGCTCCAGCGCCGACAACAGCGGCAGCGCAGGCAGTTCGGGCCATTGCTCGACCTGGATAAAACGCGATCGATCGATATCCTCGAATGAGCCGTGGCATAACCAGAGGAAGTCGAAGATCCGGTATCGGTTGTGTGGATTGGCAATGCTGAATCCGCGCGCCTGCTCGGGATCGTAGAAGGGACTCCAGCCGGGGGCGTCGGGCGCGTCTGGGCCATCCGGATCGAGCGGCTGCTCAGGCGGCTGTGGTTCGGCATCGGTACCCAGCACATCGCGATACCACCGGTCGGTGTCGACAGGAATATCGGCGCGCAGTTGCAAGCGATGATGATCGTCGTACTCCAGCCGAAACTTCACATGACGCTCCTGTGCTCCGACGATTTGCGCCGGCATCAGGAAATGGCAGGCCGGTTCGTGTGGCAGCGACAGCCGGCAGCTGTGAATCACATAGCTGGGCGCCAGCACCAGCGCGTACAGATACACGGTGACTGCTTCGCCTTCATCCCAGCTCCAGCCCACGGAAAGCTGCGCGGGGCCACCGAGATAGCGCGAGTGCTTGTTGTCGGTGAATGGCATGGTGGCAGGCAGCCCGGTGGAGGTCATGGCGAATCGATCCGTGGATGGCGGTATCAGCGTTTGCGTTTGCCCGATGGCGCCGGTGGGTTCTTGGCTGGTGCCGTGGGTTTGAGCTCGGGCTCACGGGATGCGTCTGGCTCGTCTGCTTCGACGGCGGTTTCCGGCGGCAGCAGAAACTGCGCGTAATTGCCTTGTGCAATCTTGGCGAGAAACCAGCGCGATTCGCCCAGACGGCAATGCACATGCAGATAAACCGGTTCGTAGCAGCCCGGCGCGTGCAGCGTATGCGTGGACGCGGGTGTGCGCGGAGTCGCCAACAGGCCGCCCAGATAAATTTCGCCTTTGGCCTGGGCGAAGTCGACGTTGCGGCCCTGTGCGGGATCGCCGGGGGCTGGCGGACGCACCACATCGAAGGATTGCGCGCCGCTCCAGGGATCGAGCTTTATCGTTTGAACGCCACTGCTTGGCACGATGAAGCTTTCCGGCTCGTCCTTGGCGCGCGTGTACAGCGAGCAGACCAGTAACGGCGTGGGCTGATCGTTGTCGATCCACCAGGTGATGGCCAGGCCGGCGCTGCCTTCGAACCATTTGTTGCCCGATACCAGCCAGGGTAATTCGCTCGGTGCGATATGCGTCGAGCTGACTGCAGGTAGTGCTTTCATCGGAATCTCTCCGCGCTGATGGTCTGAGAGAAGCCGGTTCACGTGCTGCGAACCGGCCTCTTGGTGTGTTGCCTCAATCGGCAAAGCTCACGCTGTAACCGACGAAGTCGGAAACCATTTCGTTGTCTTGGAAAATGTTTACCGTGGCGTTGGTGTTGGTGGTGGCGATCGATGCCGAGGTCACCCCATCGACGATCGATTTGAAACTGTAGTTTTCGATCGTGCTGACAAAGCCGCTGTTGTAGTCGTTGACGACGGTAACGGAGCTCAGCGGGTTGTTGTTCATCGAGGTCTGGAAGGTCACCGGATACTTGGTGTGGTTGTGCAGCGTGACGCCGCTCGGGTTGGTACCGGCCTGCTGCAGCAAACGGAAGATGAAGGTGCCGTTTTCCTGTTTCACTTCAGCGGTGATGTCTTGCGAGTTGCTGGTGAAGGTGACCGGACCGCTGGAGTAGGTGTTGCCGTCGGCCATGGTGACGCGTGCCTTGACCGTGTACGAGTTGGATGTCGGCATGCTGACGCTGCCATAGGCGTTGACGGGCAGGCGACCGCTGAGCGTGCCGGCGCGCGAAACGATGACGAGGCCGGGTACCGCGGTGGTGTTGCGAATGGTGATGTTCGACATGGAGATGATTCCTTGGCATGAGTGGGAAGACAGGGGTGGTGCCGCTGTCGTGGCGAGTCGATGGCTGTGACTCGTTGCCTGTCATCGCTGCCGCAGCGGCGTTTCAGGACGGGATCAGATTAGGTTTGTGGGGGAGGGCTTGGTATGGGTTGGATTTCTGATTTGGGTTGCGGGTGTGGCTGGGGTGGGTCGGTTTTTTTCGGGGGCGTGCTCAGGGAATTTCTTAGAGGCACGTCTGGTTTGAACGAACGGGAATGAGGGGGCGGGCTTTGAAGGTTTGGCTGACGCCGACTAACGCGGGGTGTGCTCTAGGATTGAGAGCAACTTCAAGAGCGGTGGGCTCTTTCGTTCGTTAGTTCGGGTATCGCGAGGTGGCTCGCCTGCGGCGGGCTTTCGAACCCCTGCCGGGGCCCGAGTCACTTTCTCTTGCGTGGCCAAGAGAAAGTAACCAAAGAGAACGCCATCCCCGCTTGTCGCCCTTCGGGTGCGTGAGGGCTGGTCGGGCTGCTCTTAAACGAGATGGACGACAGGGCTCCTGCCCTGGCGAAAAGGCATCGACGTCCATGTCGATGCCCCTGCGGGCCTTGTCGTCCAGCCCTCACCGACGCACAGGGGACGGGAACGTCAAAAGCACAAGCAAAGGCAACAGCGAAAGCGACATCCATAGCGCGTAGTGCTCGCGCTTGAGTGGCGATGGTTATCGCCTCGCCGCCTTGGCCCCTCCCCCTACGTGTAGGGGGAGGCTGGGAGGGGGTAAATCTTGCAGGGAGTTTTTACAGTTCGATCAGTTGACGTCGCAGGGCGAAGCGGACGATGTCGACGTTGCTGCGTAGTTGGAGTTTGCGCATCAGGTTCATGCGGTGGGTGTCTACGGTTTTCACGCTGATGAATAGGCTGGTGGCTATTTCATCGTTGCGCCTGCCTTCGGCCAGCAGGCGCAGTACGGAGAGTTCGCGGCCGGTGAGTTGGCTTTCCGGGGTGTCGGCGGCGGGGCTGAGGTAGCGGGTGGCGAATGATTCTTGCAGGCTGCGCGGCACGAACAGCGCGCCTTTGGCGACGCGGGTGATGGCGGTGATCCATTCGGCGGCGGGCTCGCTGAGGGCGATGTAGCCGCGGGCGCCGCAGCGGATGAGCCGCGCCGCTTCGTCGTCGTCGCGCTTCAAGGCCATCATCAGCGGATGGGCGCCGTGATGGTGGCGCAGGGTGCGCTTGAGTTCGTGCAGGCTGCTTTCGGTCGGGTGGCTGGCCAGCACGACCACCACATGCGCAGCGGCGTCGGCGCCATGGATCGATGGCGAATTGCTGGCTGGCGGTTCGGTGCTTGGTCCGTCCTCCAGTATCACCATGCGTCGAGACTCGTCGAACTCGGCGATGGCCCGGCCGAGCGCGTAACGCAGCAATGAGGGGATCCCCAGCAGGGTGATTCGGATAGGGCCGGGGTCCAGGTCGGCGGGATAGACGGCATGGCAAGACAGCATGGCATTCCCTCTGATGCAGCCCATCGCGTGGATGGCGCTGGGCCTGATGCGAGCGGCCTCAGTGCTGGCCGGGTTGGGGCGGCAGACTGAAAGTGAGGGAGCAAAGAAACCTTCCCTAAACCTGCTTTTTAGAAATGTCTCTGATAAACAATGGCTTGCATATTCGGTACTGAGAGCCTTCACCGTCTGTGCACGGATTGCGGCCGGGCGGCGCTGCAGTGAGGCATACCTCTCTACAATTCCGTAGCGGGCTGCCGGATGCAGTTGCGCGGGCAGGACTGACGCGATGGGCCGCCTTGATCGGCCATGAAGTGTCGCGTCGGTCTCAGGGGGGGACCGATTTGGGGAAGCGGGTTTGGCCAGGCAGCGTACGACAGCGGGCGATTACTTCCGTTTGGGAGATTGGATCGTCAAACCGGAGCAGCGGCTGTTACAGCGAGGCGAGCAATCACGGGAGATCAGCGCCAGAAGCATGGATGCGTTGGTGCATCTGGCTGAGCATGCCGGCGAGGTGGTCAGTGCCGAGCAACTGCTGATCGAATGCTGGCGCGGTACGTTCTACGGCGACAATCCGGTTCACAAGGCGATTGCCGAGCTGCGCAAACAGCTGGGCGACCACGCGCAATCGCCTGACTTCATCATGACCATTCGCAAACGCGGCTATCGGCTGATTGCGCCGGTGAGTTTTCCCGAGAATTTCACCGCCGCGAGTGCGCGCTCAAGCACGACCTGGGCCGATGGCTCGCCGTTTCGCGGCTTGCAGCCCTTCGATGCGCGGCACGCCCCGGTGTTCTTTGGCCGCAGCGGTGCCACGGCGCAAATCCTGCAGGCGCTACGCGAGCAGTACGAGGCAGGCTGCGCTTTTGTGTTGTGTATGGGACCGAGTGGATGCGGCAAGACTTCGCTGATTCGCGCCGGGGTATTGCCGCTGTTGCTGCAGCGTGGTGGCTTCGATGGCATGGAGGCCTGTTCGGTGGCCGAGATGGCTTCGATGGGCAACGATGCGATCGGCGCCTTGGCGCACGCGATGCTGGCGTGGCAAGTGGATCAGCGGCCGGTGTTTCTGCCTGCCGAACTGGCGATGTTGACTGAACAACTCGAGAGCGAGCCCGAAGTCGTCGCCGCACGAGCGGTGGCGGCCTTGTCGCGGCGGCAGCCGAGTGCTCCGTCACGCGCATTTATAGACGGTGTGCTGGTGCTGGTCGTCGATGCGCTCGAAGGCATGTTTGCCGATGCCTTGTCCGATGAAACGCAGATGACGGCGTTTATTCGTGTGCTCGATGCATTCGCGCGTAGCGGTGGCGTACTGGTGATTGCGACGTGTCGCAATGACTTCTATCCGCGTCTGGTCAAGTTGCCCGTATTGATCGAACTCAAGCAAGGCGCCGGCTTGTATGACGTCAAGCCGATGACGCGCGGGGAGATCGCCCAGATGATCCGGCGCCCGGCGCATGCCGCGGCACTGACCTTTGCCCGCGATCCGGGCACTCAGGAGTTGCTTGATGATGCGATACGCGACGCGGCGATCCGTCATCCGGAATCGCTGCCGTTGCTGCAATACACCTTGCAAGAACTGTATGCCCGCCGTAGCGACAGCGGCGTACTGAGCTTCGATGCGTATCGGGAGATCGGCGGCCTGGAAGGGGCGTTGGGGGTGCGCGCGGAGGCGATTTTTCAGCAACTGGGCAGCGCGGCGCAATCGGCGTTGCCATGGTTGCTACAGCGATTGATTCAGATACACGCCGATGACGAAGGTGTGACCGGGCGGCGGGTTGCCTGGTCGCAGCTGGATACCCGCGAGCGGCGGCATCTGGTCGAGGGTCTGGTCGATGCGCGTTTGCTGGTCAGCGAACTGGCGATCGATGCGCCGGTGGTGTCGGTGGCGCACGAAGCGTTGCTGCGGCATTGGCCGCGCGTGGTGGATTGGGTCAACGGCAATCGGGTGGCCTTGCAGGTGCGGGCGCGCCTGACGACAGTGGTGCAACGCTGGCAGCGCGAGGCACGCCGGCGCGATTTGCTGCTGCCACGCGGGCGCCTGCTCGATGAGGCTTATGCGCTGCTGGGGAATCCGGTGGTTCTGTTGGCTGATGACGAGCTGGCTTTTATCCGCACCTCTCATCGCTATGTGCAGTGGGCGCAGCGGGCGCGAGTGTTGATGATTGGCCTGATTGTCCTGTTGGGTTTGGCGGCAGTGGTCGCCGCGCAGCTGGCAGTGCGCGCGCAACATGACGCGGAACGGCGGCGTGGCGCGGCCGAAGATCTGATCGGTTTCATGCTGGGCGATTTGAGTGAGCGCTTGAAGCCCTTGGGCCGGCTCGACCTGCTGGACCGAGTCAGTTCCGAAGCGCTGAGTTATCTGGCCGATGCCGAGTCGAAGGAGTCGGTGCAGCGGAAAGATTCGCGCGACTCCGATCGAAATGCTTCGTTGCACCGAGCCAAGGCGCTGATGCAGCTGGGCGACATTCGTCTGGCGCGGGCCGATCGCGAGCATGCGCGTACGGCGTTTTCCCATGCGCTGGAGGTATTGCAGCAACTGCATGCCAATGCGCCTGCCGATACCGAGATCCTGGCGGAGTTGGGCAAAGCGAATTTCTGGATCGGCCTGATCGATTTTCGCCAGCGGGATCTGTTGCACGCGGGCGAGGCATGGGAGCGATATCGCAGCATGGCGACGATGCGCATGACGCTGGAG
>NZ_JAPDPE010000109.1 GCF_026283955.1 Dyella silvatica | reverse complement strand
TGTTCACAGAATGCGCACGCCAACCCTGGCTGGGTGCGCACGGCCTCAGCGAGTGCGCAGGGTATTGCCCTGAAGAAACTGCCAGGTACGGGTGATATGCAATTCGTCCACGCGTTCTTTGTCGGCGGGCAGGGCCGGGAACGGCGCGGCCAGCCGGACGATACGTTGCGCCGCCGCATCGAGCAGATCGTGGCCGGAGCTTTTGATCACCTCGATCTTATTGATGCTGCCGTTGCGGTTAAGCGTCACGGTAAGTACCAGCTCGCCATACATGCCACGGCGGCGGGCCTCGTCGGGATAATTCAAATTGCCGGTACGTTCGACCCGGTCGACCCAGCCACGCATATAGGCCGCGTAGAGATACTCGGTGGTATTGGCCGAGATGAATTTTTTCTTCGGCCGCTTGGCATAGGCCTCGTTGCGATCGCGCAGCTCGGCCGCCAGCTGGGCCATTTCCTGTTGCCGCTGCGCATCTTCGGCCGACTCGGGCAGGTTTTGCGGCAACTGCTCATGCTTGGCGGTATCGGTGTCGACGCTGTAGTGGCTGTCACTGGTGGTGGTCAGCAACTTGGCATCGGTGGCCTGCTGCGGTGCCGGTGCGTGGGCCTCGGCAGGTTGCGTGGCAATACCGTTGCTGGGGGTGGGCAGCAGGCCGGAAAACTGTTGCGAGGGCCGGGCTGCCTGGTCGCTTTCGCCGCCGCCCTGGTTGTTCGCCTGGGCCAGAAAGTCGGCTTTCGCAGGCGCCTCGCGGTTGGCCACGTCGACCAGGGTGACATCCAGCGTGGGCAGGCTGGGTTTGGCCTTGATGTAGTGAAACGTGATGCCAAGCACCAGCACGCCGTGCAAGAGCAGCGAAAACAGCAAGGTGGCACCGATCGGGTCGGCGCCGGAGGCCGGCTGGGCCGGCATCGCCGCTGGCATTGCCGGAACCGTCGCTGGCGTACTCGACGACAGCTTTTCGCCGCTGCGCTGGCCCATCGTCATGCCATCGACCCGGCAATGCCGGCCGGGTCAGCCGCACGGGCGGCTGGATGATCCAGCCAGCCCGGCTTCGGCTGGCTGCGGGTGGTGCGGGATGGAACATTCACGCAGTGCGGCTTCCGGTGATGACGCTTTCGACGACGTCGAACAGCTGACCGGCAATATTAAGCCCGAACTGCGCGTCGAGTTCGCGCACGCATGTCGGCGATGTGACGTTGATCTCGGTGAGGTAGTCGCCGATCACATCCAGGCCGACGAACAGCAGGCCGCGGCGGCGCAGCTCCGGGGCGATTTGCGCGGCGATCCAGCGATCGCGTTCAGACAGCGGCACGCCTACGCCACGGCCACCGGCGGCGAGGTTGCCGCGAAACTCGTTACCTTGCGGGATCCGCGCCAGCGCATACGGCACCGGCTCGCCATCGATCAGCAGAATACGTTTGTCGCCTGCGCTGATCTCCGGGATGTATTTCTGCGCAATCGTAAATTGCCGGCCCTCGCCGTGCGGGCCGCCGGCCAGCAGGGTTTCCAGCATCGAGTTCAAGTTGCTGTCGCCCGCCTTGACCCGGAAAATGCCGCGCCCGCCCATGCCATCGAGCGGCTTCAACACCACCTCGCCATGCTCGGCGGCAAAACGGCGCAGCTCGCCGGCATCGCGCGACACCAGGGTCGGCACGATGCACTGGGGGAAGTTCAGGGCGTAAAGTTTTTCGTTGCAGTCGCGCAACGCCTGCGGGTCGTTGATGACCTTGACCCCGGCACGCTGGGCCAGCTCCAACACCATGGTGTCGTAGACAAACTGCGGGTCGACCGGCGGGTCTTTGCGCATCAGCACCACGTCCAGTTCACGCAGGTCGCGCCATTGCGCCTGGCCCAGGGTGAACCAGGCCGACGGATCGTCTTTGACTTGCAGCGACGCCATCCTCGCCCAGGGTGTGCCGTCGCGCACAGCCAGGTCGCCCTGTTCCAGGTAATACAGCTGATGGCCACGCCGCTGGGCCTCCAGCAGCATGGCAAAACTAGTGTCCTTGGCAACCTTGATGGCGCCGATGGGGTCCATCAGCACGGCGACCGATAGGGCCATGGTCATTACTCCTGAAGATGTAGGGGGCGAATGGGGACGGTGGAGTATCGCAAAACCATGATGTTCGCCGAGGCGGTCCCCAGCCGGCAAGGCGCAATTCGCCAACCTGGCGCACGACATTTGTCATCAGAAACTTGCAGAATCGTCCGTATGTACCTAGTCACCAACGAATTCAGCTTGACGTTCCGCCAGACAGGCGGTAAACAGCAACGCACAAGTGGGCCACCTCACGAGTGGCTCAGCAGTGAAAATTCTTGCAGAATTCTTTTTTGTCCATCTTGAGCCGGCGGCCATAGGCTGACGGCTTTGTGTATTACCTGAGCCGGGGCGGGCCACAGGGGGGTTGAGTGAACTTGAACGTGAATGGCAGTGACCTTGTTGGTCTCAAGGTCATGGTAATCGACGACTCAAAGACCATTCGCCGCACGGCGGAGACACTGTTGAGTAAGGAAGGTTGCGACGTGCTCACCGCCGTCGACGGGTTCGAGGCCCTGGCCAAGATCTCCGACCAGCGACCTGCGATCATCTTCGTCGACATCATGATGCCGCGCCTTGATGGCTATCAGACCTGCGCGTTGATTAAAAACAACCCGCAATTTCGTGCCACACCGGTGATCATGCTTAGCTCGAAGGATGGTCTGTTTGACAAAGCTCGCGGCCGCATCGTCGGTGCGGAGCAGTACTTGACCAAGCCGTTCACGCGAGATGAACTGCTTGGCGCCATTCATCGACATGTCAGCACGGTTTAAACCTGCGACTGCAGCATCTTAAGGGGGAGCTGTGGCCCACATTTTCATCATCGACGATTCGCCGACGGACGTGCACGTGCTCGTGACGCTGCTCGAGCGCGCGGGTCACGAAGTCAGTTCTGTCAGCAATGCCGAAGAGGGCATCGAGCGCGTGCGCGCCGATCAGCCCGATTTGATCATCATGGACGTCGTCATGCCGGGCATGAACGGTTTTCAGGCCACCCGCACACTGAGCCGCGACGAGGCCACCAAGCATGTGCCGATCGTGATGATCACCACGAAATCGATGGAAACCGATCGCGTTTGGGGCATGCGCCAAGGTGCCAAGGCCTTCATCACCAAGCCGGTCAACGAAAAAGAACTACTGGCCTGTATCAACGAACTCCTGCCGAGCAAGGTGTGAGGCGACGATGAGTCAAGCGACCACGTTCACCCCCTTCGAAATACTTGCCCGCTATGAGCGGCTGTCGCTGATCCACGCCTCGGAAACACCCGAAAAACTCGAAGCACCGGGTTTGTGGCGCGGCATTGGTTATCGCGCGGGCAGCCGCTTGTTCGTCAGCGGCATCGAAGAAATCAACGAATTGCTTGCGCCGCCGCCGTTGACCCCGGTGCCGGGCACCCAGCCGTGGCTGCTGGGTATCGCCAACGTGCGCGGTAATTTGGTGCCGGTGATCGACCTGGCGCGGTTCCTGTTTGGCGAGCGCACCTTGCAGAATGAGCGCAGCCGTTTGCTGGTAGTGCGTCAGGGCGGCGGCAGCGTGGCGCTGCTGGTCGACGAAGTTTTCGGTCAGCGCACCGTCGATGCCGAGCAACGCCGCGATGCCGAGCCGGAAGACGATGCGCGGCTTTCACGCTTTGTCGAAGATCGTGTGGGTGAACAACGCTTGGCGGTGTTTAGTATGAATCGTTTGGTGCGTGCGCCGGATTTTCGTCAGGCCGCGGCCTGATGGCGGATGTAAGAGTAAGAGAGTGAGAACTGCGAGCTGCTAGGTAGGGCCGGCGCCGTTTCGAGGCCGGGAATAGTGGGTTACGGGGGCAATGTCCCAGTCATCGTTAGCGGGTTTGCTGGCGTGGTGTAGACGGGCGAGGTAAAGCACATGAGTACTACAGGGGGCGTCGGCAAGGAAAGAGGCCAATCTGGCCTTATCGTCTTGCTGCTGGTCGCAATCGGCTTCGCGGTACTGGATTTTGTTCTACTCACTTTCAAGAACGGCGAGGACCGCCAGGCGATTGCGCTAACCACGCAAATCCAGGTGTTGTCGCAGCAGACGGCGAAGTACGCGCTCGAAGCCGCCGACGGCAACGTCGAATCGTTCAAGGAGCTGGAGAGCAACCGTAACTCCATCGACTCGGCGGTGCAGCGACTCAACAAAGGCGATGCCAAAGGCGGCATGCAGGCCTATGCGGATGGCAATGCATCACCCGCCGGCCGGGCCGTGTCCGCGCTGACCAACGCCTGGGGCCAGCTCGATGGCGACATCGGCAAGATCCTCTCCAATAAGGCCTTGGTGCTCGACTCCGCCCAGCGCGCATCGACCCTTTCGCGTGAACTGCCGGTGCTCAACTCGAGCATGGAGCAGGTGGTGAACATTCTGCAGCAGCATGGCGGCAGCGCCGAGCAGACCTACACCTCGGCGCGCCAGATGTTGCTGGCCGACCGTATGATCCGCCGCGTGCAAGAGGTATTGCAGGGTGGTGACGCCTCGCAGCCCGCCGCCGATGGCCTGGCCCGCGACGGTCAGCTGTACGGCAGTGTGCTCAAGGGCTTGCTGGCCGGTAACGCCGAGGTCGGCGTCAAGGCCATGGGCGACGCCAACTCGCGCAAAATCCTCACCGAAATGCAGGGCACCTGGGAAGGCGTACAAGACCCGGTCAACAAGCTGATCGGCGCCGCCGGTACCTTGAGCGAAGTGAAGCGCGCCGGTAACCAGGGCTCGCTGAACTCGCAAAACGTCTTGCTGCGCGCCAACGAACTGGCCGATCAGATCGGCAAGCTGCCGTTGCGTCGCTTGTTCCCGAATGTGTGGTGGGGCGTGCTGGGCGCGTTGGGCGCAGTAGCTTTCGCATTGTTGCTGGTGGTGCAGCAGGTCGGCGATCAGCGCCGCCGCTTCCGCGACAGTACCGAGCTCAACCAGCGTAACCAGGAGGCCATCATGCGCCTGCTGGACGAAATGGGCTCGCTGGCCGAAGGTGACCTCACCGTCAAAACCACCGTGACCGAAGACATCACCGGCGCCATCGCCGACTCGGTGAACTACGCGATCGACGAGCTGCGCACCCTGGTGACGACGATTAACGAAACCTCCGAGCAGGTGTCGTCGTCGGCGCAAGAAACCCAGACCACCGCGCGCCATCTGGCCGAGTCGGCCGAGCATCAGGCGCAACGTATCAGCACCGCGACCACGGCGATCAACCAGATCGCCAGCTCGATGGATAACGTCTCCAAGAACTCGGCCGAATCCGCCGACGTGGCCGAACGCTCGGTGAAAATCGCCTCGCACGGCGCCGAAGTGGTGCGCGAGACGATCTCCGGCATGGACTCGATTCGCGACCAGATCCAGGAAACCTCCAAGCGTATTAAGCGACTGGGTGAGTCCTCGCAAGAAATCGGCTCGATCGTGGAACTGATTAACGACATTGCCGAGCAGACCAACATCCTCGCGCTCAACGCGGCCATCCAGGCGGCCTCGGCCGGTGAGGCCGGCCGCGGTTTCGCGGTGGTGGCGGACGAAGTGCAGCGACTGGCCGAACGCTCCGCCAGCGCCACGAAGCGAATCGAAACGCTGGTGCAGACGATTCAGTCCGATACCAACGAAGCGGTGAACTCGATGGAACAGACCACCGCCGAGGTGGTCGCCGGTGCACGCCTGGCCGAAGACGCCGGCAGTGCGCTGGGCGACATCGAGCGCGTCTCGCACGATTTGTCCGCACTGATTCAAAACATCTCTACCGCGGCGCGCGAGCAGTCCGCAGCGGCCACCGACATTTCACAGTCGATGAACGCAATTCAGGAAATTACGTCGCAGACCTCGCAAGGTGCCAGCCAGACCGCCGACTCGATCGGTTATCTCGCGCAGTTGGCAAGCGATCTACGGCGTTCGGTGGCGCACTTTAAGTTGCCGGGTTGACGACACAACGTACTTATCAGGGGGCAACCTCGATGGTTGCGTCACGCAGTAACGCGGCCGTTGAGATGGACGCATGAGACTTCAAGACCACATCGATTTCACTACCCTGCAATGGGTCAAGCCAGAGCTCGACGAGACTCTGGCGATAGCCCGCGAGGCGCTGGAATCCTACGTAGACAACCCGGGCAACCGCGATGTCATGCGCTCCTGTGCGGAAAGCCTGCACCAGGTGCGCGGCACCCTGCGCATGGTCGAGCTCTACGGCACCGCGCTGGTCGCCGAAGAGATGGAAACCCTGGCCATCGCCTTGTTCGAAGGTCATGTGGCCCAGCGTGAAGACGCCTACGCCGCCTTGATGCGCGGCCTGATGCAGTTGCCCGATTATCTCGAGCGCCTGTCCAGCGGCCATCGCGATGTGCCGGTGGTGCTGCTGCCGCTATTGAACGAACTGCGGGCCAGCCGCGGACAAGAGGCGCTGCACGAGTCGGTGCTGTTCAACCCGAATCTCGATATGCCGCTGCCGGACGATGCGCCGGCCGCCATGAACGAAGGCGAGGCCGAACGCCAGCGCGGCGAAATCGCCGAGTTGCGCCTGCGCTTCCAGCAGCAGCTGCTGGCCTGGTTTCGTGGCCAGGGCGCCGAGCAGCAACTGGCCGGCATGCGCCATACCCTCGATGGCATTGCCGCGCGCTGCTACAGCGTGCCGGGCCGTCGCTTGTGGTGGATCGCCGCCGGTGTGCTCGAAGGTCTGCAGCAGGGTGCGCTGAAAAACCATGCCGGCGAAGTGCGTCAGCTGATCGGCAAGGTCGACCGCAATATCCGCCAGTTGATCGAGCACGGCGAAGACAGCCTGCACGGCGGCGACTCTGACGAGTTGGCGCGCAAACTGCTTTATACGGTGGCCCAGGCCAAGCAGCGCACGCCGCATATGGCGGCGCTGGCAAAAACCTATCAGCTGGATGCCTTGCTGCCTGATGCCAGCGAAGTGGAGCATGCACGCGGCTCGATGTCCGGCCACAACCGCGCCTTGCTCGACTCGGTATCGCGCGCGTTGAAAGACGATTTGCTGCGCGTCAAAGAAGCGCTGGATCTGTTCTTACGGCAAACCGATGCCGACCCCGCGCAGCTGACCAGCCAGGGCGAAATTCTCGAACGTGTCGGCGATACCCTGGGCATGCTGGCCCTGGGCGTGCCGCGCCGTGTCGTCAACGAACAGCGGCGGGTGCTGGAAGAAATCGCCCAGCGCCTGCGCGCCGCTGACGAAGACGTGCTGCTCGACGTCGCCGGCGCATTGCTTTATGTCGAAGCCTCGCTCGATGACCATATCGAAAGTCTTGGCGCCGATGACACCAATGCCGATGTCAATCCGGCGACCCTGCCGCGCAGCGAGGCGCGGCATATTCTCGCCACCTTGATGCACGAGGCCACCACCAACACCGGCAAGGTGAAGGATGCCATCGTCGCTTACATCGAGTCGGGCTGGCATCACGAGCAACTGCGCGATGTCGGCGGGCTGATGGATGAAGTGGCCGGCGCCATGCTGTCCGCGCCGCGCCCGGCCGAGCTGGCCGATGGCATCGGCCGCTTTGTCGGCAACGAATTGCTGGGCGATCGCCGGGTGCCGACCAGCACCCAGATGGATCATCTGGCCGACGCCCTGGCCGCGCTGGAGTATTACCTGGAAGCCGCCCGTGAACATCGCGGCGGGCTCGAACATATTCTCGATGTGGCCGAGCACAGCCTAGGCCGGCTCGGCTATTGGCCGCCGCCGGCAGCGCGGGTGGCGACGTTTGCCGATATCGCGGCGGTACCTGCGGCCGACCTCGGTGGCGATCTGGCGGCTCATCCGGAGCTGTCCGAAACCGTCAGCGTGGCCGAAGGGCAGGATCCCACTCATCTCTTTCTGGGTGACCGCGAAGCGCCGATCGCGGCGGCTCACGAGTTGTCCGGATTGCGTCTGGTCGATACCGAGCACGGCATCCCGCATAGCGCCATTGCGCAGGGCGGCGAAGGCGACTGGATCGAGATCGAAGAGGAAATCATCGAGCAGGTGCCGGTGGGCCAGGCTGCGGGTGAAGGCAAGGCCAGCTTCGAACTCAGCGCCGAAGGCATCGACGACGATATCCGCGAGATCTTCCTCGAAGAAATGCAGGAAGAGATCGATAGCCTGCGCAGTGCCGAACAAAGCTGGCTGACCGATCTCGCCCAGGCCGTGCCGAGCAAACACGATTCGCTGCTGTCGATTCGCCGCTCGTTCCACACGCTGAAAGGATCGGGCCGCCTGGTCGGTGCCGGCCTGCTCGGCGAGTACGCGTGGAAGATCGAGAATCTGCTCAACCGCGTGCTGGATGCGTCGATTCATCCGCACGCAGGGGTGCAGGCGCTGGTACACCACGCCATCGGCGCGTTGCCGCAGTTGTTGACCGCGCTCAAGGGCGGCCCGGCACCGAACGTGCCGCTTAACGCCATCATGGAAACCGCCGATCGCCTGGGCGCCGGTCAAGACGGCGCCCGCGTCGAAGATATCGCCCCGGCGGCGATGGAAACCGTGCGCCGGATCGTCCGTCGCCGGGTGCCACGCTTCGACGGTGCCGCCGATACGATTCCTGCCGCCAGCCTCGCCTCGATCGAGACCGCGCATGAGGCGGCGTTGGTGGAGCATGCCTTTGCCTCCAACCCGGATGCGATACCCACCTCGGAGCTGCCGCCGGTCGATCCGGTGTTGCTGGAAATCCTGCGCAGCGAAGTGGCGCAATACCTGCACACCATCCGCGTCTCGACCAGCCGCGAATCGATTCATCGCATCGATGGCGCGCTACCCATCGACGACGGCTTGCTGCGTGCCGTGCATACCCTGCACGGTGCCATCGCTATGGTCGAGATTCCCCAGCTGACCCAGCTGCTGTCACCGCTGGAAAGCCTGCTCAAGCGCTTGCGCGCCGTCGGCGAACCGCTGACGGCCGAGGGTGTGCGTCTGCTCGACCAGAGCGCCGATGCCACCGAACAGGTGATGAGTCAGTTCGACGTGGCCGTGCCGCATCTGCCGAACATCGACAGCTTGATCGCGCGGATCATCGAACTGCGCGATAGCCAGCCCGAGCCGAAAATCGCTCATGTGGTGTTTGAGCCGCACGAGTACGAGCTGCCGGAGCTGCCCGAGCCGCATGCGGTGGAGGCGCAGGCTTCGCACGAGCACGAGCACGAGCACGGGCATGACGCCGAGCCTGCGCTGGCCGATCATCTGCTCGAAACACCGCCGCAGCCGCTCGATGGCGACCACGGTAATGAGCCTGTCGACGAGTTCAGCGCCGAGCTGCTAGCCGCGCTCAATGCCTTCGATCAAGAAACAGTAACCCCGCTTAACGATCACCACAGCATCAGCGACGGCATGACACTGGAGCCGGTATCGACCGGCCTGCATCGCAGCAGCGACGACGAGGAATTCGATAAGATCTTCGCCGACCTGCTCGATGAGCCGGCTACGCCGCCGCATCCGCTTGAGCACATCGAGGCGTCGCACCAGCCTGTGGCTGCCGAGCAGGTCGAGCCAGTTGAAGCGTTGACCTCGATCGAATCCGAGCACCTCGAGCTGCCGCATGCCGAACTCGATCATGCCGAGCCGCTGCACGCCGCCGATGCCAGCGTCGATGAAACCGATGGACGGGCAGTGCACTTTGACAAGCCCAATTTCGATCACACGCACTTCGATCAAATCAGCTCGGATCACGTCAGCCTCGATCGCTTCTACACCACCGATCTGACTCCGCTGGTCGAGCATGCCAGCTCGCCCGTCGAGGCCAAGTTCGTCGAGCCACCGGTTATCCAGCCTGCGGCTGAGCCGGTAATCGCCGAAGCTGCGGTCATCGAACCTGCAGTCATTGAATCCGCGGTCATTGAACCCGCGGCTGTCGCGCCGGTTGCCGCCGAGCATGTTGCAGCGCCGCTGCAGCACGAAGTGGTCGGCCTGGCTGAGGCCGGGCTGGTGGCCGCTGTTTCCAACGCGGCTCACAGCGACCAAGTTCACGACGAGCCTGTCGCCGTCGCGGCGATGGAGGAAGCCCAGGCACCGGCGGCCCAGCCGGGGCATGTCGCCGAAGTGGCTAGCGCCGAGCCGCGCGAGCTGCAGCCGCACGAATTGATCGATCACGATCTGCTGGAAATCTTCATCGAAGAGGCCCGCGAGATTCTCGATCACGCCGATGGTGTGCTTGCCGCATGGCGTGCCGAGCCGGCGCAGATGGAGCACGCCGGTGGCCTGCAGCGCGACCTGCATACCCTTAAGGGCGGTGCGCGTATTGCCGGCATGGTCGCCATGGGCGATCTCACCCACGCGATCGAAACCCTGCTGGAAAAACCGATCAGCCACGAAGTCGCGCAGCATGGCTCGATCTATATCGGCGAGCTGATTCCGGCGTTGGAATCCGGCTTCGACCAGCTGCATCAATTGGTCCAGCGCGCGGCGCAAGGCAGCAGCCTGGATTATCCGCAGGCGATGATCGATCGCTTCCTGAGCATGTCCGGCGAAACCACCGTCGCCGCCGACACCGTCGAGCCAGTGGCCGCACCGGCAGAGCCGGTCGCACCGACGCGGCATATGGCCTTGCTCGACCTGCCCGAGTTGTTGCCCGATACGCAGGAAGAAACGCGTAGCTCGCAAGAACAGATCCGCGTTCGCGCTGACCTGCTCGACACCTTGGTCAACCATGCCGGCGAGGTGGCGATCTACCGCTCGCGCCTGGAACAGCAGGTGGCCGGCTATCGCTTCAACCTGGTCGAGCTGGAACAAACCGTGGCCCGTTTGCGCAGTCAGTTGCGCATGCTGGAGATCGAAACCGAAGCGCAAATCATCGCGCGCTTCCAGCGCGAGCATCGCGAGGCCGGTTTGTCGGTATTCGATCCGCTCGAGCTGGATCGTTACTCGCAGTTGCAGCAGTACTCGCGTGCGTTGGCCGAGTCGGTGTCCGACTTGGTATCCATCCAGAACATGCTTGACGAGTTGACCCGTCAGGCCGAGACCTTGCTGATCCAGCAGTCGCGCGTGAGTTCCGAGCTGCAAGACGGCTTGCTGCGCACCCGCATGCTGCCGTTCGACACCATGGTGCCCAACCTGCGCCGTACCCTGCGCCAGGCCGCACAAGAGCAGGGCAAGAGCGCCCAGCTTTTCGTGGAAGGTGCCCACGGCGAAATGGATCGCAACCTGCTCGACCGCATCAAGGCACCGTTCGAACACATGCTGCGCAACGCGGTGGCCCACGGTATCGAATCCCCGGCCGATCGCCGCAAGGCCGGCAAGCCGGTGGAAGGCGCCGTACGCATTCGCGTGGCCCGTGAGGCCACCGAGGTCGTCGTGCGGGTTACCGACGATGGCCGTGGCCTGGATCGCGATGCCGTGCGCAAGCGCGGTATCGAGCGCGGCTTGCTGCGCGCCGACGCCAAGCCCAGCGACGATCAATTGCTGGCGCTGATTACCCAGCCCGGTTTCTCCACCGCCGGCGAAGTGACCCAGCTGGCCGGTCGCGGCGTAGGCATGGACGTCGTCGCCAACGAGATCAAACAACTGGGCGGCTCGCTGGCGATCGAATCGCAAGCCGGGCAGGGCACCAGCTTTGTCTTGCGTCTGCCGTTTACGCTGGCGGTAACCCAGGCCATCCTGGTGCGCGTGGGCGAAGCCACCTTCGCCATCCCGATGACCTCGGTACAAGGCGTGGCGCGCATCAGTCCTGACGAACTCGCGGGTCGCCTGAGCGAGAACGAGCCCTCGTTCCCCTATGGCGGCGAGCATTACGGCATTCACGATCTGGCCGAATTGCTCGGCGTGGTGCCCGGACATCCGGGTGAAGAAACTCAGCTGCCGCTGCTGCTGACCCGCGCCGGTGACCTGCGTGCGGCGATTCGCATCGATGCGGTGATCGGCTCACGCGAAATCGTGGTGAAGTCGGTCGGCCCGCAGATCAGCTCGGTGCCCGGCATTCTCGGCGCCACCATCATGGGCGATGGCTCGGTGCTGGTGATTCTGGACTTGGCGCCGCTGGTACGTCACGGCATCGTGCGCCGGCAGCAGCGCCTGGGCGAAGGCCTTAGCGCGGTGCAGACGCCGGTGGTCGATGAAGTGCGCGTGCGGCCGCTGATCATGGTGGTCGACGACTCCATCACCATGCGCAAAGTCACCGGCCGTATTCTTGAGCGCCACGAGTACGAGGTCAGCACGGCCAAAGACGGTGTCGATGCGGTTGAAAAACTGCACGACCGCGTGCCCGACCTGATGCTGCTGGATATCGAAATGCCGCGTATGGACGGCTATGAGCTAGCCACCCATATGAAGGCCGATGCGCGCCTGCGTGGCGTGCCGATCATCATGATTACCTCGCGCAGCGGTGACAAACATCGCCAGCGTGCTTTCGATATCGGTGTCGACCGTTACCTCGGTAAACCCTATCAAGAGGCTGAGTTGCTCATGCAGATCAACGAAGTGCTCGAACAGCGCGCGATGGAACCCGCGTTTGATGGAAGCCGGCTTGCTGGGGGTGCTGAATGAGTGACGGCGTATCGAATCAGCGCGCCACCGCCGTCGCCCTGCTGTTTGACGATGCCGAATTAGGCGGCCATCTGCGCGAGGCCTTGCGCGAGCGCGGCGCCAGCATCGTTCACGAAGGTCCATTATCCGCGCTGGGCCGCGATACCTTGCGCAGTGCCGAAGTGGTCGTGGTCAACCTCGACGACGATGCGGCCGACGAACTCAACCGCCTTTACGATGTGATCGACAGCGTGGGCAGCCATGGCAGCCACCCGCGCGTGGTGTTCAATGACGCCCAGGCCAGCCGCAGCCTTGATGGCTGGGATCGCGCCCGCTGGGCGCGCCATCTTGCCGCCAAGGTGCTTACCCACGGCGACCTCGACCCGCCGCGGCCACAGGATGCGCCTGCCTTTGTGCCGCCCGCGGGCGCATGGGTCGAGCCGCCCGCGCCAACTGAGCCGTTGATCGAAAGCGCTGAAGTTCATTCTGTTATCGCCGAGCCCATCACCATCGAGCCGGTGCTGGCTGCCGTAGATAAGCCTGCTATCGAGCTGCCTGTTATCCAGCCGCCGGTCATGGAGCCGCCTGCCATCGAGCCGCCGCTGGCTGTGGAGCCGGTGCATATGACCATGCTGCCGCAAAGCGCTACGGAGATTCAGCATGCGACAGAAGAGTCCGAAAGCCTCGCCGCAGAACTCGAAGCCTTGCTCGCCGCCGATGAGCAGCAGCTCAAGGCTCATCCCGAGCAAGAACACGATTTCGGCAGCGGCCTGAATTACAGCGCCGGCGACGAGCAGCTATTGCACGATGGTCACTTTGGCCTGGATCCGCTCGTCGAGGCTGACTCTCCCAAGGCTGATGCCCATGAGGCCGTCCATGTGGCTCACGCCGCGCCTGCGGTGACTGGCGCTGCCCGGCCGGCGTTCCAGCTCGACCACCTTTCGCTGGCACCGCTGGACGAAACTTTTGCGACGACGGTTGCCTCGATTCCCTCGGCGCATCACGACACTAAGCATGATGCGCTGGATTTTGAGCTGACCGATATCGAGATTGCCGATATCGAGATGGGGCAGGCGGCAAGCTGGTCGCTGGTCGATGAGGATGCGCCGCTGGCCGCGCCCGCGCCGGTAGTCAACAAACTCAGTGCGAGTGAATTCGGCGTCGAGAAACTCAGTGCTGCTGATTTTCTCGCGCCCGAAAGCAACGACTTCGGCGGCTTCGACATCGAGCCGGGCTTGAGCCTGGAGTTGATCTCCATGGAAACAGCCATTGCGCCGCAGCAACGCTACGACCACGAAATGATGCTTGACGTACTCGATGTCGCCCATGGTCGCATCCTGGTGTTGGGTGCCGCTGTCGATAGCGGCGAATCGGTACGCACTTTTCTTGCCGCCTTGCCTGCCAATTTGCGCCTGACTATTCTGCACACCCAGCATTTAGGCGGCCAAACGCCGGATTCGCTGACCGAAAAGCTGGCCGCCCACTCCGCGCTGCCCGTGCGTGTAGCTTCAAAAGAGCAGCGCGCCAAAGTCGGTGAAGTGCTGGTGGTACCGGCCGACCAGCAGATTCGTCTGCTGCGCGACGGCCGTATCGAAACACAATCGATCGAGCCGACCTCGGCCCAGGCGCCCTCTATCGATGCCAGCTTCACCATGGCCGCCAATGTGTTTGGACGTGACGCCATCGCCATTGTCTTTGCCGGTAACGCCAACGACGCCGTCGCTGGCGCCCAGGCCATCCACGACCGCGGTGGCCAGGTCTGGGTCGAGTCCAGCCCCGACGAACATTTCGCCGATATGGTGCACGGCGTACAAGCCGAGCGCCTGGTTCATTTCAGCGGCACACCGCACGAGCTGGCCGCACGACTGATTGATCTGGAGAGCCGCCGATGAGCGAGCAACCGCTGCCGCGTGAAATCCGCTGCGTACTGGTACCGGTCGGCAACCTGCGCTTGCTGCTGCCTAACGCCACTGTCGCCGAAGTCATCACCCTGCCAACTCCCGAGCCTGTCGAAGGCGCACCCGAGTGGATGCTGGGCCGCATCGCCTGGCGCGGCTGGCGGGTGCCGCTGGTCTCCTTCACCAAGCTGGCCGGTGCCGCCGAAGGCGATACCGGTTTAAGCATGCGCGTCGCCGTGCTTAAAGCCCTCGGCGGCAATCCCAAGCTGCCGTTTATCGCGGTGGTCACGCAGGGTTTTCCGCGCCTGACCACCCTTAACGCTGAGCTCATCATTCCTACTCACGATGGCACGCCGTTGCGTCCTGGGGTGCGCGCTGAGGTATTGGTGCGCGATGACGTGGCGGTGATTCCGGATCTGGAAGGGATTGAGGAGCAGTTGACGGAGATGCTGGCGCTGGCTAGCTGACTCGCTTTTGCTCTTGCTCCTCCCCCTGCGAACAGGGGGAGGTTGGGAGGGGGTGCCACTTGCCCCAGTGCGACTTGGTGGTGCTGCGTCGCGCTGATTTCATTTTCATGGATGGGTTTCCGCGACCTGGCTCGCCTGCGACGGGCTTTCGGACTCCTGCCGGAGCCCGAGTCACTTTCTCTTGCGTGGCCAAGAGAAAGTAACCCAAGAGAAGGCCATCCCCGGTGCGTCGCCCTTCGGGTACGTGAGGGTCGGTCGGGCTTTTCGACAGGGCTTCCTGCCCTGGCGAAAAAGCATCGACATCCATGTCGATGCCCCTACGGGCCTTGTCGTCCAACCCTCACCGACGCACAGGGGCCCCTGAGGTCAAGGACGAGGGCAACGACAAGAGCAGCGACAGTGGTGGTGGCAAGAATGGTGTGAGGTGTTCGCGTTGATTCCCGACCTTGCCGTTATTGCCCCTCCCCCTACGTGTAGGGGGAGGTTGGGAGGGGGTAAGTTCTAGCCTCAGCACTAACTTCTTCCTGAGCACTACGCACAGCAGTGCATCCTCGAGCAATCGAATCGTCATATCGTCCATCGACTCATTTTGAGTCGGCTCGACTCTACCGTTCCGAAAAGACTTGGCGCGCGTATCGCTATGTAAGATATTGCCGACCTGCGCACGAAAACGCGTCACACGCCCTTGCTAGGGTGTGATGACATCGAAAGGACTCGGGGAGATACGTATGAAGTTTGTCATGTTTGGCAGGGATGTACTGCTTGCAATGAGCCACTTGTTTGTTCCTGCCGTGCCTTCGTATCGAAATCGCAAACCTTCTTTATATGACTCTTTTTCTGCACCCACTATGGGTGCTCCGAGGAAAGGTATGGTTTTTCTTGATCGTGTTCGTATGCTGCGATTGTTTAAATTAATTGCTGGGTTATTTATTTTTTTATTGGTTTCTTTTGTGCAGCCGGTAAGGGCTCAGAACGCTTGTGCGGTTCGCTCCTTTCAGACTTATGGGGAGGCTTTGGCTGCATGTAATGCCTGTAATGAGGCAAATGTCAATGAATTAAAAAGAGAGTACGGTGCTTCGGTCACGCTGCACGATTTAAGGTGCGTCGTGGGAAGTCCTACGCTTCTGGCTGGCAGTTCCACTGCTCCTATTCATTTGGTTAACCCATCTAGCCTATATCCGTTCGCGACGGCGGATCCGGGGACAACAAGTGCGATAAATAACACCTATTGGTCTGGTTATGACTTCTCTTTTCAAGGTTCCGCTGGAAAGAACTTTGGTAGTGGCGGCTGCCAGGGGGGCGAGGGCAGTGCGGGCGGCGGTGGAGGCAGCGGTACAGGCGGAAATGCAAACACGTCAGCTACAGGTTGTGCGCCGACGATAGTTGGTGATCCCATCAACGCTTCGACCGGCAATAAATATCTGCAAGACGATGACTATGTGGGGAACCCATGGCTGACCTTTCGCCGCTTCTACAATAGCGATGCGAACATTACTTCGACGGCGATTGGCCAGAACTGGCGCAACAGCTTTGATCGATCGTTGCAAATGTTGTCGAGCGAAGGTCCAACTTCCAGCATTGCTCTTAATCGGCCGGATGGCGGGGCGGAAGTTTTCAATAAGTCCAATGGGCAATGGACAACTGATTCCGATACGCCCAATACGATTACTGAAATCGACAATGCCCAAGGTATCGCAACCGGCTATAGCGTTTTTGTTGCGGCGTTGCGCCACACGGAAATCTACAATGCCAGTGGCCTTCTCCAGTCGGTTACCGACGCCACGGGTCAAGGCATTACGCTGAGTTACAGCACCGTTTCGACGCCCAGTACGGTGGCGCCAAGTCCCAATCTCTTGTTGACGGTGACGGATCCGAACGGTCGGCAGCTTAATTTCACCTACGATAGCCTCGGTCGCCTGCACCAAGTTACGTTGCCCGATAACGGTGTACTGAGCTACGTCTACGATGCAAGCAACGGCAATCTGCTGACGGTGCAGTATCCGGATGGCAAGACCCGCCAATACATCTATAACGAGTCCACGCTCACCGGAGGTGCGAACCTGCCTCATGTGTTGACTGGCATCGTTGACGAGACAGGCGTGCGCTACGCAAGCACGACCTACAACAGCAGCGGTCAAGCGACCTCATCAAATTTCGTTGGCAACATTGGTTCTACACGCGTTACATACACCGCAAACGGCTACTCGACGATTCAGTACCCATTGGGTCTGACCAGTACCATGAGCTTCTCGACGGTACAGGGGGTCAATAAGATCGCTTCGCTCGATCAGCCTTGTTCACCGCAATGCCGTCAATCGTTCAAGACCCGTACCTACGATGCCAACGGCTACCCCGCCTCGACGACTGATTTCAGCGGCAATGTCACCACGACGACCTACGACGTTCATGGTCTGCTAAATCAACAAGTAGACGCTGTTAGCAGCGCGAACCAACTCACCACCACGACCACCTGGGATACGGTGAACCGTGTTCCTCAGTTACGCACCGTTGCTGACAACAAAGGTGTGACCCAAGCCAAAACGGCTTGGGTCTACAACAGTCGCGCGCAGGCCATTGCCCGTTGCGACATCGATCCATCCGTATCCGCAGCCGCCTCCTACACCTGCGCCACCACCGGCACGCCACCGACCGGCGTGCGCCGCACTACGTCCACTTACTGTGACGCCGTCGACACCACCCAATGCCCGCTTATCGGCCTGCTGCTGAGCGCCACCGGCCCACGCACCGACGTCACCGATCTCACGCAATACAGCTACTACCTCAGCACCGACGAATCCGGCTGCGGCACGGCTGGCGGTGCCTGCCATCGTGCCGGCGATCTCTATCAGGTCACCGATGCGTTAGGTCACGTCTCCACCGTGGTCGCCTACGACAAGAACGGCGGTGTCGTGCGTCAGCGCGATGCCAACGGCGTGATCACCGACCTGACCTATCACCCGCGCGGCTGGTTGCTTACCCGCACCGTGCGTGCCAACGCCGATGGCTCGGCCTCGGCCGGCGATGCGTTGACCCAGATCGCCTACGACGCCACCGGCAATGTCA
>NZ_JAPDPE010000108.1 GCF_026283955.1 Dyella silvatica | reverse complement strand
TTCTTCACTCATGCGCTGGTATCTGGGCTGTCGAACGCCCCACACACTATTTCGCTGCTTACCAGTGCGATCCCCTACGTTGGGCAGAACAACACGGTTCAGTACCGGATGGGTAGCGACTCACGAGTTATTACCCTCCAAGGAGGCATGACGGTTGTAGGTTCCGCACCGCAGGCATCCGACCCGCATAACGAGGCAAACTATCTGTGCATCGCATCCAATATCAATTGGAGCGGCTGCCCGGCCATGGGTACCAATACGGTTCTTGCCGAAGCGGATATCGTTATTCCACAAGGCCACAACGGAGTTGTACTGATCACTGGCAAAACCCGTATTCAGGGCGATCCGGCCGATCAAGGGGGACAGAGCTCTCTATTCTTGAGCATCGACGGAGTAACACACGGGGCGGTAGGCGTCCAAGACTTGGCGTACCCCGACGCAGTGAGCACCAGGACGCTTGGTGCGAGCTACTTGGCTACCGGCGCGAATGCGCTATCGCCAGGAACCCATCACGTGGTGCTTTACGGCCGGGCTACTGGGAGCTTTATGCACTTGGCTACAACCAAGGATCTGCCGTTGATCTGGTTTGACTAACCCTTGCCTGGGGTAAAACGGCCCCGGAGCGATATCACTTTGCATTGATCCCATCAAGCATTGAGCCACCAGGTGGCTCAATGCTTCAAAGTTCAAACTCATGAGCATCAAGAGCGCGATCAAACGGCCTCGCGACGGCCTCCTGATCGTCGCCATAATACTTCAAACCGATCTTGACCCGTTCCCGCCCGCTATCGCGGCGATGCCGGTTGGTGTCGCGCAACGAATAGACGCAGCCGCAATATTCCTGCTGATAAAAATGCTCGCGCTTGCTGATCTCGATCATGCGCTGCGAACCGTCGCCTTTGCGCCAGTTGTAGTCCCAATAGACCAGCCCTTCATACGGCGCCACCGCGCGAGCGCCGCTGTCATTGATCTGCGCCATGTTTTTCCAGCGCGAGATGCCTAGCGAACTGGTCATCACCGGGTAGCCGTGTTCATGCGCGTACAACGCCGCGCGTTCGAAGCGCATGTCGAAGCACATAGTGCAACGGATACCGCGCTCGGGTTCGTTCTCCATGCCTTTGGCGCGGGCGAACCAGTTATCCGTGTCGTAGTCGGCGTCGATAAAGGGAACGCCGTGTTTTTGCGCAAAGCGGATATTTTCCTCTTTGCGCAGCTCGTATTCCTTAATCGGATGAATGTTCGGGTTATAGAAGAAAACCGCGTAATCGATGCCGGAGGCGACAAACGCCTCCATCACCTCACCGGAGCACGGCGCACAGCACGAGTGCAGCAGCAGTCGATCACCACCGTTCGGCAGCAGCAGCTGCTCGCGCACGACCTCGCTCATAAGTCCTTGGCCACCAGCTTGATCACGCTGGAGAAATCCAGGCCGCCATGACCGGCATGGCTATTCATCGCGTAGAGATTGCGCGCCAGTTCGCCGAGTGGAATCGACGCGCCTACGCCCATAGCGGCTTCTGCGGCGAGGCCCAGGTCTTTCAGCATCAAATCGTTGCCGAAGCCACCGCTATAACCGCGCGATGCGGGTGCATGCTCCAGCACGCCGGGCCACGGATTGCAGACCTCGGTAGCCCAGCTGCGGCCGGTGCTGACGGCCATCATCTGCGACAGCACCGATGGATCGAGTCCATGCGCAACGCCCAGCGACAACGCCTCTCCGGTGACCGCCATGATCACGCCCAGCGCCATGTTGTTGCACAGTTTGGCGACTTGGCCGGCACCGCTGCCGCCGACATGGAAAATGTTCTTGCCCATGTTTTGCAAGACCGGCCGTGCACGCTCCAAGGCTAAGGCCTCACCACCGACGATGAAGGTCAGCGTGCCCGCAGCTGCGCCGGCGGTGCCACCGGAAACAGGTGCATCGAGCATCTGCAAACCGCGTGCGGCGGCAGCTTCGCAGACGCGCTTGGCCGTGGCCGGGGCAATGGTGCTGCAATCGATGACCAAGGCGCCGTCGGCAATACTCGCCAGCAAACCGGCATTGCCGAGATAAAGACCTTCAACGTGGCGGCTGGCCGGCAACATCGAGATGACGATCTCGGCATCGGCGACCGCCGTGGCAGCATCCATGGCGGCGACAGCACCCGCTGCGACCGCTGTATTCACCGCGTCCTGATTGAGGTCGAACACACGCAAGGCATGCCCTGCCTTGGCCAGATTGATGGCCATCGGGCCGCCCATATTGCCTAGCCCGATAAAAGCGATGCGGCTCATGCAGATGTCCTCGTGTGACTGTCGCTACCGAGATCAGCCAGTGGATGTTGACCATGCGCCCACGGCGCGACGAAGAAGGTGTCCGCCCATGCCGAGGTGGCTTCTGCCAACGTCGCCGGGCGCCAGTGCGGTTGGCGGTCTTTGTCGATCAGCAACGCACGGATGCCCTCGGCGAAATCGCCGTGTGCGGCGCAGTGAAGCGAGACCAGATATTCAAGGAGAAACGTATCGGCCAGCGACAGCGATGCTGCGCGACGCTGTAATTCAAACGCCAGCCGGGCCGATCCTGGCGCGCCCGAGGCCAGCGTCTGCCGCGCATTCGACAGCCAGGTATCGTCGCTGTCGTGGGTGAGAATCGCCGCTACCACCGCGTCAAGATCGTTATGTGCGCAGACCTGTGCCAGCAGCTCGCGATGCGCCTGCAACGGGCCCGGTGAAGGGACATCGGCGTGCAAGGCCAAGAGCGTGGATAGGCATTCGTGGTTATGCGTGGCATCAGCAGACCAGGCAACCTGCAACAGCGCCGAATACACCGCCTGGCGCTGCGCGTCGGGCAGGTAGTGATCGGCAAGGCCGGCATAGATGGCGTCGCCGGCGCTCAATGGCGCCCCGGTCAAGGCCAGGAATAACCCAGCGTGATCGGGCACCTTATTCAGCAGCCAACTACCGCCGACATCGGGATACAGGCCTACGGTAATTTCCGGCATCGCCAGCCTGGAGCGCTCAGTGACCACGCGATGACTGGCCCCGGCCATCAGGCCGATACCACCGCCCATGACAATGCCATGGCCCCAGCACAGCACGGGCTTGGGATACGTGTGAATGCGGTAGTCGAGACGATACTCGATAGCGAAGAAATCGCGCGCATAGGCGTTGTCGCGAATATCGCTGCCGCCGTTGGCGCGATAGTCGAGCATGCTGCGATAAAGGCCCTGCAGGTCGCCACCGGCGCAAAATGCCTTCTCGCCAGCACCCTGCAACACGACCACGGCTATCGCCTCATCGGCTGCCCACGCGTCGAGCCTGGCGTCAAGCAGGCGTGCCATATCCAGCGACAGGCCATTCAAGGTCTTCGGCGCATTGAGTGTGGCGATACCGAGACGCAAACCGTTCGCCGCGATGCGTTCTTCAAACAACACCGGTGCTTCGGTCGTGGCTTCGCTGGCTACGCTGTTCATGCGTTCTTCCATTGCGGCGTACGTTTTTCGAGAAAGGCCAGCACCCCTTCGGCCTGATCAGCGCTATCGAACAGATCGACGAAGGCCTCGCGCTCGCTTACCAATGCCGTAGCGTGACTTTGTGAGCGCGTTGCCTGTACCAGTCGCTTGCAGGCCGCGACGCTGGTCGGGCTCTGCTTTTCAGCTTTCCGCGCCCATTCGATAGCCAGTTTTTTCGCTTCGCCCTTGGCGACGACTTCTTCGACCAGGCCGATGCGCAACGCGGTCGCGGCATCCACCCGCTCACCCAGCAGAATCATCCGCTTGGCCCAACCCTCACCCACCAGACGTTGCAAGTTCTGCGTGCCACCGGCACACGGCAGCAAGCCCACACTGGCTTCCGGCAAGGCCAGTTGCGCCTGCTCTTCGGCACTGCGCAGGTCGCACGCCAGTGCACACTCCAGGCCACCGCCCATGGCATAGCCATTGATTGCCGCTATGCTGACGCCACGAAATGCGCTCAGCGCCTCGAAGGCTTCGCCAAAACGACGTGCCGCTTCGCGCGCCAGCGCCTTGTCGCCATCGGCAAACTGTTTGAGATCGGCACCAGCGGAGAAAAACTTCTCCCCCTCGCCGCTAACGACCAGCGCGTAGACGTCCCGATTCGCATTCAAATCGGCGATCAGGTCGCGCATGGCGGCAAGGCTGTCGCGAGTCCAGGTGTTGGCTGGCGGATTGGCGATGGTGACGATGGCGACATGGCCATCGATCTGCAGCTGCAGGTTGGTGTAGGACGTGCTTTTAATGAGTGTGTTCTGTTGCGAACTCATCGCAACTCCTCTTCGGTTTTGAGCAGGTGACGCGCAATGATCACGCGCATGATTTCGTTGGTGCCTTCGAGAATTTGATGTACCCGGCAATCGCGCAGCAAACGCTCGATCGGGTACTCGCGGACATAGCCATAACCACCGTGAATTTGCAGCGCCTCGTTGCAGATCGCAAACCCCGCATCGGTGGCAAAGCGCTTGGCCATGGCGCACCAGACTGTGGCATCGCTGCTGCGTGTGTCGAGCTTGTGCGCGGCGGTATGCACCATCTGCCGGGCCGCGACCAATTGCGTGGCCATATCGGCCAGCTTGAATTGCAAGGCCTGGAACTCCGCCAGCTTCTTGCCGAACTGCTGCCGCTCACCCATGTAATGACGTGCCGCATCCAGCGCGCCTTGTGCCGCACCCAGCGAACAGGCCGCAATATTGATGCGGCCGCCATCCAGGCCTTTCATGGCGATTTTGAAACCCTCGCCCTCGCTACCCAGTAGATGTCCCGCCGGCACCCGTACATCTTCAAAGGTGATGCCACGGGTAGGCTGGCTATTCCAGCCGAGCTTCTCTTCTTTGCGGCCGTAAGTGATGCCGGGTAGATCCGCAGGAACCGCGAAGGCACTAATGCCGCGTGCGCCTTCGTCACCGCTGCGCGCCATCACCACCAGCATATCGGTGACCCCTGCCCCCGAGATAAAGGCCTTGCTGCCGTTGAGCACCCACGTGTCACCGTCGCGAACGGCACGCGTCCGCAGCGATGCGGCGTCCGAGCCTGCGCCCGGTTCGGTCAGGCAGTACGAGGTAAGTTTTGCGCCGCTGGCCAGGGCCGGCCCCCACGCCTCGCATAAGGCCGGTTGGGCGTGCGCGGTCAGCATCCAGGTGGCCATATTGTGGATGCTGATAAACGCCGCGGTCGACGGATCGATGGCGGCCAGCTCCTCGAACACCACCGCCGCATCGAGCCGCCCCAGGCCCGAGCCACCGGCGGACTCATTGATATAAAGGCCGCAAAAGCCGAGCTCGCCGGCTTTGGCAATAGTCTCGCGCGGAAACTCGGCCTCGGCGTCCCAGCGGGCGGCGTGCGGCGCCAGCTCGGCCAGGGCGAAATCACGCGCTGCCTCGCGAAACGCCAGCTGCTCTTCGCTCAGCCCCGATGGCGGCGCTGTCGTTGCATGCATGTCCATGGCCATCACCTCACTTCAAGCTGATGGTGGTGTTCACGCCGACATGTAACGTGTCGTCATCGAACCAGCGCTGGGTCACCGTCTTGGTCTGGGTATAGAACAGCACGACCTGCTTGCCGTACGGCCCCAGATCGCCGAGCTTTGATGCGCGCGAGCCGGTGAACGAGAACAGCGGCACCGGCACCGGAATCGGCAGATTGATACCAACCTGGCCCACGTCGATGTCATCCTGGAAACGTCGCGCGGCAGCACCCGACTGCGTGAAGATCGCGGTGCCATTGCCGTTGGGATTGGCGTTGATCAAAGCGATCGCGTCATCCAGCGAATCGGCACTCAAGATCACCAGCACCGGGCCGAAGATTTCTTCATCGTAAATACGCATGCCGGGTTTGACGCCGGAGAAAATCGTCGGTCCGACGAAATTGCCGTTTTCATAACCGGCCACATGCGGCTTGCGGCCATCGAGCTCAAGGGTTGCACCTTGCTGCACGCCAGACTCGATATACCCTTCGACGCGCTCGCGTGCCGCGCAGGAAATCAGCGGCCCGACATCGGTGCCTGGCTCATGCCCGGCATTGACGCATAGCGTCTTTGCCTTGGCCACCAGCTCGGGAATCCACGCTTGCGCCTCGCCGACCAGCACCAGCGTCGAAGCCGCCATGCAGCGCTGTCCGGCTGCGCCAAAGGCGGCACCGGCCAAGGCATTGAGGGTTTGTTCCTTGTTGGCGTCGGCCAGCACCACCGCATGATTTTTTGCCCCCATCATGCATTGCACGCGCTTACCGGCAAGGCTGGCGCGGTGATAGACGTGGGTACCGACCTTGGTCGAACCGACGAAAGACAGCGCCTTGATATCGGGGTGATCGCAGAGGGCATTGACCACTTCTTCGCCGCCATGCACCACGTTGAGCACGCCCTTGGGCACGCCGGCCTCAAGCGCGAGCTCGACCAAACGCATGGTCACCATCGGGTCTTGCTCGGAGGGCTTGAGCACGAAGGTATTGCCGGTAGCGATCGCCATCGGAAACATCCACAGCGGAATCATCGCCGGGAAATTGAAAGGGGTGATGCCGGCGCAAACGCCCAACGGTTGCAGCAAGGTATAGGTATCGACACCGCTGGCGACATTGTTGGCCAGTTCGCCCAGCTGCAGATTACCGATGGAGGCGGCGTGCTCGACCACCTCCAGCCCACGGAAGACATCGCCTTCGGCATCAGGCAGAGTCTTGCCCTGCTCCGCCGTCAGCAGCGCTGCCAATTCGGCCATGTGCTCGCGAATCAGCTGCTGGTATTTGAGAAAAATCCGCGCACGCGTGCCGATCGGCGTCTTGCGCCAGCTCTTAAACGCTGCTTGCGCCGCAGCTACGGCCGCGTCGACCTCGTCGCGTGTGGCCATGGGCACACGCGCCAGCACCACCTGAGTTGCCGGATTGACCACATCACGCCATTGCGTCGATCTGGATTCGACGAACTTGCCATCGATCAGGAGTTTGACAGTGGCGACTTCAGTAACTGCCCGGCTCATCTCGTTCATGTTTATTGCTCCGTACACTCGCCAACCCGCGGAACGGGAGCTGCGGAACATAGAGACAAGTCGAGTCGAGGCAACCAGCAGCGGCATCGAATCAGCTCGCCTGGTTGCCCGCCGCAACGCCCGAGTAAGGGCATCGCAAAGATGCCCGCCACGGGCCGGTCTCCGGGCTTGCGAGCGATGCGCATGCATCACCCCGACACCTTCCCGCTTATCGCAGTGGTCCTCGTCGGGTTTTCTCGCCTACCGTTGCGGGGGCAGCGTCGGCATAGGACCCAATGGATCCGCACCGACTTCCCGTTTCACCCTGCGCACCCAACGGCGGCAGGACACCTGTGGCTCGCGCAGTGTAGGTCCGGTGGCATAGGTGGACAAGGTCCGGCGCAGCAGAGTGTGCACAGCCTCGCGGCTACGCTCGCGTATGGAGACATCGTGAACAGGCTCTTAGGCCACCGCCGGGCCCGTTGCTTCCCTTGGAAAGCAACGGTCTTACAAGGCCGAGTGTGATGTCACGGAGGATTGCCCAGAGCGGCAAAGATGCCCGTCCCTGGGCGGTCCTTCTCCTTCATCGTCCAGTGCGCGGGGCCGCGTATGACTGGACACACCGAGCATAGGCAGTGAATTCAAGCCTGCCATTCAGACGACTCCGAAAAATACCGCCGATTGGCGATGGCGCCACTCAAGCGATCCAGCGCACTCAACCGCACCATGAAATATCGGTGACAAATTTTTGACGTGACCTGCACATGGCGCTTGGCGTTGACCGACTAAGCGCATGCTTGGCCATCGCCGGTCATCCTCGTGTAACAACGGCGCTGGACCCAAGGCACCGCGGCTATCTACTATCGGCGCAGATCCCCCACCGGTAACTGCCCGTGAAACGATTGGTTCTTTCTACGCTTGCTTTCTCTACGCTCGCCCTCTCCATCGCTACTGCCGTACAGGCAGTCGATGCGCCGACATTCGATCCGACACGACTGTCAGCCGATGTGAAGACACTGTCATCCGATGCTTTTGAAGGCCGTGGCCCGGCAACGGAAGGCGAGACGAAGACCGTCGATTACGTGGTTGGGCAATTGAAAGCCGCTGGCCTGCAGCCGGGTGGCGACTTGAAGAACGGCAAGCGCGCATGGACTCAGGCCGTGCCGCTGTTGCGCGCGGAGATTGTCGGCACCCCCGTGCTTACGCTGAAGATCGACGGCAAGAACCGCAGCTTGACCCAGGGCAATGAGATCGCCGTACGCGCACCGTTGAATGGCTCCAAGGGTGTCGCTATCGCCAATGCACCACTGGTTTTCGTCGGCTATGGCGTGACCGCGCCGGAGCGTCAGTGGGACGATTTCAAGGGCGTCGATCTGCACGGCAAGATCGCGGTGGTGTTGATCAACGATCCGGATTTCGAAACCGGCGTCGGCGATTTCGGCGGCAAGGCGATGACGTATTACGGCCGCTGGACCTACAAATTCGAGGAAGCCGCCCGGCGTGGCGCGGTGGGCATGCTGATTGTGCATGAAACCGAGCCAGCATCGTATGGCTGGGCCACGGTAAAGAACTCCAATACCAACACCATGTTCGACGTGGTCCGCGATCATCCGTCTGCGGTGCACCCACAGCTGGAAGGCTGGATTCAACGCGATCTCGCCGTGGAGCTGTTCAAGCATGCCGGCCTGGATTTCGATGCGTTGAAAAAGCAGGCACAGACCCGCGAATTCAAGCCGGTGACGCTGACTGGCGAAAGTTTCTCGGCCAAGTACAGCGTGGATGCGGGCGTCATCACCTCGCACAACATCGTCGGCCGCCTCGAAGGCAGCAAACGCCCCGACGAGACCGTGATCTATAGCGCACACTGGGATCACCTGGGCGTCGGCGAACCGGATGCCAAAGGCGATCGCATTTATAACGGCGCCGTGGATAACGGCACCGGCACGGCGGCACTGATCGAGCTGGCTCGCGCTTTCGCCAAGGCGCCACGACCGGAACGCTCCATCGTGTTCCTCAATGTCACCGCCGAAGAAAAAGGCTTGCTCGGCTCGGAGTATTACGCCTCCAAGCCGCTTTATGCGTTGGGTAAAACCGTGGGCGTGCTCAATATGGATGCACTCGATCCGCATGGCCCCGCGCGCAACTTCACCATCTCCGGCAGCGCCAAGCTCGACCTGCTCGATCAGCTGACCGCCACCGCGAAGAAATGGAATTTGACCTACAGCCCCGATCCTAAACCCGAAGCCGGACACTTCTTCCGCTCCGATCATTTCCCCTTCGCCAAGCGCGGCGTACCGGCGATTTCGTTCGGCTCTGGCAATGACTGGGAAGATGGCGGCACCGCCGCGGGCAAAGCCTCGGAGGACGAATACACCGCCAATCATTACCACCAGCCCTCCGACGAATGGCAGGCCAGCTGGGCCTTCACCGGCATGGCACGCGATCTGCAAATTCTCTACACGCTGGGTAGCGACCTGGCCAACTCGGATAGCTGGCCGAACTGGAGCAAGGATTCCGAGTTCCGTGCGGCGCGCGACGCCAGTGCCGCCGAGCGCAAGTAGGCATCTGCGATAAAGCTCATGACGGCCTGCCTATGCAGGCCGTTTTCTCGTGCGTGTACCCAGCGCGTGTCGTATCAGCACTGACAACATGCCAAGGCACGAAGACACCTGCGCACAGGAACTTGCGACGGCCATAAGACGGTCTGCCTGAACAAAAACGCCCTTTGCGGCTTATCGATTCATCTTCACTGACACGCCCAGGCACCCGCCTAGACATCGCCACAGCACTGTAACCTGTGGCCGCCACGCTGGCAGGCACTCTTCGGTAGGACTGCTTGCGTGCGCATGGCTTCATGGTTTTTCGGCAAAGATCGACATCCACTGGTCGCCCATTTGTTGGCGGGCAGTGCGGCCTTTCTGGCCTACGCCTCGATGTACGCGTTTCGCAAACCGTTTACCGCCGCCTCGTTCGAAGGGCTGCATTTTGCCGGGGTCGATTACAAAGTATGGCTGGTGATCGCCCAGGTGCTCGGCTACATGCTGAGCAAGTTCCGTGGCATTACCTGGATCGCCGAAATGCAGCGGCAAAGCCGCGCTCGCGCCCTGGCCGGACTGATCGGCTTTGCCTGGGCGGCCCTGCTTGGCTTTGCCTTGTTACCCGCGCCGTGGAATATCGTCTTCCTGTTTCTTAACGGCTTGCCGCTAGGCATGGTCTGGGGGGTCATTTTTGGCTATCTGGAAGGTCGCCGCGGCACCGAGCTGATGGCCGCCTGTATGTGCGCCAGTTTTATCGTCGCCTCAGGCGTGGTGAAGTCGATCGGTATGTGGCTGATGGTCAGCCATGGGGTCAGTGAATTCTGGATGCCCTTCGTCACCGCGCTGCTGTTTATACCGCCACTGTGTCTGTCGGTATGGATGCTGGAAAGCCTGCCTGCGCCCAGCGCCGCCGACATTGCCGCGCGCAGTGCGCGGGTGCCGATGGATGCAAGCAGCCGGCGGGCCTTTCTGCTGCGCTTTCTCCCCGGCGTGGCGATGATTGTGATCGCCTACGTAGCCTTGACGGTGGCACGCGATTTTCGCGACAACTTCGCCGCCGAGATCTGGACCGACCTTGGCCGCGGTGGCGATGCCTCGGTATTTACCGCCACCGAAGTGCCGATCGCTATCGCCGTGTTGTTGATTACCGCCAGCACCATGGTGGTACGCGACAATCTCAAGGCGCTGATGCTTAATCACTTGCTGATCTTTAGCGGTTTCGCCATCGCAGTGCTGGCGACCTGGTTGCACAGCATCGGCCATCTCGACCCGCTGGGCTGGATCGGCGGTAGCGGCTTTGGCCTGTACCTGGCTTACGTGCCTTATAACTCCACGTTCTTCGAACGCATGCTGGCAACCTTTCGGGTCGCAGGCAATGTGGGCTTTGTGATGTATATCGCCGATTCAAGCGGCTATCTGGGCAGCGTCGCGGTGATTCTGCTGAAAGAATTTGGCGGCATGCATTTGTCTTGGGCGGTCTTTTACGCCAATACCGTGGTCACCTTGTCGAGCATCGGCATGTTGATCACCCTGATTTCGGCGGTCTACTTCAAGACCAAGGCACGCCAGGCCAGCGTATCCCTTGCCTACCTGGCTGAGCCGGCTCACTCCATGGCGACTGGCACGGTTCGTCGCTAAAACCCAATGGCATGATGCGCGCTGGCAGCCGTGCCAGCGCCACACCGACATGTACGCGCCCCGCGCTGCCCCACTGCCTAGCAGTCCATTGCACAAGGGGATGTCATGTCTATTGATAGATTTCGCCGCGGTTTGATCTGCCTTGCCGCGACGCTGCTTACGCTGAGCGGTGCGGCATATGCCGACACACCGGCCCAGCCAGCGGCCACCCCCTCGCCCGACGCCGCGACGATTCTGCGCAATGCACGCAAAATCGTCACCCTTGATGGCATCCAGAGCATGACGACGGTGGAGCTTGGCGGTATCGCGCAAGCGATCTCGGTTCGCGGCCGGCATCGCGATAATCCGATCTTGCTGTTTCTTCACGGCGGCCCTTCGCTGACATCGATGCCGGCCAGTTACAGCTATGCCGCTCCGTGGGAGGAGTACTTCACGGTGGTGCAATGGGATCAGCGTGGCGCTGGAAAAACCTATCGCGCGAATGATCCCGACAAGGTGGCGCCGACGATGAGCGACGAGCGCATGCTGGCCGATGCCGAAGCGCTGGTGACCTGGCTGCGCAAGACCTATCACAAACAGAAAATCGTCCTGGTCGGCCACTCATGGGGCAGCATTCTTGGGGTGAAGCTGGCACAACGCCACCCGGATTGGTTTTATGCCTATGTCGGCGCAGGCCAAGTGGTGAACATGCAGCAAAGCGAGGCGATGGGTTATCAGGCCACCCTGGATGCGGCGCGGCGCGATAACAATGCCGAAGCGGTGAAAGCCCTGGAAAGCATTGCGCCCTACCCCGACCCGCAGCTCGCCAGCAACCCGGAAGCGGTCAAGGCGGCGTTTGCCAAGCTCAGTGTCGACCGCCAATGGATGTCTCGCTACGGCGGCTATTTTCATGGCGAGAAAGCCGGTCATGATCCGCAGTTGATGTCGATCAGCCCCGATTACGACGCCAAAGATCTCCAAGCCCGTGATGCCGGCAGTGAGTTCAGCATTCCCTTGCTATGGGCGGAGATGATGAAAGTCGACTTTACCGATACCACCCACTTTGACTGCCCGGTAATACTTTTTCATGGCCGTCACGACCTCATCGTATCGGCCACACTAGCCAGCCGCTGGTTTGCCACGCTGAAGGCGCCGCAGAAGAAAATGATCTGGTTCGAAGACTCCTCACACATCTTGTTTGAAGAAGAATCCGGCAAGTTCTTTCTCAGCCTGGTACAGGATGTGTTGCCGTTGACCCACGATGCCAAGCCATGACATCGAGGTGTTGACCGGCACCATGTAGTTGCCGCGCCAGCAGCCACGGATGCTGATCTGAATGCCTGGCAGCGCCGCGAAAACAGCGATGTCAGACAACCTATCGAGGTCACGATGCGACAGCTCATCGGATAAAGCCATCAAAACACCCACTGACCTCACACCGGACTGCTTAGCCCGCGCCGACGAGACGATGACCTTTTGCTGCGATGAACAGGCATGTTCAACGCGAGTTGAGCCGCTTTGGCTAAAAGGCAGCCAGGCGATACGCTAAGGTTGCCCACCCATGGACGACAGGCATATACCACGTGGCTTCAGTGCGGCATGCAACTCAAATAGGCGTCACTCGATTTACCCGCGGCATCAGAACGGCCTGGCTGATGTCCAGCTTCACGGCCACCATGGTCATCCCCTTCTATTTCATGAGTCACGCAGATCACGGCAAAGCACCGATGAGCTGGCAATTTGCCGCGTCTGCCGCGGCCGGCATGTTCGCCTTCGTACTATTTTTATGCAGCTATATGGGCGTGCAACGAGTGGAAATCGACACCGTTCACGGATCCATCAAATTTGCCAATCTGTACAGTCATCAACGGTGGCGTGAGTTCAAGGCAAGCGAGGTCATCTCGATAAGGCGACTGTGTGGATATCATAATGACGGCTTGTTGATGGAGCTTGCTCCATCGCGTGGGCGCTCATGGAATGACGCCAACTTTTTCAACACCGATACTATCGGCGACAGCAACTCCGCACTGATACTGGCGCTGGTCGGCCAAGTCACCGCGATCAAGCCGAACATGAAAGTGGACGGGCTACTGCCGCAATATCAAGGGCCGTTGCCACGAGGCTCCTGACCCTTCTATGGCCCATGACTCAGCGCCTCCAGGGGCTCATAGACCACGCATAGAGCATGCACAGGACGTTATGCGAATCAACTTCAAATCAAGCAGCTTCGCCCTTCTCATGCTGCTCGCGTGCAGCGCAAACGCCGATTGCGTGAAGCTGAATTCGAGCACCGGCAATGACGAGCTGTGCGCAGCCCTAGGCAAAGTGCAGGCCAAAGACGCGCACGGCACGGTCAAGCTTGATCCGAAAATCATCTCGCAGATCAGGCAGTCCGATGAGTTTTTCACGCTCGATGCATTCCCGGCACCGAGCAGCGGAAAAGACTCGGTGATCTTTGTCAGAGTCCCCTCGGTGCCGGAGGCCGCTGGCCAGGGTTACTGCGGCGCCGGTCACGAGGACTACATGCTGCTCGTCGAAAAGCAGGACCGCTCGCTGCGTTTACTCGATCGCCTGCTGATTCAAAGTTGCCTGAAAAATATCAATCTCGCATCGGATCAAAGCGACAACCCACGGCTCGCCGTAAAAGCCGGCGTGGCTCCGGTCATCGCCAGCTTCGACTTGATGTCAGCCGACGATGTACCGGCCAAAACCAAGCAGGTCGTGCTGAAAGACCGCAAACTTTTGCTGATCGACGCAGCACATCCTTAGCCGTGCTGGCGTCAGTGCTGTTTCTTGCTTCGAATGGGGCTGTCCGCACTGTGGCTTCGCTGCCATATCGCATCCAGCAGGGCAGCTCCTGCTTCGGCCAGGCTGCCATCGTTGTGGATGACCAGGGCATCCTGAGGCGCTTCATAGGCATCGCTGCGGGCCAATCGCGCGGCGATATCGGCGGCGCTTTCGCGGCCACGCGCGGCCAGGCGTGCGGCAATCGCCTCGCGGCTGGCGGTGATCAAGACCGGCTGCAATGCGGGAAAACGCTCACGAGCTTGCTCGTAGGCATCGCGCGATCCGTTGACCAAGACATCGGCGCCGCGATGCAGCCAATGCTCGATTTCGCGACCGATACCGTAGTGCAGGCCATGTGCCTGCCAGGTCAGGGCGAATAAACCACGCAGGGCACGCGACTCGAATTCCGCATCGCTTAGCGCTACATGGTTCTCGCCGCCGGCATGAGCCGGCCGGGTGATATAGCGATGCGCGCAAAGCACACCCTGCGGAATACCGTGCTCGCGTACCCAGCTCAGCACGCTGTCTTTACCCGCGCCGGATGGCCCCATCACGTAGTACAAACGGCCGCCGCTCATGCTGCCTTCCCCATGCGTAGTGGCACCCGTTCAATCATTTCGAAATCCGCGCCGGGCGACACTTCGCGGCAGATGGTTAAAGCATCGATGTTGACGGATGAAAGCGATGTCATCAGCTGCGCCAACGCTTCGTGCATGACATGTTCCTCATGCGCAGAAGCGGATGCGGACAGGGTCATGTGAAAGCGGTAGCGATCGAGCACGTAGGGATAGCCATAGCGTCGCAGTAGCGCGAGCCCGGTAGCATCCAGGCCTGCGGCACGGCGCTGGATAACCGCCTCGGTGACCGGTGCGCGAATGGGCTCTAACGCATCCAGGCACGCTGCGGCCAAGGCATCGACGGCAGCTTGTTCCGCCGACGGCCGCAGTGCCAGAAAGCCGGCCAGTCGATCCAGTTGCAAGGGCAATACAAAGCTCGTCGTGCGCTGTGCGACGGCCAGCACAGCTTGGCGTAGATCTTCGTAGCTAGCGCCTGCCGCCAGCGCAAACGGCGCGTGTATCGTGGCATGCCAGCCATAGCGTCGCGCATCGCTTAGCAGTGCGTTCAGCCGCTCCGAGGCGATACCCGGCAAGACACTCGTCGCCAGCCATTGGCGGCCGAGGCGATCCAGTTCGCTGCCCGATGGCGGACAGTAATAAACCGCGTAGCGCATCAATCGTCCGCCATCAGTATGAGTTGCACCCAGTCGCCGGAAAAACGCGTGATGCCGTACTGCACCGGCATGCCGCGCGGATCGGCATTGATCGATTGCACGTGCAGCACCGGCCGGTTCGGCGCCTGCTTCATCAGCTTGGCGGTCGCCGCTTCGGGCAGACGCGCTGATACACGCGTGTGTTTGCGCACATAGTCATTGACGCCAAACTCACTCAGCGTGCGAGTCACTGATTGCAGTCGCCGGTATACCTCGGGTAGCCCGGGAAAGCGCGCGGCGGGAAAATAAGCCGTACTGTGATCGACGATATGCCCATCGGCATGGCTTAAGGTATCGATGCGATAGACGTATTCATTACGTCCCAGCCCCAGCGCTTCGGCTACCTGGGTGGGCGGAATTTCGCGCGACTCCGCCAGAAACTCGATATCAGCCTCAACGTTGAGGTTGCGCAGGTTCTGGGTAAAGCGGGTGCGCTTGCTGATCGCGTAATCCAGCGTCTGCTCTTGCACAAAGGTGCCGCGGCCTTGCTCGGTGCGTACCAGATTGCGCTGCTCCAGCGCCGCCATCGCGCGGCGCACGGTGTGCCGATTAACATCAAAGCGGGCCGCCAGCTCTTGCGCCGATGGCAGTTGGTCGCCCTGGCGCAGGCGCCCTTTGAGAATGTCATCGGCAAGGATTTCGCCGATCTGGCTCCATAGCGCGATGCCGCGCCCTCGTTCTATTTCGCTCATGCCTTGGCCCTCATACCAGTTCACCCGCCTGTCTATTCACCGTCACGGCAGCGGCACGCTGGCCTGCTGGAATATGTCTTCGAAGGGGCAACTCTGCGCCCCGCCCTGTATAGATAACTAGACAAATGTGACAAACCAAGGAACCTGTATGGACTCCTCCCCCCACCTGGCGCGCCAACAATGGATGTCATTGCTGGCGCAAGCCGAACCTGGCGAGTTGGCCACGGCGATGGAAGCCTTTGCGCTGCCCGCCGATGCCACCTGGCTGCGACCGCCACAGACTGGCTTGTATATGTTGCGCGGCCGTGTCGGTGGTACCGGCCCGCAATTCAATCTCGGTGAAGTCACCGTCACCCGCTGCAGCGTGCAGATCGGTACCCGCGTCGGCCATGCCTGGGTCCGTGGCGGCAACAGCCGGCACGCCGAGCTGGCCGCCTATGCCGATGCCCTTTTGCAGGACAACGAGCAACACCCCCAACTGAGCCAGCACGTGCTCGAGCCGCTGCGGCAGGCGCTGCAAGCCCGGCGCGATGCCGCCAGCCGCAAGGCCGCGGCGAGCAAGGTGGAATTCTTTACTGTGGTGAGAGGTGAATGATGCTTGCTGCCTTTGCTGACCCCGTTTTCGACAGCCAGCGCAACTTCCGTGAAATGCTGCAGGCGATGGCTCGCCCGATGCAGCCGCGCGAGTTGCCGCTGTTACCACCGTCGCCGGCACCGATTACCCCTGCCGCGATGGCGTTGTTGCTGACCTTGTGCGACGCCACGACCTCGGTGTGGCTGCAACAGCCCAATGACGAGGCGATGCATCATCTGCGCTTTCACACCGGTACCCGCCTAGCCGAAAACCCGGCCGAAGCCGATTTTGCGCTGATCTCCGACCCGGCAAACATGCCGCCGCTGGCGACCTTTGCGCATGGCGACATGCGTTATCCGGATCGCTCTGCCAGCTTGATCGTGCAGGTTGAAGGGTTTCGTACCGATGCCGGCGCGCACTTTGCCGGCCCCGGCATCCGCGATACGGCTCAGTTAGCCATCGACGGTTTGCCAGAGCGCTTCTGGCAACAGCGTGCCGAGATGGCAGCGCAGCTGCCGCTGGGCATCGATTTGTATTTTGTCGCCGCACGTCGCGTGGCCGCACTGCCGCGCACGACCCGCAAGCTGGAGAGCTGAATGTACGTTGCCGTGAAAGGTGGCGAACAGGCGATCGCCCGTTCGCTGGAATTACTCGCCGAAGCACGCCGTGGCGATACCGCCGTGCCGGAGCTGGAGTTGACGCAAATCCGTCAACAGTTGCGCCTGGGCCTGGCGCGGGTGATGCAAGAAGGCTCGCTGTACGACGAAGAGCTGGCCGCACTGGCGATCCGCCAGGCCGCCGGCGACATGTTGGAAGCGATTTTTTTGTTGCGCGCCTATCGCACCACGCTGCCTCGCTTTGGCTATACCGAGGCACTGGATACCACCGCGATGCGGGTGCGCCGGCGCGTCTCGGGCACATTTAAAGACGTCCCCGGCGGGCAGGTGCTTGGCCCGACCTACGACTACACCCAGCGTCTGCTGGAGTTTGGCCCGACGCCGGCCACCCACGTGGTTGAAGCAGAGGAACCACTGGCCGCATCGATGCCTCGTGTACTGGATCTGCTCGACGCCGAAGCCTTGATCGAACGGATCGATCCCGGCAGCGATCCGGAGCCGGTCGATCTGACCCGCGAGCCGCTGATGTTTCCCGCCAACCGCGCCACCCGCTTGCAGAATCTGGCACGTGGCGACGAAGGCTTTTTGCTGAGCATGGCTTATTCGACCCAGCGCGGCTATGCCGAAAGCCATCCATTCGCCGGTGAAATCCGCATGGGCGAAGTCGATGTGCTGGTGTGCCCGGAAGAACTCGGCTTTGCCATCGAAATCGGCTCGATCACCCTTACCGAGTGCCAGATGATTAACCAGTTTCACGGCGGCAACGGGCTGCCACCGCAGTTCACCCGCGGCTATGGCCTGAGCATGGGCGAAGGCGAACGCAAAGCCATGTCGATGGCCTTGGTCGATCGCACCCTGCGTTGCGATGAGCTGGGTGAAGCCTCGTATGCGCCGGCGCAAAATCAGGAGTTTGTGCTGTCGCATTCGGACAGTGT
>NZ_JAPDPE010000107.1 GCF_026283955.1 Dyella silvatica | reverse complement strand
GCATGCAAGGGGCGGCACGGCTGATCGCCAAGCCAGGGGCTGCGCCCAGCCGCCATTACATCGTGCTACCCGCGGCGTTGTGCCATGACACCGGCAAACTCGCGGACTGGCTTGCGCGCAGCGCCTCGCCATAAGCGGACAGGAGCAAAGTGGCGGGAGCGGCTTGCCGCTCCCGCATGGGTTTAGTGGTTCTTTTGTTGCTGGGCTGGGATGAACTGCGTACGGACCGCTTCGGCCAGTTGCTGCGGCGGCAACAGGCCCTGGCCGATGATGAAGTCATTAAAGGCCTGGCGGTTGAACTGTTTGCCCAGGGTCAGCTCGGTGTTCAGACGCAATTGCTGGATGCGCATATAGCCGTAGAAATAGGCGGTAGCCTGGCCTGGGCTATTGAAGGTATAGCGGTCCAATTCCTGTTGGGCCATGGCTTCCGACAAACCGACGTCATGCGTAAGCACCTCATGTGCGCGTTCTTTGCTGATCAGGCCGAGGTTGAGCATCGGATCGAGATAGGCGCGCGCCGCGCGCATCAGGCGCAACTGTAGGGCACCGAACTGGCCAGCCGGCGGCTCGTACGGCAGCATTTCCGATTCGGCATACAAGGCCCAGCCCTCGACGTTGACACTGTTAAAGGCGAACAGGCTGCGTGCCAGCGATACGCCGCGTTCGATCATGGCGGCAAATTGCAATTCATGCCCTGGGCGGCCTTCGTGCGCGGTGAGCGTCCATGCGGCGGCTTTGAAGGTGAAGTCGTCATAACCCTGCTGGCCATCGCCCTTGGCCGAAGGGTTGCCCATGGTCAGCACGAAAGTGCCTTGCTCGCCTTGGTTGTTGATAAACGGCGGTGGGTCCATATGCGGTGCCGGCTGGGCTGCCGCTTCGGCTTCCGAAGCGATGCGCAGCTGCATCTTGCGCTGCGGCAAGGTGATGATGTGTTCGCGGCGAATGATGTCTTCGATCTTGCCGATCACCTCGTGATACCAAGGCTCGACTTGCTCTTTGCTGAGCTGCTGCTTTTTCAACGCCTTCAGCACATCGCGATAGTCGGTGGCTTGAATGCCCTCAGCCTTGGCGACGACGGGCGCCAGCACCTGCATCATGTTGCGCAGCTCGACAAACTCCAGCTGCGCCTGCTTCATCAATTCCTCAGGCGGGATGTCGATGCCGACCTGCTTGAGGTTGTAGGCATATAGCGGTTCGGGCAAGCGGAAGTCGGTGCGGGCACGCGGCAGCACGGTGCTGCGCACCCATGCGTTGTAGTCCTTCAGCTGGGCATCCATTGCGTCGAGCGCAGCCTTCGCTTCGGCGCTATCGAGTTTGTATTTGGCAAAGAGCTGGCGCACGCCATCGGCATAATGCTGGCTATTGGCTAGCTTCTGTTCTACGTCAAGCTTGTACGGGCCAATCAGGGCCTTTTCGGCGAGCCGCTCGGTGGTGCGGGCCTTGGCCAATTCGATGATCGGTGTGCAACCCGGTGCCTTGCCCACGTAACACTGCAGGCGGTTTACTGCGACTGCCCGACGCTGCGCGGAAACATCGTCTTTCAACAGCGCGAATTCGCCGTTGAAGATCAACCCGCCGATGTCTTGATAAGGCAGCAGGTATTTGTGGTTGAGATCGACGCCTTCGATCTGCTGATCCACCGAAGCGATCAGGATGTTCAAGTCTTGCTTGACGTTGGTGTCCTTCTCGCTGCCGAGCAAGTCGACCAGTTTTGCCTTGGTGTCCACCAAGGCCTGGCGTGTGCGCTCATCGATGCCGGGCTTGAGGTCGGTGACCTTGCTGTCGTAAGCAGAGAGGCCCACCGTGGATGCGGATTCCGGGCCGAACTGTGCCTGCATTTCAAGCAGGATTTTTGAATTCACATCACTGCGCGCGACCCATGCCTGGGGAGCATGGACGGGGGCGGCCTGGGCCTGGGCCGCATCCTGCGCATACGTTGTCGATGCTGCAGTGAAGCCGGCGATGAACAGGGTGGCCGCAATGGCCGAGGCAAGAGGTTTGGACATGGATGAAATTTCCCGTGAAAGACGGTCAGCCTAGGTCAGTCTTGCGGCTGCGCCATGTGCCGAAGGGTTGGCTGGCGTTTCAAAGCAGCATGGCGAAGCCGAACAAGCCGATCATCATGAACGAGATCACCAACTTGATCAGCGTGCCGAATAACAGCCCCAGCCATGTGCCGATGCCGACATGAGCGGAACGCAGCACGCTATGGCCGGCAAGCAACTCCCCGAGCAGCGCGCCGATGAAGGGGCCGAGCACCAGCCCGGGCAAACCGAAGAACATCCCGATCAAGGTGCCCAGACTCGCCCCCCACAGCGCCAGTCGGCTGGCGCCTACGCGTTTGGCCCCAAGCGAACTGGCCACGAAGTCGACGATGACACCCACTGTGCCCAGCACGCCGATGATGATCAGCCACCAAAGCCCCACGTGCTTGTACTGATCCACGGCGGCAACCAGCAAGATGCCGCCGAAGATCATCGGGATGCCGGGCAGCGCGGGCACAATCGTGCCGGCAAGCCCGGCGATGATTAGTACAGCGGCCAGCAGATACAGTGCAGCATCCATGAGGACCCTTGAGTGGCCGCGGCGCGTCAGTGGAACGCGTCGCGATATTCCGGTTTGAGCCAGCGGGCAAAGACGCTGGTGGGTACATCCACACTTTGTAGGCCGGCTTCGGGCGAAGTCACCTGACCTGGCGGAAAGATCAGGCTCAGCCCGTGCGCCAGATGATCTTTATGGACGATAGGGGCAAACAGCTGCAAGCGATGCTTGCCGACCTGGGTGCCGTCGCGGATCAAGGCGGGGCTGGAGCTCAGCCCCCGATGATGTTTGCCCGGCTTGAGTTTCGCCATCAGCTGCGCGCGTGCTTTATCGGTTAGCGCGGCCTCGGCGGCGGGAAAGCTGGTGAACAAATCCGATAGCTCGAGCATCTGCTGCTTTTGCAGGTCGTAGCTGAAGCTATCGGTGATCGGCGCAGGATGCGGCTTGCCGGTTTCAGTATCGCCCAACACGACGACGGTAACGAAGCGCTGGGTTTGCGCGGCTATGCTGAATTCCATTTCCAGTGCCCACGAGCCGCCAGCATGTTGTTTCGAGGCCTGCGTTACGGCGTCGAGAAACTGGCTGCGTTGGGCGGCGGCGTAGCCGTCCACGGCTTGCTGCAGTTTGCCCCATGCGGGGTCCAGCGTGGCCGGTTTGATGTCGACCAGGTAATGGAGATCGCCGATGTGCTCCTCGCTATGCCGCGCGCCACTGTTGGGTGGCGATGGCGACTGAGCAGCAACGGCGGTGGAGCACAGCAAAAGCGTGGCAAGCGACGATAAAAGGAGCCATCGTGAGCGCAGCGGCATGATGTGTTCTCCGTGGCAGGGCGGGCATCGGTAGAGCGAATCGGCCACAATAGTCCGCTGTGGCGATACTGCGAGCGAGTGTACCTCTGTTGTGAATAGTGCCCCTCCGATCTTGTCCGGCACCATCGTGCTCAAAGCCGATGAGCTGGGCCGTATCGAAATCACCGAGCGTGATGGCATTCGGATGATTCGCCGCGATGTCGCTGCCGCCCGCTGGTGGGCACGTGCTTTTGCACGTCGCGCCGCCGCGCGCGAAGCGCGCGCCCTGGTCAAGCTCGATGGTATCGACGGCGTACCGGCCTTGCTTGGCTGGGACGGTCGGGAGCTGTTGCGCAGTTACATGGCCGGTGCACCGATGCAGCAGGCGCAACCGCGCGACCGCGCCTATTACCGGCAGGCGTTGCGCCTGCTGGCCGTGCTGCACCGGCGTGGCATCGTGCACAACGACCTGGCCAAAGAACCGAACTGGCTGGTGCGCGAGGACGGACGTCCTGCGCTGGTCGACTTTCAGATCGCCTGGACCCGTGGGCGTCGCGGCCCGCTGTTTCGTTTGCTGGCGCGTGAAGACTTGCGCCACTTGCTCAAGCACAAACGCACTTACTGCCCTGAGGCGCTAAGCCTGCGTCAACGCGCCATGCTCAATACCCCGGCACCGCATGCACGGTTGTGGCGCGCCACCGGCAAGCGGCTATACAAGCTGATCGCACGGCGGATCTTTGGCTATTGGGACAACGAAGGGAAAGGGCGGGTGCGCGATTGAGCATGGCTTGATCGCGCATGGCTTAGTCGGCCACGTCCGTGGCACCGAAGCGCCCCAGCAAAAAGTCGATCACGCTGCGTAGCTTGGCGGTCGGGCGCCGATCGGGCGGATAGAGCAAATGCATCGGGCTGGCCGGCGGCGCCCACGCGGGCAGGATATGGACCAGGCGGCCTGCGGCGATGTCCTCGGCGATCAGTGCTTCGGGCTGCATCAGGATGCCAGCGTGCTGTATCGCAGCGACCCGCAGCGCCTCGCCATTGTTGATCGCGAGCCGGCCGCGCACCGGTACATCAATCAAGCCCTCGGGGCCGAGTAGCCGCCAGCGATCGGGGTGGCGCCAATTGGAAAGCTCCAGGCAGATGTGCTGGCTCAGTTCGCTGGGCTGTTGCGGCGTGCCGTGCTGGGCTAAATAGGCGGGTGACGCCGCCAGCAGCATGCGATAAGGCTGCAGGGGGCGGGCGACCAGGGCGTCGTTATCGACAGGGCCGATGCGTATCGCCAGTTCATAACCCTCGTCCACCATGTCGTGAATGCGGTTATCCAGGACTAGGTTGATGCTGACCTCGGGATGTTGCTGCTGATATTCGGTGAGTGCCGGCACCAGTCGGCGGCTGCCAAAGGTCAGCGGGGCGGTCATTCGCAGCAGGCCGCCCGGTGTTGCCTGCAACTCGTGAGCGCTTGTTTCAGCCAGCTCGACATCGAGCAGAACCTGCTTGCAGCGTTCGTAGTACAGCCGGCCTACCTCGGTCAGCTGCTGGCGGCGGGTGGTCCGGTGCAGCAGTCGTGCTCCGATCCGCTGCTCAATCGTGCGCACATGCTTGCCGGCCATGGTGGCGGAAACCCCGGCAGCCTCGGCGGCTGCGCTGAAGCTGCCGCTTTCGACCACGCGGATAAACATGGCCATGCTGGCTAACTTGTCCATATTTAAAACCTATAGGTTTTGATTGCATCAAATGATTGCACGTTTATCTACTCATGGTGCGCAGTGAAACTGTGACTCGCGGGACGGTCTCGCTCCGGGACGCCGCCACTCGAGGAAACAGCTCATGCCTACCCTCCATCTCGACATGCACCCCGGCCGCACGCTTGAGCAGAAGCGCGCCTTTGTCCGCGAAGTGACCCGCGCCACCTGCGAAACGCTGAACTGCCCAGCAGAGAGCGTGGAAATTCTGATTCGCGAAATTCCTCGCGACCAATGGGCCAGCGGTGGCCAATTGCGCTCGGATCAATGAGCGCGTCACTTGAAGCCATAAGGAGCAAATGATGCGTATTTTGATGATTGGCGCACATGGCACGATCGGCAGCGCCGTGGCGGCTGATCTGGCGCAACGACACGACGTCGTGCGCGCTGGCCGTAGCCGTGGCGACGTCCGCGTGGATCTGACCGACTATGCCAGCGTGCGCGAGATGTATGCCCAGGTGGGGCCGCTGGACGCCGTCGTTACTACCGCGGGCGAGCTGCATTTCGGGCCACTGGCACAGACGACACCGGAGCAGTTCGCCTACGGTTTGCAAAGCAAGTTGATGGGGCAGGTCAATGCCGTGCTCGCCGGCCAGTCGCTGTTACGCGACGGCGGCTCGTTTACCCTGACCAGCGGCATCGTGGGTGAAGAGCAGATTCGCGATGGCAGCAATGCGGCCACCGTGAACAGCGCACTCGAAGGCTTTGTGCGAGCGGCGGCGACGGAGCTGTTGCGTGGCGTGCGCATCAACATCGTCAGCCCGACCCTGGTCGATGCGTCTGCCGAGGCTTATGGGCCGTACTTTCCGGGATTTCTGCCGGTGCCATTGAAGCAGGTGGTACAGGCCTATCGGCGCAGTGTCGAAGGCGTACAAAACGGACGCCGCATCACCGTCTGGTGAGCGGCATCCAGGTGGGTTATTTCTCGACAAAAGCCCGTTCGATCACATAGTCGCCCGGCTCACGGGTACGCGGGGACGCATGGAAACCGCGGCCATCGAGCAGGGTGCAGATGTCATCCAGCATGGCCGGGCTGCCGCATAGCATGATGCGGTCGGTTTCGGGATTGAGCGGGGGCAGGCCGATAGCCTGGCTCATCACGCCGTCAGCGATGGCGTCGGTGATACGGCCACGGTTGCGGAACGGTTCGCGGGTCACACTGGGGTAGTAAATCAGCTTTTCGCGGACCAGTTCGCCCAGATAGTCGTGCTGCGGCAGCTCGCGTTCGAGGTAGTCGGCATAGGCGAGATCATGGATATGCCGCACGCCGTGGGCGAGCACGATTTTGTCGAAACGCTCATAGGTTTCCGGATCGCGCGCGATGCTCAGGAAGGGCGCCAGGCCGGTACCGGTGCCGAGCAAATACAAATGCTTGCCGGGCTTCAAATCGTTGAGCACCAGGGTGCCGGTGGGCTTGCGGCTGACAATCACCGGGTCACCCGGCTTTAGGTGCTGCAGGCGCGAGGTAAGCGGGCCATTGGCCACCTTGATGCTGAAAAACTCCAGATGCTCTTCGTAATTGGCGCTGGCGATGGAATACGCACGCATCAACGGCCGTCCATCCACCTCCAGCCCGAGCATCACAAAATGGCCGCTATCAAAGCGGAAGCCGGGATCGCGGGTCGTACGAAAGCTGAAAAGGCTGTCATTCCAGTGGTGCACGTCAATCACGTGCTCCGTCGCCAATGCCACCATGGTCGTTGTCGTCTCACAGAAGTTGTATAGGGATCGCGCGCCGGCTCTCCAAAGAAAGCGAAGACGGGACTCGCGGGGAGGGCGGCAGGGCCGCTTTGCCTGGCGAGCGCTGCGGGTGATGGCAGCGTCAAAGGCGATAGATTACGCGATCCGGCGAGGGCTTGCTGCTGCGGGCTGCCGGCCCGGGGCCGGCAAGCCTGCGCCAGACCGGCTCAGCAGGCGCTTGAGTAGGCAGCCAGATCGCGGCGCTTATAGGGTGTTCTACGCGTTATACGGCCTGATTCCAGGCGGGGATTTCAATGCGAGACAGGGACCTCGATGGTGTCGGTATGGCGATCAAGCTGTTGCTGTTAAGCCGGGTCGCCTTGATGCCGATGGTTGTTCGGTTTGCGCTTACCTATGGCGCGCGGCGCGAAACCATCCAGCTCGATGGCCTCGGCATCGCCATGACCTAGGCGGGCGTGGCGTTGCTGGGCGGTATCTGGCTTCTATCGCAGCCGTGTCTGGCTCAGGGTACCTAGGGGTGGGCGCGAGCATATCCGCGCTTATTGGAATCATCCTGCGCTGGTTGAGTTGGTGGCATCAACGCCTCGATCCACGACAAAGCTGATGCCGGGCGAGCAAGGCTTGAGCGAGAATGAGCGCCAACTTTATTCCCCATCAGGACGACCATGCCTTACGTCAATATCCAGATTACCAAGGGTGCGACCCGCGCCCAGAAAGCCGAGTTGGTCAAGGACGTGACGGATTCGCTGGTGCGGGTGCTGGGCAAAAAGCCGGAATACACCCATGTGGTTATCCAGGAGATCGCCGAAGAGGATTGGGGCTTTAGCGGCTTGCTCACCGATGACTGGAAAAAGCAGCACACCTGATCGATGAGGGGTGCCGCAATACCTCTTCGTCAGCTCTGAGGTACGCATGCGGCCGTGTTCTCGCCTGATTCAGGCGTTTTGCGATCGCTCGGGTACAAGTTTGGGTCGACGGCGAGGCAGGTCGCCCGCTCGACCCAGCTAAGAAGGTTGTTGCTGGGTGGTGCAATGAATACCGCCACCGCCCGCGGCAATGGCATCTATGTTGAGCTGTATCACGTCGCGTGACGGGAATAACTCGCGTAGGGCGGCATGCGCGTTGCGATCCGCACGGGCATCACCAAATTCAGGCCCGATGACCGCGTCATTGCATACGTAGAAATTGATGTAACCCGCCGCAAAATGCTCGTTCTCGTACTTTGGTCGTACGGTCGATGGCGAAGTTAGCACCACGACTTTCAGCTTGTTTCCTTTTGCATCTTCCGCGCCGCGAAGGATTTCTATATGCCGCTTGGTAACGGCGTGATCGAACGACGAGGCGTCCGGCTCCAAGCCGGCGATCACGACGCCGGGGCTGGCGAATCTGGCGTAGAAATCGGTATGGCCATCGGTAATGTCTTTGCCGGCGATGCCCGGTAGCCAGATGATTTTTTCCAGGCCCAGCAGACGCTTGAGCTCGGACTCGCACTGCGCCTTGCTGACGCCGGGATTGCGATTTCTATTGAGTACGCAACTTTCAGTGATGATGGCCGTTCCTGCACCATCGACTTCGATGCCGCCGCCTTCCAGCACGAGTTGCGTGGCAAGAGGCAAGGCCTTGGTCAAGTGGTTGATTACGGAAGCTACTCTGGCGTCGGCATGGTGTTCTTGCTTATTGCCCCAGCCATTGAAGTTGAAATTGATGCCGGCCAGTTGTCCGCGGCGATTCTTTACAAAAACCGGGCCGGTGTCTCGTATCCATAAATCATCGATGTCCTGGACGATAAGCTCAACGTCCGGGCCGCATAAGGCTTCAGCGGTATCACGGTCGTCCTCGCGCACCAGCATCTTGACCGGCTCGAAAGCTGAGATGGCTCGAGCGATACCGGCCAAGTTCTTCTGGGCAGCCTCTAGTAGATCTTCTCCCCACACCTCTTCGCTGGGGCCAAAGGCCATCCAGGTGGCTGTGTGATGTTCACCCTCATCCGGCATGCGCCAGGCCTTGGCTGTGGCAGCTGAAGCTTCGTTTATGGGCCTCGCGTTAAGGGTGCTAAGACTTAGGCTGCCTGCAACCAAGAGGCTACGCCTTAGAAAATCGCGCCTGGACAGCATGATCGTCTCCTCGCAAAGTTGGCACGCGTTGGCAACGGTATCGAGCAAACAGGCTTGGGCGAACCGGTCAATCAAGCCCCCAAATACGGTACACCCGAACGTCAGTCATGTCGGCCCACGCACGCATTGCCGACGCCTTTCAGCCCGCCTTTGATGTCTCTTCCGAGGATCTGGTTCAGAGGGTGCGCTCAGCCATCGGTTGCGGGTTACGCAGCGCTGGACGACATTAAGGGTGTTCGACAAAAGACTCGGCGCTTTTTTATATCTAGAGAGTGGATCTTGGTTGATCCAAGCTCGCTCAGCATGCTGTTCGGGCCTGATCGGAATGGTGATGAATCATTCCAGGCTTGGCTGACCCGCTTCGGGAATGCCGAGTCATGGGCCAGGTGAAGAATCAACTGCCACAACGGCCATGGCGTGCGGCATCAACGTAGATGCAGCATCTGCACTCCCCAATGCGCATGAGACAGGCTGGATGAAAAGAGCTTCTGCATGGATTTACGCAGCCGTACTCGCTGTAACAACCGGGCCCGTGCTGGCCGGCAGTGATAGCGCAGCACTTAAATCGCTGGTTGATGGGGCCAAAACCTCGCATAGCGACACACTGCTGGTTATTCACGACGACAAAGTACTGGTTGACTATCGCCGCCCCGGTGCGCCGTATCGGCCCATCGAGATGATGTCGAGCACCAAGTCGCTGGTAGGGCTGGCGGTAGGGCGCCTGATAACCCAAGGCAAGCTGCGCTCTGTGGATGAACCGGTCAGCGATTTCTATCCAGAGTGGAAGCAAGGCAACAAGGCGAAGATCACCCTGCGTATGTTGCTCAATCATACGTCTGGCCTGCAAAACGAAGCTTTGACATCCGCTGAGATCTATCCGGCGCCAGACGGCTTTCAGCTCGCCCTTGCGGCGGAACTAAGCGATCCGCCTGGCACGCGATTCAGATACAACAACAAGGCCATGAATCTGCTTGCCGGCGTGATCGAAAAGGCGGCGGGCGAGCCGATGGATACCTACATCGCCAAGGAGCTTCTGGCACCGATGGGGATCCAGCTGCCGCCCTGGGATGATCGCGACCAGGCGGGACACCCGCGCGCCATGTCCGGTTGGATGGCAACCTCGGAAGATGCCGCAAAGGTCGGCAAGCTAGTGCTGGATCAGGGACGTTGGCAGGGCAAGCAGCTGATCGATGCGGGTTATATGGCCCTGATGATTGGCCAGAGTACGCCGCTCACTCAGCACTACGGCCTGCTCTGGTGGCGTCAGGCGGAGGGCGTGTATCTGAAGGCCAGCGCGATCGATCATTTGCGGGCAGCCGGTGTCGACGGGAGCATCGTCGATAAGCTCAGCAAGGTAAGCCCGAAGCGCTACGCCAACTTGGATGAGTTCTTCAATGGACTTCCCGCCCTGGGTATCGACCCCAAGTTGTTTATCGCGGATGTGAAGGCACATCACATGGGCGATAACGACTTGTTCGAACCATCACCCATCGTTGCCTGGGAAGCAAACGGCTACCTTGGAAACTATGTAGTGATTGTGCCAAAGGCCCATCTCATCGCGGTACGGCAAATCGCGGTAGAAGAGGAGCCCGAAGCTGGGCAGCCATGGCCCTACAACTATGACGATTTCACGCGTCGAGTGATTAAGTTGGGGCAGAGCTACAACAGCGATCTTGCGGTGGATAAGCCCTGATAGGGCACCATCAATAGGCAACAAGCTCCGGCTGCTCACCTACGCGCAGGGTGAGCGCAGCCGGATGTCGATCATCACCCCATGGAATGCCTGGCTGCTCAACGCAGGCTGGGTCATGTTGAGCCACTTAATTGCTTCGCGGCTCAATGATCCGAATCCATGGCCGTCGGTCGGTAAACAAGAGAGGTGCGACATGGCAGAACTCTTTTGCCGTGGCGCATCTCGCTGCCCGTCGAGGCGCGACTGGTTCGTGTCGCCGTCGAGTACTACGCGACCGAACGTGCCAGGGAACATCCGGATTGCATAAGCCAGGATGACAAGGAATGGCGGCTGGCTCGGTTGCGCAAAAGGATGTTTCTAGGCGGCGCTGCTTGTTCAGCCGTATCGCATCACAGCGCTGGGTGATGCATTCCGATCCGGCAATGCACATCGACGTGATGATGCCAGGATCGAGGAAATCAGCCTCGATCGCGCAAAGCATTCGCCAGATTTTTCCGTCCGCTTCCCAGCTTAGGGATGGCGACGCCAGGTTGCGCCTGCAGCCGTAGGTAGGGGGCGGGGAGACATTTGCGTTTAATAGCCAGGGGGATCCATTCGGAGCAGAGCAGAGTCGGGCCTCTGTTTTTGGAGGTCCGCGGTGCGCTAGCTCGCAGCACTCATTTCACATAGATCATCGATAGGAGTTCAACATGCGTAACCCCGTTCAGATCGCGATCGTAGCGGTACTTCTTGGTGCAGCCCCACTCTCGTCCGTTTTTGCCGCACAGACGACTAATCAGGTCGCCGAGGAGGCGCAGGCACAAGCTCTGAATGGATGGCATGAAAAACTTCGCCAAATGGGCCCGCCCGCGGAAGGTTGCTTTCATGCCTCGTACCCCAGCGTGATCTGGGAGAAAGTGACTTGCGGCCCGCGGCCGACCTACCGCTCTAGCCGTATCGCTCGCCCGGTTCAAACGTCTCCCGTTGCGCGTTCCGCAAATGTGGGTTCGGTCGAGTCGCAAATCATCGGCAATGGCACCGATTACACCGCTCAGGCGTCGGGCACGATTAAATCTGCGACCGGGAGTTTCCCGACAGTCACCGGGGTGACCTCTGAAAAGGGCGTCAATGTGATGTTCGGCGGGCAGATGTCCAATGGAACGATCGGCTCAAATCAGTACACGTTGCAGCTCAATACCGATATCAACCCATCATCGACGGCATGCACAAAACTGGGATATAGCTCTTGCCAGGTATGGGAGCAATTCCTCTACTCGACCGACGCATATACCGATGGAACGCACCCGATGACCTGGATCCAGAGTTGGGTGTATCCATCCCAATCGGACTACGACAGTTACGGTTGCCCGACTTCAGCGGGTTGGACCGACGCGACCGATAGCAGTGGTCCTGCATGCGTCAATAACAGCAATGGCTATGCGGTGCCCCAGCTATCCATCGCCAAACTCGCCAGCATGAAACTAGCCGGTGCCGTGTCGGCGAATGGTAGCGATACGGTGACCCTCACTGTCGGTAAGGACGTCTATAGCAACAAAGTGTCTGATAAGACGGTGTATGCAGCGCTTTGGTGGAAAGGGACTGAATTTACCCTGGTGGGTAACGGTGGCGGATCCCAGGCATCTTTTAACAAGGGTTCGTCCATCAAAATGAATCTCGCCATCAACGATGGTTCGACCAAGGCACCGAAATGCCTCGGCCCCAAAGGACAGGGCTATACCGGTGAGACCAATAATCTGACCCTGGGCGCGTGCACGGCCGCGGGTGGAACATCGCCATCGATCAGCTTTACTGCGTCGAACTGAAGCCAGGGCTTGCCCGCTAAGGGCGGGCAAGCCGAGAACACGGGGCGTCTCGAAAACGCCATCCCGCACGGGCAAAGGCCAGCGCTTAACGCGCTGGCCTTATTTATGCGCTCGGTGGAGTGAGTGGCGCCGAGAACCCGGCGCGCGTTACCGACTACCGCCGAAACGGTAAGTGGCCTGCAGCATGATTTGACGTCCGTAGATGTTGTAGTTGTAGTTGTTGAAATACGGGAACGTGCGGCTTTTGCGATAACCCGGATCCTGTGGTGGCATGGTGTTGAACAGGTTGTTCACCATCAGCGAGAAGTCCAGGTCCTTGGTTGGCGAGTAGCCCACGCTCAGGTTGTAGAGGAACCATGGCGGCAGGCTGCCGGCACCCGGGTAGCCAGGCCCGTAGGTGACTGCGATGTAGTTGGGTGTCGGGCTGTAACGGTGCATATACAGCGTGCTACGCCATGTGTCGTGCCACGACCAGCTCAGCGACCCCGTGGTGATGTTCTTGAACTCGGTGCTCCAGAGGGGATTGGTGAGCTGATTGATCGGCGTCGTGCCCGGATATTGCTGGTACGAGTGCTTGAGCATGCCGTTGTAATCGAGCTGCACCGCAAAACTGCCGATAGGCGTTGGATTGAACGCGTACTTGGCCTCGGCGGTCACCGAGTCGGTGACCTCGTTGGCGATATTGACGTAATACAGATTCAGATTGGTGACTTGACCGGTAAACGGACTACGCGTGATCTGCCCATAGGCGCTTTGACAGATGGCCGAATCGGATGGCAACTGGCCAAGCCGGCATTGCGACTCCTGCCGCATCAGCAGATCAGAGCTTTGCAGCTGAATTTCATTGTTGATGGAAATATGCAGGTAATCCGCACTCAGGCTCAGGTTGTGGATCGGCGACCACACCGTGCCAAAGGTAAAGCTGGACGAATTAGTGGGTTGCAGCTTCTTGTTGGGCAGCACATTGATCTTCACGCCCTCGGTGTAGCCTGAGGAGCAGTTCTGGCCGCCTCCCTGTGTTTCGCACAAGTAATAATCGGTGACGTTGTTGTACTGCCCGGATGGGCCCAGGAAGATGGACGACATGTCCGGCGCGATGAAGCCCGTCGCGTAATTGCCGCGAAGCAGCAGCGTGCTGAACGGCCGGTACTCCAAACCGACCTTATAGGTGAACTTGTTGTTGGGCGCCCCATTGGAAATGGTGTAGCGGTCGTAGCGCCCCGACAGATCCAGCGTGAGCGAAGACAGCACCGGCATGTTCAACTCGAACGCCGACGCGTAGTGATCACGCTGGCCGCCGCCGGAAACGCCGGTGTTGCCCCAGATCAGCCCGTTGGCCACCATCGGGTTCACCGGGGCGTACCAAGCCTGGTTTCCGCCTTCGAGCAACCACGCAAAGCCGGCATCGCCACCCGGCAGGCGAAACAGGCTGTCGTTATTGATCGTGCCGCGGAAGTTGTTGATCCAGGTGTTGTACTTGGCATTGATGTTGGTGGTGAAGCTCTTGTACTGCGCGGTCGAAATGGGTGAGTAGAACGCCGCGTAATTGGGGTGATACATGTTGTAGCCGGTATTGGGATCAACCCCGACCACCGGGCCCAATATGTTTTGGAAAAAACCATCAATGGCCGCCGCCGGATGTAGCGGGCTGACGTCGCTGGTCCGCTCGCCAGAGCGCAGGTAGTACGCGTCCCAATTCCAGTTCGATTCGCCGAACTTTCCGTTGGCCCCGACGTCGCCCTGGTACATGAGGTCGTTCTGCCGCACCAGGCCATTGCCATTGTTGTTGCCCACCTCCTCCGGTGCGAAGAAGCGCTCGGGGGAGAGCACGTGCAAGGTATTGGCATCCTCGATCACACCGCCCGGGAGATCCTTCGGCCCCCACCAGTTGTAAGCGATGCCCGCGGTGAATTTCTGCTGCTGCCAGCTGGTCAATACGTCCGCGTAGAGGCGCACGTCGTCATTGAGCTTGTAGCGCAACTTCAAGGTTCCACTGTAACTACGGTCCTTGTTGATAAAGGTGCCGTAGCTGAAGGTTTTCGGCGAGCCGCAGAACGAGCCGTTGCTGCGGTTTACCAACGCCGTCGTGCCACCGAACAGGTTGCTGATCGCGCCGCATCCGTTCGGCGGCGCCTGAAAGCTCGTCGGGGACGAGTAGTTGACGCCGTAGTCCCACATGGCCGCGACAATGATCGGGCGCGGCGCCGCCGAGGTCAGGTCGCGCTGGTAATACCATGCGGGCGACTGATTATCGAACTCCACTGTGCCGAGCACGTCCAGATCGCCGAACTTGTGCCCGAACGCCATCGACAGGCGCTGGCTCGCGCCGCCGCCAAGACTGTAATTGCCGGTGCGCACGCTGACTTCGGCACCATCCATGTGCTCCTTGGTGACGATGTTCACTACACCCGAGATGGCCTGCGAACCATAGATCGATGACCCGCCACCCGGCAGGATGTCGATATGGTCGATGATGCTCAACGGGATGTTGCCGATGTTGGTGAAGTCGCTGACGCCGCCGAAAAGCTGGCCAAACTGGGTGATCGGCTTGCCGTCGAGCAGCGTCAAGGTGTACTCCGGATTCAGTCCGTAGAAACTGAATGTCTGGGAGCCCTGGTTGAACCCTGGCGTTTGCGACCCAGGTACGGTGCCCGTAGAGAAAACCGAATTTTGCAGCACCTCCGCGACGCTGTTGAAACCGCGCGCCTCGATGTCTTTCGCGGTAATGGTGAAAGTAGGCGTGGCCGTCTGGATCTGGGCGTTGTTGATCAGCGAACCACTGACGATGACCGTGTCCAGCCGCTTGGCCTGTTTTTTCTGGTTGTTTTCCGGTGCATCGACGGATGAGCCGGCGGGCGTATCCTGCGACGACTTTGCCGTGTCCTGCGTAGATGTCTGGTCCGATGTGACCTCGGCGGCGAAAACCTGCGCGCAGCCGAACGCCATGGCCGCCACGATAGCGGCCGCGAGTTTTGAATACTTCATGTTTCTCCCCAATCTCCCGTAATGGATGTATTGCTTTTTGTCGAAAGCTGACTTGCAGAAAAAACCGCATGCCCCATCCCCATGAGGTCATGCTTTGCTTTGCCAACTGCATGCCACGCAGGTACGTCATGGCGATCGAGATGGCCTGATGACGCGCCGACGGATGGCCTGGCAGTGGGCGGAACACGGCTTAGTTCAATGCCGAATGCAAAAAACACGGCGACATACCTGGCCGTTCCAGGGATGCACCATTGGTGCACTGCCGTCTTGCGTTATGCAGCGGGTGAGCCGATCGCCCGCCACGGTCTGTCTACGCTGCGACTCGCCAATCCGACAATTGTCCAAGGGTATGGACGTCTATTCGTTTCGTTGCCTGGAAGCAAAAGACCGTCATCCCCACGAGTCCCGGGTGAAGGAGCGAGAGCGGAAGAGCTTTCGCGGGGATGACGGGCGAACACGCGTATTCATAGCCCCTTGAAGGCGACATCGGCGTTCGATCCAGTGCCGGCACTTACTTCATGACGAGAGGCCGCAGCATGTCAGCGCTGGAATTGCATCCCAGTAGCCAACGCGCCTGCGTTCCAGGATCCCCAGCCAGAGGCTTGGTTGTACTTTCCAGGGGTAACGGAGTACACCCCGTTGGAGCCACCCGTCAGCAGGTTGTAACAGTTGAGACAGTCACCGCGGGTTCCGTTCACTTGACCTACGCCGATGTCGTAGAAAGTTTTTTGCCAGAAGTACGGCGGAATACCGCTCTGCAACAGCCTGGCATAAGTGCCCGCCAACAGCGGTGCGGCAAGGCTGGTACCACCGTACACTGCCCATTGCGTCTGGTAAGTGCCGGTGCTGTCGTAACCACCGATGATGATCCAGAGCCCGGTATTGGGGTCGCCATCCATGACGAAATCCGGCGTGCCGCGCATGGCGCCGACCATCCTGATAATGCGGACGTTGCTCCGTCGCGGCCGGTCCACTCTCGCTGCCCTGCCATAGCGTCTCGTGGTCATAGGCAGAATACGAGTTTGCCGAGTTGTACACCGTCGATGCGCCTACCGAGACCACGTACGGCGAACTGCCGGGAAAGCCGGTGGAGCTTTCACCACCCGAACAACCCGGCTTGCCGCCGTAGTCTTGGGTAATGGCGAACACGGTAAACCCCTTGGCCACGGCGACCGAAAGCTCCTGATCCCAACTGCTGCGAAGATCCTGCCCGATGTCCGCATCGCAGGTCGCCGCGTAGGAGAGGGAGATGGTCGAGTGATTGTCGTTGATGGCCGCCGTCACGGCCGCCAGTTCGTCACCGAGATCGGTCGACGGCGCGGAATAGAAGTCGATCTCTTTCAGGCCGCCGGACATGGTGGCAACGGCGTCGACGTCGAGTACGGCTTCGGTTTGCGCTTCGTAATCCCCGGCGGTGTAACCGGTGGGGTAGCTCACCTTGAGCGGGATGTTGCTGAAGCCATAAGCGCTGGCCCAGGTCTGATAGAGGTAAGTGGTGTTGCGCTGGTCGCCCACGCCGATCACTGCTACCGTCTGTCCACTGGCGGGTGCGAGATTGCTGGCACCGTAGAGTGATGGGAAGTCCGTAGGTGCATGCACGCATTGCTGGCAAGCCACGGTGCCGGCCGTCGACTGCGTGCCGGGCACCCCCTTGTTCTTCGCATAAGCATGGCCCTCGATCATCGCGGCGACTTTGGCGCCGGATACACCGCGTTCCTGGAACGAGCGCAGGCCATGTACCGCACTGATCACGCCCGCCAGAGACGAAGGAATCTGCACCGCATCAGCATTGGCCACACCCGCTTTGTCGCCACGATGCAGGCTGTAGAGACGGGTTTGGAAGGCCGACTGCACATTCGCCGCCGTACCCGACGCAGACACGATCATGTTGTCTTTCGACACATAGATCTGGCTAAAGCCATGGGCGCGCAGAAAGTTGGACACGCGCAAGGCATCAGCATGCTCCGGCAGGTAACGCGCAGCCAGCTCGCTGTCTGTCAACGGCTGCCGCACCCGTGAGCGGACCAGGCCAGCAACCTGTTCTAGCTCGGCCTGTTGGCGCATTTTCAGCACGACGTTGATGCGGACCGGTGCATTGGCACCGATCACTTGGGCCTGGTCTCCGGCTTGCAGCGCGACGCCATGGGCAAGCGTAAGGCTCGGTGGGCTCACCGCTGTGTTACGGCTGGGCGCAGCTCCGTTGGCGCCGGTGGCACTCACTCCCCCGGCGCAGGCCAACGCCAACAAACCTGACACCACTCCCCTCGAAAGCATTGTTAATCGCAACATGTTCAAGCTCCCCAATTTCGATATGAGATAAGCCATCCATCGACCGATGGCTTGTTCGCCAAGCAACGTGTCGCCAAGCCGAGCCCCTGTGCGCTGGCCCGATCCAGTATTGGCGCTGCGACGGAAGGCGTCTTGAGGAAAATTTCGATGGAGAGATGACGAAATCGGCACAAAGGCAGCGTGAGGCACATTCGGGACACCTCTTCAGCGCAGGTGGAGTCCGTAGGCCAGCGCCCGCAGCATGCGAAAGGATTCATCGATGGCCCATCGGCGTCATGGCTGACGACGGGCTCTAGCTTCGTCTTGCCCTTCACCGAAAAATGGACCAAAGTCGCTATTAATCCTACAAATAGCCAGGCCATGATTTGAGATGTGGTCGAAGTGAGACGAGGCGCACGGTATGACCAGGGCAAAGTCCGTTTCCAGCGACGCGTGTCGCCCCAAGCAGATTTACGAACAGGTGGCCGAACGAATCCGCGCAGGCATCCGCAATGGTCAGTTCGCTGCAGAAGAACGCTTGCCATCGGAGCACGAGCTATCGACGCGTTTTCGCGTGGCGCGTCTGGCTGTACGCGAGGCGGTCGGCGCGCTGCAAAATCAAGGGCTGGTCGTCACGCGCCGAAATGCCGGCACTTATGTGAGCGCCGATGCCAAACAATCGTTGGCAAGCGTCGGCGCTGCGGATGTCGTCGATGAGGATCCCGATTTCAGCCCCGCATCCACGCTAGAGCTTCGGCGCATTCTTGAGCCGG
>NZ_JAPDPE010000106.1 GCF_026283955.1 Dyella silvatica | reverse complement strand
TAATCGATGCATGCGCCGCCCCTGCATCAAGTGGATCGTAGCTTAAAACCAAACGTTTATATTTTGGGATGGCCGGAGTGTAAGAAAACGTGAAGAATCATGATTCCAATAATGTCAGCCATCGTTATTTCTTGCGATTATTTGCGGCGGCAAGAAAATCGGCTGCGGTTAAATAATTAAGTAAGCCGCCGTAGTTATCGGGGGAGTTGCGGCGCGTGATAGGCGACCTCACCATGAGCACCTGGGAAAGCAAGGAATGCTAGGTATGCTAGGTATGGCGAGTGTTTTTGCAGCAAGCGTTTTGGCCAGTTGCCTGTTTCATTGCACTGGCTGGGGTAATTGGCGTATGTCGATGCTTTACAGCGGGTTTATGCTGATCGCGTTTTGTTATGCGGTTCGCGATCAGCTTCGCAAGGATCGCGAGGATCGCAAGAAGCGCCGGAAACCGGCCCATCCGCAGAGCAAGGACGCCTATCGCCCTCGTCTGCTTCATCGTTTTCAGCGCAAGCACCGACGAGATTCCTGATGGCTTGGTCGTTGGTTGCGGCCAACGGCAGTGATTGTCCGCGCGAGGTTGCACCTGCCTAGACAAGGCACACCCGTCGTTCCATCGACGGGCGCGCTTGCCGGTTTTTCAGGCCGGGTCGCTGGCCAGGGCTTCGACAGGGGCGGCGCTTGCCCGCATCGCGGCGGCATAGATCGGCATCACGTCGCGGCGCAGCGAATCGGCGGGCACGACCATCTCGATCACCTGCACGCCTTCGGCCGAGCGGGCCTGGGCCAGGGCTTGCTGCAGTTCCTCGATGGACTCGCAGCGCGTGTGCGCCATGCCGAATGCGGCGGCGGCGGGGCCGATGCGGTAACCCGGCGGGTTGCGGATCATCGCCTTGAAGCCGGGCGCGACGCTATCCAGTTCTACGCCAATCACATCGAACAACGCGGCGCCGCTGTTGTTGGTGACGCAGATGGTGCCGCGCAAGCCGGGGATGCGCGTGGCCTCCAGCCCGCTCAGGTCGTGCAGAAAGGTCTGGTCGCCGATCAGCAGCAAGCCACGCGATGCAGCACCGTGCAGTTCGCCGATAAAGGTCGACAAGGTGCCGTCGATGCCAAGTACGCCGCGATTGGAGTAGACGTCTTGTTCGGCCGCCGGCATCAGCAGATTGGCATGCCGCGTGGTCATGGAGTTGGCGATGTGTACGAAGTCGTAGCCCTTTTGCGCCAACACCGTGAATACCGCCTGGCATTCGCCCCAGGGCAGTTCGGCGATGGTCTGCGATAACACCGCTTCGATGATTTTGCCGCGGCTTAGCCACTGTTTGCGCCACTGGGCATCGCCGGGTCCGAGAATAGCGCTGAGCTGTGCCAGGTCGTGTTCGTCGGGATGCTGTATCAACTCGAATCGCGGGGTCAGGAAATCCGCTTCGATATGTTTGTGGTCTAGCCGCAACACCGGGGCGGACAGGCCGCTAAGCCAGTTCTGCATAAACTGCGACACCGGTAGGCCACCGAGCCGAATCACCAGCTCGGGCTGCACTTGTGCGGTGGCCACCATGATGTCGCCGGTGGTCAACAGATTAGGCATCTGCGGGCGGCGCAAGCCGGACAACGCATCGGCCAGCAGTGGATAGCCGAGCTGTTGCGACAACTTGGCGGCAGCCTGTGGCGACAGCGGGCAGTCCGACGAGGCGACGATGATGCCTTTCAGGCCGGGCCGCAGGCCTAGCCGGGTAACCAGCCCCTCCCAGTCGCGTGCTGGTGCCGGGTTGGCGGGCAGGTCGCGCATCGGCAGTCGCTCACCCTGGCTGCCAGTGCGGCCCGAGCGGGCCAGCTCGCTCAGCAGCGGGGCTTCCCAATTGGGCAGCGGATCGGCCGAGCTGACTTTGCCCTCCATCGGCACATTGATCTGCACCGGGCCGCGTCGCTCGCCGATCAAATGCGGTAGCAGCTCGGCGACCTTTGCGCGCAGGGCTTCGATGTCAGCGGACCGGTCGGTGGGGTTGTCCAGGTCCAGCGCGGCGCGCACCACGGCAGCGCATAGCCCGATCTGATTGGTTGTTTGCGGCATGCCGGCTTTGTGGCCGCCTTTGGGGCGGTCGGCGGTGATCACGATAAGCGGCACATCGGTGTTGTCGGCTTCGACCAGCGCGGGCAGCAGATTGGCGACGGATGAGCCCGAGGTGACGGCAATCGCCACCGGCTTGCGCGTGGCCTTGGCCAAGCCCAGCGCCAGAAAGCCGGCGGCGCGCTCGTCGGTTTGTACGTGGGCGATTTCCCAGCCGATGGCGCTGATGCCTGCCAGCAGCGCAAACGATCGTCCGCCGGCGGAAACCACTGCCTGGCAAACCCCGGCGTGCGACAGCTCGTCGAGAATGGCGTGCACCCAGGCGGCATTGCGGTTGCGTATGTTCATGTCAAAGGCTCCTTTCCAATAGCGCGTGCAGTTCGGGATGCATCGGCGGCAAATAGGCGTCCCAACCGGCTTGTGCACCCGGGGTGTTGAGTTCGGGGTGAAAGCGCTGCGCTTCTTCGGCAAAGTGTTTGCCCATCGCGCCCATCGCACGCAGCTGCTCGGCGACGAAGCGCTGCACGGCGGCGCCAATGGCTTCGCGTTCGGCCTGGGCATAGCGCAGCGCGGGCAGAATCTGCTCGGCCAATTGCGGGCTGTCGGCGCGTAGCAGGCGGCGCTCGTTTTCGCCTTCACCCAGCAGGTTGGCAATGCGCTCGTCCATGCTGATGCCGACCGCCGGCACACCGGCCTGCATGCTGGTGACGATGGCGTGGAAGCGCGAGCTGAGCAGCAGGTCGGCCGAGCGCAGCATGCCGACGATGGCGCCTGGCGAAACATCGCCGCTGTAGATCACCGGCGGCGCGCTGCTGAAGCGCGCGGCAAGTTCGGCGCAGGCACGGCGGTCGACCCGATCCATGCCGATGATCAGCACGCTGCCGTGGTTGTCCTGCTGCCATTGCTTTGCCGCGTTGGCGATGGCGTCGAGATAGGCGGTGTAGTTGCGGCGAATCTCCGCGCTGTCGGCGTGAAACATCATCGCGGCGTAATGCAGGTCTTTATGCGCGCCGTGTTGCTCGAGTTCGTAGGCTTTGACCAGATCCGGCTTGACCGGCCACCAGAAGGGATTCACCGGGCACACCACCAGCAACGGGCGCCGGTCGATGCCGAGCAAGCGCAGGCGATGCTGCACGGCGGCTTCGGGCAAGGCCTGATATGTCCATGCGGTGTCCGCGCCCAAGCGTGTGCGCAAGCCGAGCCCGTCCAGCAGGGTTTGCGATTCGCGGTTGCGGCAGAGAATCAACGGGCCGTCGCCGAGCTCGGTAACGAACTGCGCCATGCTCGGTTCCATCCGGCCGGCCTCGGCGCCGTAGCCCACCGCCAGCCGCTGGCTGGCCGCGGCAATGCCCAGGCTGCCGCCCATGAAGGCAGCCAGCGAGCTGGAAAAGTTCGATTTGAACATCGAGCCTTCGCAGGCGATCACGCCGTCGTAGTGGCGTAGCGTGCGCTCCAGAAAGTCAGGCAGATAGTCGGTGATCAATTCGGGCTTGATCTCGTCAGCGAGTTCCAGCGGCAGCGTTTCACCGGTGGCGATCAAGCCGATACGCACATGCTCGCGGCCGAGAATGGCGCGGATCTGCCGGATCATTTCCGCTACGCGCACGTCGGCACCGGTGTTGCCGCCGCCGTTATAGCCGGCCAACAACAAGCGCAGCGGCGCGCGTGGATCGCGTGCCGGGGTGGCGTCGGCGCTGGCTTCGATGATTTGACGCAGCTGGCGCAGCAGCACCGTGTCGGCGGCGCCACCGGCGATGAACTCGTTCAATCGGGTTGAGGTTTCTGCGGTAGGGGTCATAAAGCTCTCTGCATGAATACAAGACGTCAGGTTGATGGACGGGCAGTGGAGGGGCGACGCCTATGGCGTCGCCGATACGGCAGGCGAGTGGCGTTCATCGCTCAGGCGGGAACCCGCTGCCGCGCGGGCGCTTCATCGGCCATCTGCTGCAGGCGGGCGGCGAGTTTTTCGATGGTGGGGTAGTTCCACACCAGGGTCGGCGACAGCTTCAGCGACAGCCGTTGCTCCAGCTGGCTGAGCAAAAGCAGGGCATGGGCCGAGTCCAGGGCGTAGCTTTCAAACGTGCGGCGCGGGTCGATATCCTCGATGCTTACGCCGGCCTCTTTGGCGATCTGCTCCATCAGCCACTCTTGCAGGTCGATATCGTCGCTGGCCGTGGCGGTAGCGGCAGGCGCGAAGACACTGGCCGCGATCGGCGCCTTGCTTCGGGGCGCCGGTGATGCCAGCGCCGGTGTCGCGGTGAGCTGCGTAATGAAACGCTGCACATGCATGGCCGCCTGACTCATCAAGGCCTGCGCGATGTCCGCCGCGCGGCGCTGCTGCGGTTGCGCGAATACGCCGCCGGCGGCCCATGCATTGAAGGCGCCCATCGCCTGGCCGCACCACACCTGATAATCGAGTACGCGAGAGACCTCGCCCTGGATCGCCCAGCGCGAGCTTTGCCCCAGATACCAGCGAAACACCAGGCCCATCATCGTGCGCGGGTCTTGCCTGGCGCGTTCGGCCAGCGCCGGGTGGCGTTGCTGCCAGAAGGCCAGCGTTTCCGCTTCTATGTGGCTTAGCGGCTGCAGAAAAATCTGCTGCTCCAATCGTTCGCGCTCGTTCGCCGGCACCGCGTCCAGCGAGGGGTGATAGCGGTACAGCTCCCATAGCTGATTGGCGCGGGCGGCAAACATGCTGCCGCGCTTGAGCACCTGCACGCTGACGCCAAGCTCGAACATGTCGGCGGCCGGCGCCATGCTGACATCGGCTGGCCCGGCACTGGCCAAAAGTTTTTTCACCGCATCGGAGGTGGACGCTTCCACGCAGGCCTGATTGATCGAGCCGGTCACCACATAGTCCACGCCCATCGCAAACGCCGCGGCGATCGATTCGGGGGTGCCCAGGCCACCGCCTGCGCCCAGGCCGACGTTCGCCGCAGGCGGAAATTCATGGGCGATCTGCGCGCGCAACGCCGCCAGCGACGGCCATGCGCAAAGCAGCGATTGCCTATCGGTGTGGCCGCCGGAATCGGCCTCCACCGTGACATCGTCGGCCATCGGCAGCAAGCGCGCCGCGGCGACTTCGCTGGCGCTGAGCGCGCCTTCGCTTTGCAAGGCCAGCAGCATGGCTTCGGGCGCCGGGCGCATAAACGCCTGGGCGACTTCGCGCCGCGAAATCTTCGCGATCAGCCGCTGCTGGGCATGCGCCTGACCGTGGCTGTCGATATGCGCGCCGCGGGCGCGGTACAGCACCAGCGCCGGCGTCAAGGCCATGAAGGCCGAGGCTTCGACGATCTCGATGCGCTCGCGAAGATACAACTCCACCGCCGCGCGTTCGTGCGCGGGGTTGTCCGGCGTGTGGATCAAATTGAAGCACAGCGGTTTGCCCGGCAGCGCGCCGCGCAAGTGCGAAATCGCCGCTTGCACGCGCGGCAGCGGCAAGCCCGCCGCACCAAAGCTGGCCAGGCAACCGGCACGCAGCAAGGCCTCCACCAGCGCTTCGCCGGCAATGCCGTTGGCCATGGCGCCGGCCATATAACTCAGGCGCAGGCCGTAGCGCTGCCGAAACGCGGCGCTGCCGAGGGTTTCGGCGGTAACCGCAACATGGTGAGTGGCAACAGGGGTCATGCAAGGGCTCCTTGTGTCTGCGCGTGAGTGGCGAGGGCGGGCGCGGTGATGGGCGTGCCGACCAGGCGCACACCCAGCCCTTCGATACGGCCCGCCACGCGGCCTTCGTCGAGCAGATCGATATCGGCGATCAGATACGGTTCGGGCGACAGGCCGATCGCGATGATTTCGGCGCGATAGCCGAACAGTTGGTTGCGCGGCAACACCTGGGCGCGAAAACGCACCTCGACCGGCCGCTCGATCACCGGCTGGAAACGCGCATCGCGTAAACCGCTGGCCAGGCCTAGCGCCAAGGCGTGCGCCTGCAAGAGTTGAAACGCGCCTTCGAGCATGCACGGCCCGGGAAATACCGGGTCGTCCTTGAAGTGCGCGCGAATCGCCCAATGCAGCGGATCAAGCCGGAACTCGGCCGCGCTACGCCCCAGCCCGCAGACCCCGCCGGTACTGTGGATATAGGCGATACGCTCGATCATATGCATGATCGTCGGCGGCATTCGCAGCGAGGGATTACGCCCGCCGCAGGCATGCGCCGGCGACAGCACCTGGGCGATGTCGCCAGCTGCCAGCGCGACCAGGTCCGCGGTTTCCAGCGGGCGCGAAGGGGGCTGCAGCGGCGGCACGAAAGGCGCTGCCGCCGGTTGCCGCCGGCTCATATGCTGCGGGCCGATACCCGCACCGGTGGCGAGTTCTTCATAGGTGAAAAAGCCGGCGGTGCAGCGCTCGATCTTCAACAACGGGCGGTCCCGCGTGCGGGCGAGGAACTCGGTTTTGAACAGCAGCGCGTCACCGTTGCGAAACGACTCGACGATGTTGATGTCGTACTCGACGCATTCACCCGCCAGCGGTGTATTGCCGAGAAAAGTCAGTGTGGCATCCAGCCAACGATAGGCGCGGCGCCCCTGGTTCTGCGCGTCAATACCGAGCCAGCTGGCAAGAAACAATACGCCTTGCGCATCCAGCGCGAGATACACCGTCTGGCCGTCAACGGCATTCCAGGCCGGGTTGGGAATATCGAACTCGGTGCGGATGTGGCTGCCATGCAATTGACCATGCGTACCCGATAACTGGGTGACCCGGCTCAGCGCGAGAAACGGCGGCCCCGGCAAACGCAGGCGGCGCGGCATGCGGTCGGCCGCCGCATAAGCCGGGCCGAACACATGCGAGACGCGGCCTTCGGCGAATTCCATCACCGCCGATTCGTCGTAGAGCGCCGCTGTCGGGGGGCGCGCTATGGACGTGGCGTGCTGATGCTCGGCGACTGCTGCCGCTGGGTTGAGGGACGGTTGGCCGAGCAGGGCGCGCAGACTTTGCCGATGCAGATCGAGATAGGCGCGGTGGGCCTGCGCATGACGCGCGGCGATGCCCAACGCCGCATCGTTGAGCGGTGGCAGTGACGCTGTCGATGCCGGGATGGCCGGCACGGACGAATCTGCCGACAGCGGCGCGACCACCGCCTGCACTGGGGCGACAGGCGTGGCCTGCTCGAATCGACGCGCCTGTGCCGCCTGTTGCAGAACCCGATCCAGGCCTTGCTTGCGCAGGCTGGCGACCAGGCCATCGACCAGCGGCGGTTGGCCAAAGTGCAGGTCTTTGAACAACGCCGGGGCCTTGCTTGGCTCATCAGGCAGGCGCCACACCGACGCCAGCTGCAGCGGCACGCGATGGGCGACCAGCAGCGCTACCAGCTTGGCGAAACCGAGGCGATCATCGTGATCGCGGCGGCTCATCGCGAAGCAGGCGTGTGGACGTCCTTTTAAGGTCTTGCCGATCCAGCGGCTGGCATTCGCGCCGGGGCCCATTTCCAGAAACAGCCGTGCGCCGAGCGCATAGGCTTGTTCGGTGAGTGCGTTGAAATCCAGTGGCGAGACCAGATCGCTGGCAACGCGTTCGGCGATCGCTTGCGGCGTCCATTGCGCCGGCGCGCCACCGGCGAACAGCAGGCCAGGCGGCGCCGCACCCACTTGCTGCGGGGTGCACACGGTGGCAATCCGCTCACGCTCCAGCGCCGCCGGTGCGCAATGCACCACCAGGCTATCCGGGGCGGCAATCGCGTTAATGCCCAAGCGGCTCAGCACGCGCGCGCAGGCGGCGCGCTCGCCGACCAGGGTCACCTCATCGGGTGAGTTGATCAGGCTAACGTAGGCGCGTGCTTCGCCAGCGGCCGCGGCCAACACCTCGGCCGCTGGCGCGAGCAGCAGATAGTTGACCCAGTCGACCGCTTCGCCTTCGGCGAGTTGCCAGCTTTCGCGCACGGCGGCTTTGTCATGCTCGACCTGCATGCGCGATTCCGCATCCAGCGGCGCCAGTTGCCGTGGATAAAGCAGGGCGGCGCCGATGGTTTCGCCGACATCGCGATAGTTTTGATCCAGCGCGTCCATCGCGCTGGGCAGCAACGAGGTCACGCCGCGCGCCAGCCCGCTAAAGGCGGTATTCAACGGCGAATACACCAGCGCCACCGCGCCTTCGCGTCCCAGCGGTTGCGCGGTAAAGCGGCTGCCGCGCGGCGATTGCCAGTCTTGCGCGGTGGGGATTTGCGCCAATGCCGCGCGGATTTCTTCCAGCAACGCCGCAGCATCTTCAGCCAGCAACACCAGCGCCAGCGGGGCGTTGGCATCGTAGTCGCGCATGGCGCGCTGACATCGCGCGGCCAGTTCGGCAGGCTCGGTTATCGACGCGCGCAGGCGCTCCAGCAAGGCGTCGCGATGATCCGCGGTAATCGCCAGCAACAACGGCAAGGCCGGTTCTGGCACGGCGCGCGATAAACCCTGCGGCGCTTCGCCCAAACAGGCTTGAGCCACACTGCCGTCGCGGTCGGCAGCGTATACGGCGGCCAGGCGTCGGCCACCGTGGCGGCGAAACCAGGGGGTGGCTTCGGCTGGCACGTAAGCCTCGCCTTCGCTTAGCGCGCCCTGCTGTGTTTCGCTCCAGCCGGCCCAGGCCGGCAACATCCGTGCGCTCAAGGCGAGTGCCATGTGCACGACGCCAAGCAGCGGCGCCAGCATGCGACTGTGCCCGAATACCGCCGCGCTGCTGGCCAGTGCGGGGCAGCCGCGCAGTGCTAGCGGTTTGGACCCTCCGTCGGCACCCAGCGCGCCGATGTCGAGCAGCTCGATAAGTTCTTCGGCATTCAAACCGGCGTGTTGCCGCGCCTGTTCGGCGGCTTCGCCAAGCTTGTCGGCGAAGCCGGCGCCACGCCATTGGGCGTAGCCGCGCGCCTGGCGGGCGGCCACTGCCGCGGCCGGCTCCAGCACCACGGCGCAGGCACCTTCGGCCAGCGCGGCGCCGCTTTCTTCGCCATTCAAGCGGCGAATAAGCAGGTTCTCGATGGCACCGGCCAGGTCGATGGCGCCTACCAGTACGGCATCGGCTTCGCCTTCGGCGAGCAGGCGCGCGCCGACATCGAGCGCGCGCAGCGCGGTGGTTTCGTCGCCGGACAGGGTGAAGGCCGGGCCGGAAAAATCCCACAGGGCGGCGATGCGGCTGGCCAGCAGATTGCCGATATAACCCAGCGCCACCGCGGCATCGGCCGGTTGGTGCAAGGCGTCGGCAACGGCTTGCGCCAGTTGTTGGCGCTGCGCCTCGCTAAGCGGCAGGCCGGCGGCATCCAGTGCATCGGCAAGACGCCAGCCGCTTTCCCAGCGCGCCAGCAAGCGATGCACGCCGTGATCCATGCTCGCCGCGATGATGACCGCGGTGCGCGAACCCGCCGCGATGCCGGCATCGCGCAGCGCGGCATCGCCTACCGCAAGCATCAATGGCTGCTGCGGATGCAGGCGCTCAAGGTCGTTGGGTGGCAGGCGCAGCCGCAAGGCGTCGATGGCGACGCGATCGAGATAAGCGCCGCGCGGCGCGGCAAAGGGCAGGCCGGCATGACGCGAGGCTGGCATCTCGCGTAGGCGTGGCTGTGCCTGCTGCAGCGCATGCGCCACCGCGTGGAGATCGGCGCAATCGCCGATGGTGGCCGCCATGCCGGTCACTAGCGCTGGTTCGCTAGGGGCGCTGGGCGTGGCAAGCGGCATATCCGCGCCGGCTACATCGACACCGGGCGCATCGACAATCAGATGCGCGTTGACGCCGCCAAAACCGAACGCATTGACCGCGGCGCGACGCAGGCCATCGGGCCAGTGGCGCTTGCTGCACACGATGTCGGCGCCGTCGCCGTCGAGTCCGCTCAACGGTTGCTCGATGCCGACCGTGGCTGGAATGCTGCCTTCGCGCATCGCCAGTACGATCTTGAGCAATCCGGCGGCGCCGGCGGCGGTCAGCAGATGGCCGAGATTGGATTTCACCGAACCCACCGGCTGGCCCGGCCCGAAGACCTGGCTCATGGTTTCCAGCTCGACCCGGTCACCCATCTGGGTGCCGGTGGCGTGGCATTCGACATAGGCGACGCTGGCCGGCGTGATGCCGGCATCGCGATAAGCGCGCTCGCAGGCTAGTCGTTGTCCTTTGGCGCTGGGCGCAGTAAGCGTTTGCCCGCGACCATCGCTAGACAAGCCGATCGCGCGAATCACCCCGTAGCTGGCGGCGCCCGTTTCGGCTCGGCGTACCAGCATGGCGATGGCGCCTTCGCCCGGCGCCAGACCGGCCGAGCGCGCATCGAAGGGACGGCTGAGGCTGCCGTCGGGCAGCGCCTGGGTGGCGGCAAAGCCGAGGTTGGCGTAGAGCGAGTCGAACGCGCTGGCGGCCACTACCAGCATCGCATCGGCTTCGCCGGCAGCGATATGCGAGGCGGCCAGTCGCAAGGCATACAGCGAGGTGGCGCAGGCGGCATCCAGTGAATAGCGCGGGCCGCCCAGGCCCAGCGCACGGGCGATGGTGCTGGTGAGGCCGCCGCCGATGCGCGCCGACTGCGGATGCGTGCCCGGCATGGCGCGGCCCGGCGCCAGCTGCAGCGATGCCTCGGGACAGGCCGTGGCAAAAGCCGCGGCCACCGCCTGCTCATACAGCGGCCGGGTCTGCGCGTCGGTGGCGGCGCCCACCGCCCAGGCATAGCTGCCGAGCAACAGGCCGATGCGGTTTAGCCGTCCATTGGTATCGGGCCACAGGCCGGCATCGCTAAGTGCATGGCGGGCGACTGCCAGCGGCCATTGCAGGCAGCGATCCTGTTCGGCCAGAAAGGTTGCCGGCAAGCGGTAGCCCTGCGGATCGAAACGGTAGTGGCGCGGTTTGGCGATCTCGATGCTTGGCGTGCGGTCGGCCTGGCCGCCGCTGGCCAGAAAACGCCGTGGGTCGACTCCCCAGTCAGCGGCATCGGCCTGGCGAATCGAGCGTTTGCCTTGATCCAGGTTGCGCCAGAACGCTTGCAGTGTTTCGGCATCCGGCAACAGACAGCCGATGCCGACAATATCCAGCGGCAACATCAGGCGATCTCCTCGCTGGCCGGGTTTCCCGTGCGCATCGCCTTGGTCCATAGCGCGCTATCGGCATCGACCACGGTGGCGGCGAAATCGTCATAGGTCGCAAACACTTTGCCGTCGCTGGAGCACAGTTCGAAATCGCAGCCGAACCTGACCCCGTCGAAAACGCGCAGCTGCATGGCGACGAAGAAATGCCGTGGCATCGGCGCATCGCCGCGCATGCACAGGCGGCCCATCGATGCGGGCAGGCAAGCCGCTTGATGACACTGCATCAACCAGATCAGGCAGGCATGGCTGGCGATGTCGAAGGTCAGCGCACCGATGCCATCGCCGCTGCCGCTGTCGGCGACATGCTCCGGAATGCGGCATTCGATCAACGCGCCTTGCGAGTCCAGGCTGAGCACCGACTCGACCCCGCGAAAGCCGGGGCCGTACTGAATCGGCCCGCTCAGATAAGCCGCCGGATCGCATACGCTGGTATCGACGGATGGCCATTCGCGTTGGCGCTCGGCCAGTACCTGGTCCAGTCGCAGCGTGCCGGCAAAGCGCGGCCGGCCTTGCGCATCGACCACGCTGGCCTGCACCACGGCGTCGTTTTCGACGGTGAGTTGCAAGGTCAGCGTGCAAGGCGCGGGGCTGTCGAACACCACCCCTTTGAAAATGCGATAAGCCTCCAGCGTGGCGATGCGGCGGCCCAGCCAGCGCGCCGCGGTATCGACCATCCAGGCGGCGATCCAGGTCGATGGCAATACCGCATGCCCGGCAATGCGATGTTGATCGATCAAGGCATCGCTCTGCGGCGAGAACGTACGCTGGATGTGCAAGCGACCTGCGCTGGATGCTCCGGCGCCGGCCAGCGGCAGCGTAGCGCCGACCACGAACTGATAACCGCCAGCGTGGCATGACAAGGCGGCGGCGGTAAAAATCGCCGTGCCCACCGCGACCGGCAACAGCCGGATGCCGCGATCGGCGAACAGTTTTTTCAGCGCGTCGTTGACCATGCCGCCTTCCCACGGCCCCCAGGCCAGCGAGACGATGCGTGAGCCGGGCCAGCCACGGGCCAGTCGATAGGCGAGTTTGCTCAGCGCTTCGTTGGCCATCGCGTAATCGGACTGGCCCTCATTGCCCGAATAACCCGCGGTCGACGAGAACAGCAACACCCGGCTGGGCGGTTGTTCGCGCAAGACCTCGATCAAGGTCAGCAAGGCATCGAGTTTCGGCCGCAGTACGGTTTCGATGTCGTGCGAGGTTTTGTCGGCAATGCGCCGGTCGGCCAGTGCGCCGGCACCATGTATCAAGGTTTTGACCGGGCCGTGCGCGGTGATCAAGGCGTGGATGGTTTGGCGCGTGGCGTCGGCGTCGCCAAGATCGACGGCGTGATAACTGACCTTGGCGCCGTGCGCACGCAAGGCTTGCAGGTTGCTGCGCACTTCGCGGGCAGCCAGTACCGCACGGCAGGCATCGTCGAGCATGCGCGGGGTCGGTTGCGCGCCGCTTTCGCGCAGATGCCGCAGGGCCTGTGCTTTCAGCACGGCATGGTCTTCGATGCCTTGTGCCCATGCCGGCTCGGCATCGTCCAGCGTGGTACGCCCGAGCAGCACAAAGTGCGCCGGCACGGCTGCCGCCAGCGCCTCGATGCAGCGCGCGGTGATGCCACGCGCGCCACCGGTGACCAAGACCAGTTCGCCGGCCTGCATCGGCGCCAAGGAACCGGCGTGCTGTGGCGGCGCCTCGGTGCAAGCCAGGGTCCAGCGGCCCTGCGCATTCCAGCCGCACTCGGCCGGATAGGCCAGCAGGCTGGGTATCGCGCTGCCATCTGCCGCCGCCTTGTTGCAGTCGTGCAGTTCTTGCAGCAGGTGTTCGGCGGCGGCCGATGCGCCCAGTTGCGGCGCGAGATCGACGAAGCGCGCGGCGATCTCGGGATGCTCATGACGCAGCGTCTTGAGCAAGCCGGCCAGCCCACCGCCGACGCTGTCGCCACCGCCGTCGACACCGAGACGGCCGTCCATACGCGCCATGCCGAGGATGCTGCGCGGCTGCCACGGCAGCAGCATCTGCACGAGCCGCAACGCCAGCGCCAGCCGTTGGCGGCTTGGCGTCGCCGCCGTTTCCGGCTGCAGCAACAGCACGCTTTGCGGTTGGCCGTAGTCGGCCGCGATCGCGCTGAGCCGTTCGTTGAGATGCTCGATATCGGTGTGGATGGGGTGGGTTCCGATGTCATCAGTGCCGAGGCCATCGGTGCCAAGATCATCGGCGCGCACGTCGCCATCGGGTTGTTCGACAGCGGTCCAGCCGGCCAGGGCCAGGACCAGCGGACGATAGCCATGACGCCGCAGCGTGGCGGCGGTAGCGGCGGTGAGCGCGCTGCCATCGGCGATCAGCCAAACATTGCCTGAGGAGATATCGGTTTGCGCGCGCGGTGGCAGCGGCGCCGCGATGGGCACGGCACAAACCGCGAGCGGGCGGTGATCCTCGTGAGTCGGTGCAACCGGCACGGCGTGATCGTCTGTTGCGCTCGCCGCCGTTGACGGTGCGGCGGTATAGCGGCCGAGCAAGGCGGCGATTTCCGCCAGGGTTGCGGCGTTGCGCAGTTCGTCGCTGGCGCCGTCGCGATCGGTAATGCCGAGCGCTTCGCGCACGCCGGCAAGAATCTCCACGCGCTTGATCGAGTCGACACCCAGGTCGGATTCCAGCCGCATGTCGGGCGTCAGCATGTCGGCGGGGAAGCCGGTTTTCTCGGCGACGATGCGCAACAGCAGCGTGCCGATATCGGCAAGCGTGGTCGAGCCGGCTTCGGCTTGCGTGGTGCTTGAGGAGACCGAAGGTGCCGCCACGGCATGGCTATGCGCGCGCAGCAAGGCGGCGATCTCGCGCATGGTGGCAGCATGGCGCAGCTCGTCACCGGCCATGCCGCTGTCGGCGATGCCGAGTGCATCGCGCAGCCCGGCAAGAATTTCCACGCGCTTGATCGAGTCGACGCCGAGGTCGGCTTCCAGCCGCATATCGGGCGTCAGCATGTCGGCGGGAAACCCCGTTTTCTCGGCCACGATACGCAATAGCAAGGCGCCGATATCCACCAGGGTGGCGCTGGCCACCGGGCTGGCGTGGATCGGGCTGGCACTGACCGGCGCGCTGACGGCTGGCATGGGCGTCACGGCGGCGCTGTGCGTCAACGGTGCGCCGGCAGGCACATGGCGGGCCAGCAAGCTGGCGATGTCGCTGATGGTCGCCGCGTTGCGCAGTTCGTCGCCCGCGTTGCCCTGGTCCGCGATACCGAGCGCATCGCGCACGCCGGCAAGAATTTCCACCCGCTTGATCGAGTCGACACCGAGGTCGGCTTCCAGCCGCATATCGGGCGTCAGCATCTCCAGCGGAAAGCCGGTCTTGTCCGCAACGATGCGTAGCAGTAACGCACGGATGTCGCTGCTGGCATGCGTGGCTGCAGGCGCCATAGCCGCTGCCGGGATGGCCGGGGCAACGACGACGGCCTCGGCTGCCGCGCGGGTCATGACTTCGCTGGCGATCAGCGGAACCGATATCGGCGTAGGCGCGGTCACCCCGATGGGTGGCCGCGTCGGCGTCGGGATCGCGCATTCACTCAACAGTGTTTGCTGACCTTGCAAAAAGCTCAGGTGCAAGGCCATCGCCTGGGCCTGGCCGCGCTCGATCTGCGCCAGCACTTCGGCGGATGGAGCGTGCTGTGCCAGGGTGCGCGCCAGTTCGAGTTGTCCATCGAGAAAATGCCGATGCGTTTCGGCCAGCGCTTGCTGCGCGTGCCAGACGCGTTCGCTGGCGGCTGGCGCTGCCGCTACGGGTGGGCTGGTCGGTACCGGCGCGACAGCGGCCGCTGTGGCTGGCGGCACATAGTCGACGTGCGGCCACTCGGCGCGGTTAGTGAACTTGGCGTGGGGCGCGCTAACCATCATCGTCAAGGCGCTGCTCTCGACCTGGTCCTGCGGCGGAACCCGCAGCCGCAGCGGCAGGCCGAGCACGGCGAGCTGCAGCATGGCTTGTTGAATCTGCCGGCTGTCATCCGCGGCGGGATCGGCGGCGACTGCCAGCGCGACGTGCGCCTGGTCGGCAAGAATCTCGCCGACCAGGCGGGTGAGAATGGCACGCGGCCCGATCTCGACAAAGATTCGTCCGCCGGCGGCATGCGCGGCCTCGATCTGTTCGCGAAAGCGCACGGGATTGAACGGCTGCCGCTGCAAGAGTTCGCGCACCGCGTCGGCGCTGGCTGGATAAGCTTGTGCACTCAGATTGGCCAACACCGGCAACTGTGGCGCCTGCACTTCGATAGTGCTCAAGGCGTCACGCCATGGCGCGTTGGCATAGTCGATATGCGCGGTATGAAAAGCCGCCGCCACCGGAATGCGCACGGTGCCGATGTTGGCTTGCTTGAGTATCGGCAAGGCATGTTCCAGCGCCTCGGCGGTGCCGCCGACCACGGTTTGCCGGGGGCTGTTGAGGTTGGCCAGGCTCAGGCCGGGCAACTGCGGCAACAGCGCACGGGTTTGCTGCTCATCGGCGTTCAAGGCGAGCAGGCCGCCTGGCGCGAGATCGGCCGGTGGCGTCATCGCGATGCCGCGTGCGAATACCGCCTTACGGTAAGCCGCATCGTCGAGGCTGCCGGCGGCCCATAGCGCAGAGAGCTCGCCGAAACTATGGCCCAGCGCGAGCGCGGGTTGCAGGCCACTATCGCGCAATAGCGTATAGACGGCCATGTTGTAGGCGCCGATCGAGGTCTGTGCATACAAGGTCGGGGTCAGTGCCTGGCGCTGCGCCTGCGCCTGCGCCGGGGTCATCGCCTCGGGCGGGTAGAGCAGGCTGGAGATGGGGCTGAGGCCACGCGCTGCGGCCTCATGGTCGAACGCGTCGAAGATACTGCGCAGCACGGGGAAATCGATGACCAGCCGCGCGCCCATGCCGACGGTTTGCGCGCCTTGCCCGCTGAATACGGCGACCACTTGGGCGTCATCATCAATGGCGCGTTGCCGATAGTGCACGGCGTGATCAAGCGTCCATTCGGCGTCCGCGCTGCGCTGGGTCAGCGCGTCGGCGGCCTTGTGCAAGAGCGTGATGGCTGCTGCAACATCGGTAGCAATCAAGCCCAGTCGCGGATGCTCGCGGGCCGGCGGTGTATCTGGCCACGGCTGCGAGTGATCCGGGTTCTGCGTCCATTGCGCGGCGAGCTCGCGGCATTGTTGCGCCAGCGCCGCGGGTGTCGCCGCACTTAGCAGTATCGGCAGCACGCCGCGGTGACCGGTGCTCAGCGGCATGGCCGGTTCGTTGCCGGCGATGTATTCCTCCAGCGCCAGATGCACATTGGCGCCGCCGAAGCCGAACGCACTGACCCCGGCACGGCGCGGCACGCCGGCATGGGTTTGCCAGGGGCGGGCCTGTCTGGGCAGATAAAGCGGGCCGTGTTCGCTAAAGCGCGCAGTCGGCTGCTGCACATTCGCGGTCGGCGGCAATATCTTGTGATGCAGCGCCAGCATGGTTTTGATCAGGCTGGCGGCACCGGCGGCGGCCTTGGTGTGGCCGATTTGCGATTTCACGCTGCCCAGGGCCACCGGCACGGCGGCGCCTTCGAGCACCTGTTGCAGCGATTCGATCTCCACCGCGTCGCCGACGGCGGTGCCGGTGGCGTGCGCTTCAACCAGGCCGATGCTGTTCGGCGCAAAACCCGCGTCGGCATAAGCACTGCGCAAGGCGCGAACCTGGCCTTCGCTGCGCGGCGCGTAAATGGCGCCACCGGCCGCGTCGGTGCTGGCGCCGGTGCCGCGAATCACCCCGTAGATGCGGTCGCCGTCGGCTTGCGCATCGGCGAGCCGTTTGAGCACCAGCATCGCCACACCTTCGGATATCAGCGTGCCGTCGGCCTCGTTGTCGAAGGCGCGCACCTTGCCGCTCTTGGACAAGGCCGGGGTTTTGCTGAAGCTGAGAAAAGTGACTTGCGAATTGTCGGTATCGATACCGCCGCTAATCATCAGGTCGGCGGCGCCGCTGCGCAGTTCCTGGCAGGCCAGCCGTACCGCAGCCAGCGAACTGGCACAGGCCGCGTCGACCACATGGCTGGCGCCGCCGAGACCGAAACGGTTGGCGATGCGGCCGGCGACGATGTTGGCGAGAAAGCCTGGAAAGGTATCTTCGGTCCACTGCGGGTAGTACTCGCCCATGGCGTTGGCGACGGCGCTGATCGCCGCTTCGTCGACCCCGGCCTGACGCAACGCGTCGCGCCATTTGGGAATTTCGCTGCGCCGGGCCATCTCGTAGGCGAGATTGATGGTGGTGCCGGAAATGCCCAGCACCACGCCGCTACGCCCACTCGGCGGGCGCCGCCCCGGGCTGCTGCTTTCGGCGGCATAACCGGCATCCAGCAGCGCCTGGCGCGCGACCGCCAGCGCATATAGCTGGGCGCTGTCGGTGGCGGGGAAATTTTTTGGCGGAATGCCGAACAGCAGCGGATCGAAGGCGATGTCCGGGATGAAGCCGCCGCGGTCGGAATAGGTTTTGTCCGCCGCGGCCGGATTCGGGTCGTAGTACTGGTCCAGCCGCCAGCGGCTGCCCGGCACCGGTTCGATGCATTCACTGCCGTTGAGAATATGGGTCCAGTAATCACGCAGGTTGCGTGCCTTAGGCAGCACGGCGGCCATGCCGATCACGGCAATCGGCAGGTTGCCGGCGGATAGTTCATGTGCCATGAGTAAGCTCTGCGCGAAAAGATGAAGTAACGGCTGCCTGGCGGACTGGCGAGGTCGACGAACTGACTAGCGATTCGATCGTGACTACCGCGTGGTGGCCGGCGTTTTCGCTGTTGACCTGGCGGCGCATGAGTTGCGCGCGCTCGCGGTAGCTCGCGGTCGAGACCAGCTGGCGCAGGGCGCTGCGCAGCTTGCTTACGCTGAGCTTGTCGATATCGATGGGCGACGGCCCCAGGCCGTTGCGGGCCAGACGGCGGCCCCAGAAGCGTTGGTCGGGAATAAACGGCACCGACAACTGCGGCAGGCCCAGGCGCAAGGCGGTGGCGATGGTGCCGGGGCCGCCGTGGTGCACCACCGCCGCCATCCGTGCGAACAAGGCGGAATGCGGCACGTCGCCCTGCAGGAAGTGCACCGGGACCTCGGTCTGCCTGATGGCCAGGCCGCCCCAGCCGCCATGCAGCACCGCGCGGATGCCGGTACCGGCAAGCGCCCGCAGCACGATGCCGGTGACCCGCTCGGGGTCGGCACCGACCATGCTGCCAAAGCCGATATAGATCGGCGCGCTGCCGCTATCGATGAAGCGGTCCAGGTCGGCCGGCGGCGTCCAGCCTTGTTCGACCGGAAGCTGCAAGAAACCAATCGCCTCGGCGCGGCCGTCCCATTCGCGTGGCGGCGGGCACAGATAGCGACTGAAGGGGTGCAGCACCGGCTGGCGATAGCCGTCCATACGTCCGTCGTTGCGGCCCAGCGGCAACGGCGCCAGGCCCTTGTGACTGCGCCAGCGGTTAATCATCGGCAAAAAGGGTTTTTCCAGCACCCGTGCCTCGATGCGGTAGGCCAGCGGATTGAGCAGGCCGATGTCGTATTTGGCCGTGGCCGGCGCAAACGAGCGGGTGGGGATATGCGGGAAGTACGCCAGATGCAGGCTGGGAATCTTGCCCAGCTCGGCAAAGCTGCCGCCCAGGTGCGGCACATTGGCCACCAGCACATCGCAATCGGATGAAGCCTGGTAGGCCAGGTTCATGAATTGCATCGCATGGCCTTCGAGC
>NZ_JAPDPE010000105.1 GCF_026283955.1 Dyella silvatica | reverse complement strand
GGCTAGATTGAACCCCTCCCCAACCCTCCCCTGCTAGCAGGGGAGGGAGTAGTGCCGCGGGTCGTGACGACACCGAACCTTTCATCATTCGGCGACTGCATGCAGTCGCACCCGAGTGCGCGCAGGATGCGCGCTGCTCTTGGGCCCCCTATACCGCGGTGAGGCTGGGGCGACAGGCCCGCAGGGGCATCGACACGGATGTCGATGCCTTTTCGCCAGGGCAGGAAGCCCTGTCGAAAAGCCCGCCCCAGCCTCACGCACTCGCAGGGCAGGATGCCCGCAGAGCGCGGTATGGGGGTGCTCTTTCTTTGGGTTACTTTTCTTTGGCCACGCAAAAAAAAGTGACTCGGACCCCGGCAGGGGTTCGAAACCCGCTGCAGGCGACCAATTCGCGATATCACACTACAAGCAAGCGAGGCTGAGCCGACAACATCCTGGCCTGGCGGCAGCTGAGCCATGGCTGATCCGCCACCTGGCAGCCGCGAAAAATGTCACCCGCAGCAAGGCGCGGCTACCTATACTTGCGCGGTGAACCGCACTTTTAATCCCTCTTCGAAATCGATAGCCGTCAGCGTGATTGTGGTTGCGGCCGATAGCGGCCCCTCGCTGCGCGATTGCGCACGGCGAGTACTCAGCTGTGATGTGCCGCTTGAATTGATCCTGGTCGATAACGGCTCCCGCGATGGCATCCCGCAAGCGGTCGAGCGCGCCTATGAATCCCACGAGCGGCTGCAAGTGGTCTACAACCGCGCCAATCTGGGTTTCGGGCCAGCGATGAATCGCGGTGCCGCCCTGGCGCGTGGCGATGCGTTGCTGGTGTTGAACCCCGATTGCCTGATCGATAGCGGCAGCCTGCGCCGCTTGCTTGAAGCCTTGGCGGCGCACCCGAAAGCCGGCGTGGTCGGTGCCGTGGTCTGCGACGAACACGGTGTGGCGGATCCGGCTTCGTATCGGCGCGATCCGCTACTGCGTCGTTCGTTGAACACCTTGCTTGGGCGTAGCGGCGAAGGTGTGAATATCGTCGGCCCGATGCCGCAGCAGCTGGTGCAAGCCGAAGCGGTATCGGGCGCGTTGATGCTGTTGCCACGGCGCGTGTTCGAGCAGCTTGGCGGGTTTGACGAAGCGTATTTTCTGCATTGCGAAGATCTGGATTTATGCCGTCGCGTGCGCGATGCCGGTTATCAAGTGCTGCTTGCCGGCGATGTGCGGGTGCTGCATGGCAAGGGCAGTTCCAGCCGGCACCGGCCGGTATTCGTCAGTCGGCATAAGCATCGCGGCATGTGGCGCTGGTTTAAAAAATTCGACCCGGCGGCGCGCAATCCGTTGTTGGCAGGGATGGTCTGGTCGGGCATCTGGCTGCATTTTCTGTTGCAGATTCCTGGTCAATGGACGCGTCTGGCATTGCGCAAACGCGTAGCTGCCGGCAACTCATGAGCGGTTCGCGCACCTCCGCTTTAGCCACGGCGGGGCTGATGTCGGTTACCGCGATCTGGGGCTCGACGTTTTTCCTGATCAAGGACTTGGTCCAGCGCATGCCGGTGGCGGATTTTCTCGCCGTGCGTTTCATCATGGCGGCGTTGGTGATGCTGATCCTGTTTCTGAAGCCGCTGCTGCGGCTGGATCGGCGTCAATGGTGGCAAGCTCTGGCGCTGGGCTTGGTGTATGGCATCGGGCAGCTGCTGCAGACCGCTGGGCTGGAACATACCTCGGCCAGCATCAGCGGTTTTGTCACCGGCATGTATGTGGTATTCACGCCGCTGCTGGGCACGCTGCTGTTGAAGCAACGGTTGCCAGCGATCACCTGGATCGCTGTCTTGCTGGCCGTCGGCGGGCTGGCGCTGTTGGCGTTGCATGGCTTGAGCGTCGGCTACGGGGTATGGATCACGCTGGCCTCGGCGCTGCTCTACGGCTTGCATATCGTCGGCTTGGGGCAATGGTCGCGGCCGGGCAGTGCGTTTGCCTTGACCACGGTGCAAATGATGGCGGTCGCGGCGGTTTGCCTGCTGGCGACCTTGCCGCACGGGCCCACTTTGCCGCCGGATCGTGGCGCCTGGATCGCGGTGATCTATATGGCGCTGGCTGCCGGTGCGGGCGCGATGCTGATGCAGACCTGGGCGCAGGCGCATCTCACCGCTACCCGTGCGGCCATTGTGATGACGCTGGAGCCGGTGTTTGCCGCCGGGTTTGCGGTAAGCCTGGGTAGCGATGTGCTGACCTGGCGCATGCTGGTCGGCGGTGCGCTGGTCTTGGCGGCGATGTACGTGGTGGAGCTGGCGCCACGTCGCCCCGTGAGCGCGGCATTGGACCCCTCGGCCGAGGCATTGCATCACGAGGTGTGAGGGGGTGCTTGCGCCGAGCATGTCCCCGACCTTCAGCACTGGTTCGGCGATAAAGCGCCTGCTGCAATGGCGGCCTCGCAAGACGGCCACAAGTGAGCAACATGCTGACGTTCAATCGGGTTATCGCTGTATTCGCGGCGTGTGCGTTGTTGCCTTTGTCAGCCTGGGCGTGCGGCGGCTCAAGCGACCCCGAGCAAGTGGTACAGGCTCAGTTGGAGGCCTACAACAAACACGATATCGACGCGTTCGCCGCATGCTACGCGGACGAGGTGACGCTTACCGATCTCAGCGGTAAGCGTCCAGTGATCAAGGGCATCCCGGCCTTGAAAGCGACGTTTGCCTATCTCGCCAAAAAGCCCAAAACGTTTGGGATTACTATCGTCAAGCGCATCGTCAACGGGCCGATCGTGATCGATCGCGAGCATGTGATCGGCGTGCCCGAAGACCCAGGCAGACCCGATGCGGTTGCCGTCTATGAGGTACGCGACGGCAAGATTCTCAATGTGTGGTTCCCGCCGTCGAAGTAAATCGGCGGTGCTGCCTCAGTGGGCCGCTTCGGGGCCGGGTTTGGGCGGGCGCGGCTGCATGGCGATGCGCACCAGGTAAATCACGATGGCGATATTGGCGACCAAGACGGCCAGCTTGATCCAGTTGAAACGCTCCAGTACTTCGTAGAGCTCCAGCGGTATCAGCGAGCCGGTGGCGATCACCGTGAACCATTCGGCCCAGTGCTTGCGCAACCACAGGCCAATGCCTTCGGTGGCGAAGATGGCGGCGTAGACCAGGGCGACAATGCCGATCGCGACAAACTTGCTCGGGCCGAACTGTTGCAGCGCGTTGACCAGTTTCCAGCGCAGGCTGCTGCTGTCGGTTAACGACAAATGCTCCAGCCAATGCACCAGATGCTCGAAGTTCTGTTGTTCATTCAGGCGAAATGCCGCGATGGCCACCAGGATCAGGCAAACCGTTTTGACCGCTTTGTAGATGGCGATGACACGTAAGCCAACATTGTGCTGCGATTCGGCGAAGGGTGTGTGTGTCACGGTCTCAGTACTGGGTGCGTGCAGGGGCAGAGGGGCTGGAGCTTAGACCAAGTGGCCGATTGTCGTTGTTGTGGGGCCAATAGTGAATACAACAAGGCCATGCCTATGGCACAGGCATGGCCTTGAGGTCGGCGAGCACGATTTACGATCAGCAGCAGCGTCCGCCGGTGCCCTTGTATCGTGCTGTTTGCCGTTCGCGGAAGAATTCCGCATAGCTCGGCACGCTGCGTTCAGGGTGGTGTTGGCGCAAGTGCCTCACATACACGTCGTAATCGGGTACGCCGCAGCACAGCCGGGCGGTTTGCACCGCGCGCTTCCATATCGCCAGCAAGGCCTGTTTCATCGGCGGCTCCTCACGAGGTCACGCTGGATAGCGCCACATAAGCTTCTTCGTGCGCCGTGGGATGATGCGTGCGCCAGGCGCGGATGCCGGCGCGCAAGGCGAAGCCGGCCATGCTCAATACCAGTAGCATGAACAAGCCGGTCAGCAGCATGTCGACCGTGTTGTTGGTGACGATTTGCTTCATCTCCGTAATGCTCTTGGCCGGGGCCAGCAGTTTGCCGTCTTGCAGGGCCTGCGCATATTTTTGTGCGGCGGCGGTGAAGCTGATCGGGCCGCTGAGCTTTTGCCAGCCCGCCGTCAGCGTGCACGCCACCAGCCACATGGCGGGTATGCCCGGCACCCATAGATAACGCTCGCGCTTGAGTTTCACCATCACCACGCTGGCCAGCATCAGGGCAATCGCGGCCAGCATCTGGTTGGCGATGCCGAACAAGGGCCACAGCGTGTTGATGCCGCCCAGCGGATCGACCGCGCCTTGATATAGAAAATAGCCCCACAAGCCGACGCAGATCGCGGTGGCCAGCAAGTTGCTGGTCCACGATTCGGTGTGTTTCAGCGGCGCGTGGATCAGCCCGGCGATTTCCTGAATCATAAAGCGGCCGACGCGGGTGCCGGCATCGACCGTCGTAAGGATGAACAAGGCCTCGAACAGAATCGCGTAGTGATACCAGAACGCCATCACGCCCTGGCCCGGCAGAATACTGTGCAGTAACTGCGCCATGCCGACGGCCAGCGTCGGCGCGCCGCCGGTGCGGCTGAGAATGCTGGTCTCGCCGATATTTCTGGCGGTATCCAGCAGCTCGGTCGGGGTGACCACGAAACCCCATTGGCTGATCGTGGTGGCGGCGTCCTGCACGGTGGTGCCGATCAAGGCGCCGGGCGAGTTCATCGCGAAGTACACGCCTGGATGCAGCGACGCCGCGGCGATCAGCGCCATGATCGCGACAAAGGCCTCCATCAACATGCCGCCGTAGCCGACCATGCGCGCCTCGCCTTCATTGCTGAGCAATTTCGGCGTGGTGCCCGAGGCAATGATCGAATGCCAGCCGGAGACCGCGCCGCAGGCGATGGTGATGAACAGGAACGGAAATAAATGGCCCTGGAAGACCGGGCCGGTGCCGTCGATGAAACGGGTCGCTGCTGGCATCTGCAAATTCGGCGCGACGATGAAGATCGCCAAGGCCAGTACCAGCACGGTGCCGATCTTGAGGAAGGTGCTGAGGTAATCGCGTGGCGCCAGCAGCAGCCAAACCGGCAGTACCGAGGCGAGAAAACCATAGCCGATCAGCAGCCAGGCCATGCTTTTGGCGTCGTAGTCGAACAGCACCGCCCAATCAGGCGAGGCGGCGACGTAGGCTCCCGACCAGATCGAGGTAAGCAACAACACCAGGCCGATGATCGACACTTCCAGAATTCGCCCGGGGCGCAACCAGCGCAGATAAATGCCCATCAGCAGCGCTATCGGAATCGTGCAGGCCACGGTGAAGGTGCCCCAAGGGCTATGCGCCAGGGTTTTCACCACCACCAGCGCCAGCACTGCCAGCACAATCATCATCAGCACCAGCACGCCGAACATGGCAACGATGCCGGCCAAGGGGCCTAGCTCGTCACGCAGCATATTGCCGAGCGAGCGGCCATCGCGGCGCAGCGACAGGCCGAGCACCATGAAATCTTGCACGGCACCCGCAAACACCACGCCGAACAGAATCCACAAGGTGCCGGGCAGGTAACCCATCTGCGCCGCCAGCACCGGGCCAACCAGGGGGCCGGCGCCGGCAATCGCTGCGAAATGATGGCCGAACACCACCCAGCGATCGGTCGGCACGTAGTCCAGGCCGTCGTTGCGCAGCACCGCCGGCGTGGCCCGGCTCGGATCCATTTGCAGCACTTTGTAGGCAATGAACTTGCTGTAGAAGCGATAACTGATGACAAACACCGATACCGCGGCAGCCACCAGCCAGATCGCATTGACCGGTTCGTCGCGACGCAGCGCTATCACGCCAAGACAACACGCGCCGATGATGGCGATAGCGGCCCACAGCAATTTGCTGGCTGGGCTCATCGGGGCGGCGGCCGCGAGGGCTTGCCCAGATGGGGTGGTAGCGGTTTGCATACGGATGACTCCCAGAACAGACCCGGCAAGAGTCGTCTTCACAGGCGCAGGGGTCAATGCCGGGTTGAACCCGGCGGCATTAGCCATTGGTCGAATACCAGGTCAGGTGGCACCGGCTTGCCATTCACCAGGATAGGGAGGGAGGCCTTGGCGCAGCGCGGCCGTCTGCGCACTGATCACGTCCGCTGGGCGTACACTGAGGCTTCATTCGGCCCGTCGGAGTACTTACGTCATGCGTAAATCCCCCCGTTACCGCTTGCTTGTGCTCGCCATCGCCATTGCCACTGTTCCCGTGGCTGCAGCTGCCTATCAGCTCAAAGACCTGCTCAAGCAGGCGACCGATACCGCGAAGTCGTCGCAAAGCTCCTCCAATCTCGGTGCCAACCTGCCCAATAGCGATATTGCCGCCGGCCTCAAAGAGGCTTTGGCGAAAAGCACCACCAATGCCATCAGCAGTCTTGGCCGCAACGACGGCTTTTGGAGTAACGCCGCCGTGCGTATTCCGTTGCCGGGCAAGCTCAAGCAGGCCGGCGATCTGGCGCGCAAACTCGGCCAGGGGCAGCGGGTCGACGATTTCGAGATGAGCCTCAACCGGGCCGCCGAGAAGGCCGTGCCGCAAGTGGCGGATTTATTCGGCGATGCGATTCGTAAGATGACCCTGGATGACGCGCGCGGCATTCTGACCGGCGGCGATCATGCGGCTACCGATTATTTCCGTCGTGTGGCGGGCGATGCGTTGACCCAGCGCATTCATCCCATCGTGGCCCAGGCCACCGACAGCGTTGGCGTGACGCAAAAGTACAAGGCACTCACTTCCAGTGCGGGTAGTGGCGGTGGCGGCGGCCTCGGCGGCGCGCTGGGTTCGCTGGGCTCCCTCACCGGTGGCAAGAGTGGCAAGGGCGGCAACTCGCTGGATCTGGACGACTACGTGACGTCGAAAACCATCGATGGTTTGTTCACCACGATTGGTTCTCAGGAAAAATCGATACGCGATAACCCAGCCGCACGCAGCACCGACTTGCTGAAAAAAGTTTTTGGCGGTTAACCAGCGCCGTTGGGCGAACGCACCATTTGGCTGCCCCCGGCTCGGTAGCATGAGCACCGAGCCGGCTGGCGTATCCAGTTTGCGCTATTGAACGTAGTACAGAGGCTTGTGTTCGAGGCAAGGCGACCACAAACCATCCCATGGTTCCCGATGATGAGACGGCAATGATTCGCGAGATTTTAAGAATGGGCGACCCGCGCTTGTTACGCATCGCGCCGCTGGTGCCCCCGGGCATGCTGGGCAGCGCCGAGCTCGATGCGCTGATCGCCGACATGTTCGACACCATGCACGAAGCCGGTGGCGTCGGCCTGGCCGCCCCGCAGATCGGCGTGGATCTGCAATTGGTGATCTTCGGTTTCGATAGTTCCGAACGTTATCCCGATGCACCGCCGGTGCCGCAAACCATTTTGCTCAATCCGGTGATTACGCCTTTGTCGCAAGACATGGAAGAAGGCTGGGAAGGCTGCTTGTCGGTGCCGGGTTTGCGTGGTGCGGTGAATCGCTACACGTTGATCCGCTACGAAGGCATCGATCCCAAGGGCGCGCGTATCGAGCGCACCGCCGAAGGTTTTCATGCGCGGGTGGTGCAGCACGAATGCGATCATTTGATCGGCCGTCTGTATCCGTCGCGCATCACCGACTTCAGCAAGTTCGGTTATACCGAGGTGCTGTTTCCCGGCATGGACCCGACCCTCGACGAGTGATGGCTGCGAGCCGGCGCTTGGTCTCTCCGCCGCGCGTTCGTTCTTCAAGAACAGGATCGCGCTGGAGGGCCATCGGCATACCGGGCACTACCGCACCATCGTTGCAGGATTCTCGCTCTGCTTGCGGCGTCAGCAGGCCAGGTCAGCGCCCGGCCTGCCGGTTTATGCTGCCGCGGATTTCTCAGCGAGACTCCGCTGCCTGCCCGACGATGGGGCGCTTGGCCAAACCGAGCGCGTAGTACAGCACGGTCAACAGCACCAGCCATAGCGGGCCGACGATCAACGCCACCCGTGTATCGGGGAAGTAAGCCATCAGGCCGATCACCAAGAGCAGGAAGGCCAGGGCAATCCACGAGCCGTACGGATAGAACGGCATGCGAAAGGCCAGTCGGTCACATTCGATGGCGCTGAGTCGACGGCGGAAGGCCATCTGCGAAACCAGGATGATGCCCCAGGTCCAGATGGCCGCGAAGGTCGAGATCGCGGTGACCCAGACGAAAACTTTTTCGGGTACCAGGTAATTGAGCAAGACCCCGGCCAGCAACGCGACGATCGATACCATGATCGCCCGGCTCGGCACACCGCTTGTCGACGTGCTTGCGAAGGGGCGCGGCGCCTGGCCTTGCTGGGCCAGGTTGTACAGCATGCGGCCAGTGCTATAGAGGCCGCCGTTGCAGGAGGACAGTGCCGCCGTCAGCACGACGAAGTTGATGATGCCGGCGGCTGACTTGATACCGAGCCGCTCGAAGGTCATCACGAAGGGGCTGCCATGGGTGCCCAGTTCGTTCCACGGATAAATCGACAAGATCACCAGCAGCGCACCGACGTAGAAAATCAGAATGCGCCAGAACACCGAGTTGATCGCCTGCGGAATCGACTTGTTCGGATTGGCCGCCTCACCGGCGGTCAGGCCGACCATCTCCACGCCGAGGTAGGCGAACATCACCATTTGCAAGGCCATCAACATGCCTTGCGCGCCGTTGGGAAAAAATCCACCGTGCGTCCATAGATTGCTGATGCCCGTAGCGACACCGTGATTGCCCAGGCCGAACACGATCATGCAGGCGCCACCGACAATCATCAGCACGATGGTGACTACCTTGATCATCGCGAACCAGAATTCGAATTCGCCATAGGCGCGCACCGTGGCCAGGTTGACCGCGCCCATCGACAGCATCGCGGCGAGTGCCCATATCCACTGCGGCACATCCGGAAACCACACGCTCATGTAAATGCCGACCGCAGTGATTTCGGCAATGCAGGTCACCAGCCACATGAACCAGTAGGTCCAGCCGGTGAGGTAGCCGGCCAGCGGGCCGAGGTAATCTTGCGCGTAGCGGCTGAATGAGCCGGCCACCGGGTTGTGCACGGCCATTTCGCCGAGGGCACGCATGATGATGAAGATCGCTCCGCCGCCCAGGATGTAGGACAGCAGGATGGCCGGGCCGGCCAGCTTGATCGCGTTGGCGGAGCCGAGAAACAGGCCCACGCCAATCGCCGAACCCAAGGCCATCAAGCGAATGTGTCGTTCGCCGAGGCCGCGTTTCAGTGCTTGCTCACTCGCTTGCATGTGGCGTATCCGTTGTCGTGTTTGTCGAGACTTGCTGATGGCTATGGAGGTGTCCGCGAACGGTTTCACACAAGCCAGCCGTCTCGCCGGATGGCGCGATGCCATCACTTCGAGCCATCGAAGCTTGATCTGATGAAAGCGATACCGGACCGGCATCCGTTCCGGCGCATCTGAAGGTGGTTTCTTCAGCTCCCCCCACGGGAGCACGCACATGCTACCGGATCGACCGCCTACGGCGGCGCAGGATACGCGGAGTCATTCGATGTAGGCCGTTTTGCCAGCGGCAAGCACGGCGGGCGCCATCGCCGTCAGGGTCGTTTCTCGACCATGTATTCGAGCAAACACAGCATCGCTTTGCGTTGCTCTCGCGGTAGATGACCAAGCAGGCCGACCAGGCGCGAGTGTTCGCGATGCTCGACGTTATAAGGCGTTATCACGGTCTCTTGCACCTTGCTGTATTGCGTCGGCGCGCCGCGACCGGTGGCCAGCCATTCAAAGCTCACGCCGAGACGGTGGGCGATATCGAGCCTGCGCACCAGGGCGGGTATGGCCAGGCCATTAAGCCATTTGCGCGCGGTTTCCCCGGAGACATCGAAGCGGGCGGCGAGATGGCCGGTGCGTCCGCGCCCTTTTTCTATACCCGCCAGATCAAGCGAAATATGCAGGCGTTGTGAAAACTCGTGATGAGATCGTGACAAGAGCGGCTCCATTCCTGGACGCGCTGACATTCCATGCCAACGCTGCTGAAACATGAGCTGTCATTGTTGTTTATCCACGCCACAGGATTGGCAATTGCGGATTGTATATGCGCGCAATTTGTGATTGTATTTCGGCGCAGTGCGTTCGTTAGCGACGACTCACGTGGTGACACAGGGAGAGGCACATGGAACATGACAAGACAGCGCCGCAGCCATCGTTACGCTCGCTGGCCGATGAGGATATCGACGATGCTCCTGCTTTGGAAGACATCGATTATCCAGTGACGCAGCTCGATCAATTGCTCAATGATTTGCAGGGCAATGCCGCCCGAGTGGAAAGCGATGACGGCCTGGCCCGCTTCGGCGAATCACGCCTGCGCGCTATTCGTACTAATGCCTTGGCTCAATCGGCTGCCGCATGGCTGGCCGAAAGCTGCGCCAAGGACGAATACCCGGGGTTGTAAGAGCCTGTTCACCATCTCTGAGTATCTCGCGTTGAGCTGCGGTGGTTGCCAGGGGATAGTGCGTGGCGCTGGTGCATGGTGGCCACCGCAACTCAACCCTTCGAGCCACTCGAGATGGTGAACAGGCGCTACGTGCTGCGCCGGCGCAGGTTCTTTCTGCGGCAACAGGCCCAGGCCAGGTGCATGCCGCCAGTCTGGGCGTTTGTGTTGCACTGCCAGACTCGAATGGACAATTCGCAGGCTATCCTAGGCGCCTTGTCCAGCCGCCAGGAGTCAATCATGCAGGATTCGCGTTTGTGAGCGCACCTCTTTCGAGCAGCGCCGAGTCGCGCAAAGAACTAACCGTCCGCGGTCTGATCCTCGGCACCGTCATCACGCTGGTGTTCACTGCGGCCAATGTGTTCTTCGGCCTCAAGGCGGGCCTCACCTTCGCCACCTCGATTCCGGCGGCGGTGATCTCGATGGCGATCCTGCGGCAATTCAAAGGCGTCACGGTTCAAGAAAACAATATCGTGCAGACCGTCGCTTCGGCGGCAGGCACCTTGTCGGCGATCATCTTCGTGTTGCCCGGTTTGATCATGATCGGCTGGTGGAACGGGTTTCCTTACTGGGTCTCGTTCGGCATCTGCGCGCTGGGCGGCGTTCTCGGCGTGATGTATTCGATCCCGCTGCGCCGCGCGCTGGTGACCAACTCCGATCTGCCCTACCCCGAAGGCGTGGCCTGCGCCGAGGTGCTCAAGGTCGGTGGCGGCGAAGCCGACGTCAACAGCAGCGCCGAAGACCTGGCCGCTGGCGTGGAAAGCAGCCGCGCCGGTCTGCTGGCAGTGATCTGGGGTTCGATCACTTCGGCGTTGTTTGCGGTGGTCGTTGCCACCCAGGTGTTTGCCAGCGACGTGGCGCAGTATTTCCGTATCGGCAGCAAGGGCAGTGTCAGCGGTTACGACTTCAATCTTTCCTTCGCCCTGTTCGCGGTCGGACACTTGGTCGGCCTGTGGGTCGGGGTGGCGTTGCTGGTCGGTTTCATCATCGCCTGGGGCGGTGCGGTGCCGTACTACTCCTGGCTCAATCCATTGGCCGGGGTGGCCGCCGATGTGGCGCAGGCTACCTGGAGCCACAAGGTACGTTTTCTCGGCGCCGGTACCATCGGCATCGCGGCGATCTGGACCTTGGCCAAACTGGTCAAGCCGGTGATCAGTGGACTGACCTCGGCGATGGCCGCGTCGCGGGTCCGCTCCGCCGGCGCAGCGCATACGCTGCCGCGTACCGAGCGCGATATCCCGATCGGCGTGGTCGGCATCATTACCCTGGCCTGCCTGGTGCCGATTGCCTGGTTGCTGGGTGACTTCAGTATCTCCGCCCACCTGGGCGAGCACGTGGTGCTGCTGGTGGCCGGTGGCCTGGTCTACATCGTGTTGATGAGCTTTTTTGTCTCTGCGGTGTGCGGCTATATGGCGGGCCTGATCGGTTCGTCCAACAGCCCGCTTTCTGGCGTGGGCATCCTGGTGGTGATCGGTGCGGCCTTGCTGCTGGTGCTCGGGGTGAAACCGCTGCTGCCGGCCGAGGCAGGCAAGGCACTGGTGGCGTTTGCACTGTTTGCTACCGCGGTCGTGTTCGCCGTGGCGACCATCGCTAATAACAATCTGCAGGATCTGAAAACCGGTCAGCTGGTCGACGCCACGCCGTGGCGGCAGCAGGTGGCCCTGATCATCGGCGTGGTGGTGGGCGCGGCGATCATTCCGCCGATCCTCGACCTGCTCAATCACGCGTATGGGTTTGCCGGAGTGGCCGGTGTGGACCCGTCGCGTGCCTTGCCGGCACCGCAGGCGGCGTTGATCTCGGCGCTGGCGCAAGGTGTCATCCAGGGCAATCTCGACTGGAATCTGATCGGCATCGGTGCCTTGATCGGCGCGGTCATCATCGCGTTGGACGAAGTGCTGTCGCGCAGCAGCAAGTCGGTGCGGTTGCCCCCGCTGGCGGTGGGCCTGGGTATTTACCTGCCCACCTCGACCACCTTGATGATCGTGGTCGGCGCCTTTGTCGGCTGGTACTTCGACAAGCGCGCGGAGCGCACCGCCAAGCCCGAGGCGGTCAAGCAGCTGGGTGTGTTGCTGGCCTCGGGCATGATCGTCGGCGAAAGCATTATCGGCGTGCTGTTGGCGGCACTGGTGGTGTTCTCCGGCAAGGCCGCACCGCTGGGGCTGGTCGGCGAGAACTTCGCCAGCGCGGCGATCTGGATCGGCGGTATCGCGTTCGCGGCTGTCATGATCGTTCTCTATGCTTGGATTTCTCGTTTGGGCCGGGCGGGCACGACGGTTCCAACGCGTTGATATCCATGGCCCTCGCTTGCTCGCGGGCGAGGGTGAAATACCGGGTTGACGGCCTGGGGTAACGGTTGTCCGGCAACGGTTAGCCGCCCACTGGCAGCCTTTCTGCGTCAAGGGGACATCATGCTTGCGGCAATAAACCCCGTCCCGGGCTTGCTCGGGAAGGGGCTTAATGCCGTCGTGACCGGCTATGCTTACCGACGGCCGTGCAGCGGCGGCCGCAAGGGTGGCGCTGGCCAGTATTGAGCAGCTTGCTGCGCACCGATTTATACCGTGGAGGCTGTGGAAGCGTGGTGGAACAGACAGGGACAGGGGCCCCGAATCCTGATCTGGTAGGTACCGGGCCGGTAGATACCTTGATCGCTCCAAGCCGGGGCGCGGTGTGGTTACGCCGCCTGACCGGGCCGATGTTGTCGCTTGCCATGTTGTGCCTGGCGCTATGGGCGCTGCGCAACCTGGGCAGCGAAGTGAGTTATCGCCAGGTAGCCCGCTATGTGCACGGCCTGGAAGACTGGCGCATCGCCCTGGCGGTACTGCTCACCGCGCTGAGCTACGGCGTCATGACGCTATACGACTGGTTCGGCCTGGCCGCCATCGGTCGCCGCTTGCCGCGTGCCCAGGTCAGCCTGATCTCCTTTATCAGCTATGCCTTCAGCAATGCGCTGGGCATGGCCTTGCTGATCTCCGGCTCGATCCGCTACCGCTTTTATATCCAGGCGGGGCTGTCCACCGCCGAGGTGGCCAAGGTCGTTTTGCATTGCACGGTCAGCTTCTGGCTGGGCCTGTGTGCGTTGACCGGCGTCACCTTGCTGCTGGTGCCGGTACCGATGTCGCTGCCGCTGGCGCAGCTGCGCTTGCCGGTGGGTGCACTGCTGACCCTGATTCCGCTGTTGTGGCTGTTTGGCAGTCGCCTGATGCCGCGCCCACTGCGTTTATGGCGCTGGCGGCTAAGCCTGCCGAGCACGGCCAGCGCGGCGCGGCAGATCGCCACCGGCGCGGTGGATTGGGCCTTGGCGGCCGCCGTGTTGTACCTGCTGATGCCGAACGAGGTCGATACCGGCTTCGGTCACTTCCTGGCGATTTTCGCGCTGGCACAAATTGCCGGCCTGATCAGCCATGTGCCGGGTGGCCTCGGTGTTTTCGAAGCGGTGATGCTGGCCGGCTTCGGCGCCACCGGCAATGAAGGCCTGGAGGCGCCGATCCTCGGTGCGCTGGCGGCTTATCGGTTGATCTACTACTTCCTGCCGCTGCTTGGCGCCACCCTGGTCGTGGTGGTGCGCGAAGTGCGCGGGCTGCGCAGCAAGGCGTTGCTGGCGCCCTGGTTCACCAGCTTGCTGCCGCCTTTCTTCGCCGTACTGACCCTGGTATCCGGCGCGGTGCTGTTGTTCTCCGGTGCAACCTCGGCCTTGCACAGCCGCATGGATATCTTGCGCGGCGTGCTGCCGTTGTCGGTGGTCGAGGTCTCGCATTTTCTGAGCAGCGTGGTCGGCATGTTGCTGCTGATCTTGTCGCGCGGCCTGTTGCGTCGGCTGGATGCCGCCTATGTGTTGACCCTGGTGTTGCTGGTGGTCGGCGCGGTGCTGTCGTTGCTTAAAGGCATCGACTACGAAGAAGCGACCCTGCTGTCGATTCTCGCCCTGGGCCTGGCGCCCGCGCATCAGTTGTTTTATCGGCGTGCGTCGCTGTTCGACACCAGTTTCTCGATACGCTGGATCGTCGCCATTCTCGCGGTGCTGGGCTGCGCCGGCTGGCTGGTGATGTTTAGCTACAAGCATGTCGAATACAGCCGCAGCCTGTGGTGGGAATTCAGCTTCTACCATGGCGGTGCACCGCGCGCGTTGCGCGCGCTGGTCGGCGCGACGGCCGCGGGCTTGCTATTTGCCCTGGCGCATCTGATACGCCCGGCCAAGGCAAGAATCCATTTGCCGACCGAGGTCGAGCTCGGCAAGGCGATGCCACTGATCAAGCATTATTCGTCGGCGCAGGCGCATCTCGCCCTGACCGGTGACAAGACCTTGCTGTTCGACCCCGAAGAGCGCGCCTTCATCATGTACGACATCGAAGGGCGCAGCTGGGTGGCGATGGGCGATCCGGTGGGAGAATCCGAAGAGGCACGCCGCGAACTGGTCTGGACCTTCCGCGAGCAATGCGAACGCGCCGGTGGCTGGCCGCTGTTTTATCAGGTGCGCCCGGAAGATCTCGACCTGTATCTCGAAGTGGGCATGAACTTGCTCAAGCTCGGCGAAGAAGCCCGCGTGCGCCTGGACAGCTTCAATCTCGACGGCAAATCGAAAAAGGTTTTGCGCAACACCGTCAATAAACTCAATCGCGAAGGTCTGCGGCTGGAGATCGTACCGGTAGAGGCGGTGGCGGATATTTTGCCGCGGCTAAAGCCGATCTCCGATGCGTGGATGCGCGACAAGAAAGTGCGCGAGAAAGGCTTCTCGCTGGGCACCTTCGATCCGCATTATCTGTGCCGTACGCCGATGGCGGTGGTCTGGCAGGGCGACCAGCCGGTGGCCTTCGCCAATCTGTTTCTCACCGACAGCAAAGAAGAGGCCTCGCTTGACTTGATGCGTCACATGCCCGACGGCAATGCCGGCATCATGGATTATTTATTCGTGCAGCTGATGCTGTGGGCCAGGCAGGAGGGCTACCGCTGGTTCAATCTCGGCATGGCGCCGCTGTCGGGTTTGCAAAGCCGCCGCACCGCGACGCTATGGAGCCGCTTTGGCGCGCTGGTATTCGGTCGCGGCGAGCGTTTCTACAATTTCCGTGGGTTGTACCGCTACAAAGACAAGTTCGATCCCGAATGGGAGCCGCGCTATCTGGCCGTACCCACCAATATCGCCCTGCCCATGGCGCTGGCTAATCTGGCCAGCCTGATCTCGGGCGGTTTATCCGGGATGGTGCGTCGATGAAACGAGTCATAAAGAAAATCCTCTTGCTGCTGCTTGTCATCGCGGTGGTCGGTTTGGCGATATGGCGGCCCTGGCATCAGGCCAGCATGCAAGAGTCGCTTACCGTGATACCGGCCAAGACCGGCGTAACGCCGCCGCATGGGCAAGCAGACGTGCTGGCCATCGTCTACTCCGGTGACGGTGGTTGGCGCGACCTTGACAAGCAACTCGGCGGTGCCTTGAGCAATCAAGGCATTCCGGTGCTGGGGGTAAGCACGCTGGCCTACTTCTGGCGCAACCGGCCCGCCGATGAATCCGCCGCCGACCTCGATGCGCTGATCAGCCAATACCGCAAGCAGTGGGGCAAGCAGCGCGTATGGCTGATCGGCTTCTCGTTCGGTGCCGATGTGCTGCCCTCGGTGATCAATAAGCTAAGCGCGGGAAATCGCGCCTATCTCACCCAGTTGGTGCTGCTGTCGCCGACCAAGGACGTAAATTTCGAAATCGAAATGGAAGGCTATATGCGTGAAGGCTGGTGGAAAACCAACACGCAGGAATTCTTTCAGCGCCTCCACCCGGTGAAACATTACGACGCCTTACCACCGCTGCTTGCCTTGCAAGGTCATCCGCCGGTGGTTTGCTACTACGGCAAAGACGAAAGCGATGACACGGTTTGCGCCGAGAAATCGCTGCCGGGGTGGATTCAGGTGATGGCAAAAGATGGCGATCACCATTTCGATGGCAATTACGAGGCGCTGGCCAAGGGCATGATTGCGGATTTGCCGGCGGCGCTGGCCAAGCCGTAACACGGTTTTTTTCGGATGGGGTTTTCTGCGGCAAAGCTGCACCCCTCCCCAACCCTCCCCTACAAGCAGGGGAGGGGGTCACACCCTAGACAACCCCGCCTATCACTCCGGCAACCCCACCGACTGCACCGAAAACGGCACATCGCGCGGAATTTGCGCATCGTCCTTGGATTTGAACAGCAGGCCGTACTTCGATTCGATGTAATACACGCGGTTGCCGAAGAGCACGCCCGATGAAGGGTCATTGAGCCCGCCCACAATGGTTTGCAACGAGGTGGCCCGCTTGCCGTCCAACCTGGCCATCGAGATCTGCCCGCCATAGGGGCCGTCATGGCCAAAGGCGTTGCTCTCGAAAATCACCAGCCGGGCATGCCCTTGTTTATCGGGTTCGGCCATGCAAGACATCAATGCGCGACAGCTGCGCGGCGGCCGTTACCAGGCTCACATAGACATGCTGGTCGTGGTCGATAGCGATGCCGTTGAGGTTATAGCCCTCTTTGCCGGCGGCGAAGGCCGGGTCTTGTTTCCAGATATGCAGCGCCTGCTCATTCGGCGCCAGCCGCAGCACACGCGGATTCAAGGAGTCAGTCACGTAGATGCTGCCGTGGCTGTCTTGCGCGAGGTCGTTGCAATAGCCCTTGTCCGGCATCGGATAGCTGGCGCGCGGTGCGCCGCTGGCAAGGTCATAGCTTTTGAGCGCGCTGGGCGTGATCGGTACCGTGGTGTAACCGATCGTACCCGAGCAAACCCACAGCAGGCCGCGCTTGGCATCCACCAACACGCCCTGGCCATTGGCCAGGCCATTGGAGCCCGGCGCCACCAGTATCTCCGGCTGCTCTTGCTGCGGCCGCAGCCGCGCCACGGCACCTTGCCGCCAGCTGCCGACATACAACGAGCCGTCGGGGCCTGCCGCGATGCTTTCCGGATACCAGTCACGCGGCAGCGGGCGTGCGGTCGGCCCGGCCTCGCTCGCCAGGGCGACGGCCTGGCTGCATGCCAGCGCGGCAAATAGCGCGCTGCGAAACCAAAAGCCTGCGGTTTTCAAAGCGGTCTTGTTCCGGCTCATCATCTTCATGGTTTTTCTCTGCAAGTGGCGATGGCGCTATGGTGCATTCCACGCTATCAATTGATAAATGCGCTTAAACTTTCTTCACTCCGCATCAGGACTTTGTAATGGATCGCTTGACCAGCATGGCCGTCTTTATCCGGGTGGTTGAAAAAGGCAGCTTTGCCGCGGTCGCTGACGAGTTCGGGCTGTCCACCACCATGGTGGCCAACCACGTGCGCGGGCTGGAGCAGCGGCTGGGCGCGCGCCTGCTCGATCGGACCACCCGGCGGCACAGCCTGACCGAAATCGGCGCGGCCTATCTGGAGCGTTGCCGCGATGTGCTGAGCAGCGTGCAAGCCGCCGAACAAGTGGCCGAAGCGCTGCGCGCCGTGCCGCAAGGCATTCTGCGCGTGACCGCGCCGGTCAGTTGGGGTGCCCATCGACTGGTGCCGGTCATCGGCGCATACACGGCGATGCATCCGGCCGTGCAGGTCGAGCTAAGCCTTAATGACCGCGTGGTGGATATGCATGAAGAAGGCTTCGATGTGGCGATTCGTTCTGGCACCTTGCGCGACGAACAACTGATTGCGCGCCCGCTGCGTTCCTCACAGATGTTTGCCGTGGCCAGCCCGGCGTATCTACAAACCCACGGCATGCCGACCCACCCCAGCGATCTCGAGCAGCACAACTGTCTCGGTTTCATGCCCTGGGGCCGCGATCACCATTGGCGCTTCACCCGCGACGAGCAGCAAGTGTCAGTGCCGGTGCGCGGTGGCTTTATCTGCAATAGCGGCCAGGCCTTGCTGACGGCGGCGTTGCATCATGTCGGCGTCGTAGTGCAAGCCGATGTGCTGCTGGCGCCTGCCATCCGCAGCGGTCAGCTGGTGCATCTGCTGGCCGATTGGAACCTGTCCACGCGGCTCATCCACCTGGTGCGCCGTCGCGAAGTCCATCCCACGGCGAAACTGCGCAGCTTCGTCGACTTCGTCGTCGAGCGCCTTGGCTAAGCGATAACGCCAACAACTCCCTCCCCTACATGTAGGGGAGGGCTGGGGAGGGGTAAATGCTCGCCACAGACTTCCTTTAAAGCCCCACCCCAATCTTCCCAACCCACCCGCCTCGCAGCCCTTGTCATCACCTCACCCATCCCCCGATGATCGCCGCTTCCCCATCGCCGCTAAGCCAGCCATGCAGATAACAGACTCAAGAGTCGCCACTCGCGATCCAGGCATCGACTTGCTGCGTGGCCTCTCCATTGTGCTGGTGGTGCTGCATCACATCGGTTTGCGCAGTCCCTTAAAGAAAGGCGTGCTGGCGGAGTTTCTTCCCACTCGCTTGCTCGGCGCGCTGAACTACAACGGCTACGAGGCCGTTTTTGTTTTCTTCGTCATCTCCGGATTTCTTATCGCCGGCAATG
>NZ_JAPDPE010000104.1 GCF_026283955.1 Dyella silvatica | reverse complement strand
GTTGTCCTGCATGCGCAGCAACGCCAGCGCGGCGGTAAAGCCCGCGGTGCCGATGATCATGCTCTCGCGCAGACTGAGGCCCTGCGGCAGCGGAATAGTCCATTGCGCCGGCAGGCGAAGGTATTGGCTGTAGCCACCGTCGCGGGTTTCGGACAGGCCGCTGCCAGTGCATAGCACCGAGTCGCCTTGTTTGAAGGCTGGGTCGGCGGATGCCACGACGTGGCCGGCGACGTCGATGCCGCCATTGAGCGGAAACTGGCGAAGGATTTTGCCTTTGCCGGTGCCAGCCAAGGCATCTTTGTAGTTGACCGACGAATAGGCGACTTTGATCAGTACTTCGCCGGGAGTCAGCGCCTGGATGCCTAGGGTTTCCACGCTGCTGCGATAACCGGCATCGTCATGTTGAATGCGAAAAGCGCAAAAGCTGTGCGCGTCGGTCATGTCATGGCTCCATTGCATCCTGGCTGAATTGCGCAAGGGTATGCTGTAGTCCTGCCGCAGGCCGAGCCGGCCGGTGGCTTCTGGCAAGGCCAGGTTGGTTCATCAAGAGGTGGCAGTCACCGCTGGATCGATCCATTTAGGGATGTAACTACCCTGGTAGTGCTGCATCCATTCGAACAACGCCTCGATACTTTCTCCAAACCAGACGCCTTGCGTTTGTTCGGCACGCACAAAGCCTTCGCCGACCATGTGCTCCATCATCGTGCGCAACGGGCTGTAATAGCCGCGCACGTTGTGAAAGGCGCAAGGATATTGATGCAACCCCAGCTGTGCCCAGGTCAGCATTTCGAACATTTCATCCATGGTGCCGAAACCGCCGGGCAGGGCGACAAAGGCATCGGACAATTCGAACATGCGGGTCTTGCGTTGATGCATGGTCTCGACCACATGCAGCTCGGTCAAGCCCTTATGCGCCACTTCACGTTCGACCAGCTGGCGCGGAATCACCCCGATCACCTTGCCGCCGCCGGCCAGTACCGCATCGGCGACGGTACCCATCAAGCCCACTTTGCCGCCGCCATACACCAGGGCCATGCCGCGGCGTGCCATTTCGGTGCCGAAAGCACGCGCATGTTCGACATAGTCAGGGTGGCTACCGCTGTTGGAGCCGCAATAGACGCAGAGGGCGGTGACTTGGGGCATGGAGCTGCTCGTCAAGGTTTAAAAGAAACGGCCCGCCCATGTCGCCACGGGCGGGCCGCACGGTCAACTGCTAACTTCAGTTGCCCTTATGGATCGCGCGCTTGTCGACCGACAGCGCTGCCTCGTGCACCGCTTCGGACAGCGTCGGGTGAGCGTGGACGATACGTGCCAGATCTTCGGCGGAGCCCTTGAACTCCATCGTCACCACGGCTTCGGCAATCAGCTCGGACACACCGGGGCCGACCATGTGCACGCCGAGCAGGCGATCGGTCTCGGCATGGGCAAGCATCTTCACCTGGCCGACGGCCTCGTTCATCGCGACGGCGCGGCCGATCGCGGCGAACGGGAAGGTGCCGACTTTGTACGGAATGCCGGCGTCCTTGAGTTCCTTTTCGGTCTTGCCGGCCCAGGCAATTTCCGGCTCGGTGTAGATCACCCACGGAATGGTGTCGTAGTTGATGTGACCGGCTTTGCCGGCGATCCACTCGGCCACCGCGACGCCTTCTTCGGAGCCCTTGTGCGCAAGCATCGGGCCGCGCACCGCGTCACCAATCGCCCACACGCCATCGACGCCGGTGTGATTGTGCTCGTCGACCACGATGCGGCCACGCTCATCCAGCTTCACGCCGGTGTCGTCCGCCAGCAGGCCGGTGGTATAGGCGCGCCGGCCGACAGCGACCAGCAGCTTGTCGACGGTAAGCTGATGCGCACCGTCCTTGTCTTCGTAGGTCAGCTCGACCTCGTTCTTCTTGACGTCGGCCTTGGTCAGCTTGGCGCCGAGCTTGATGGTAAGACCCTGCTTGGCGAATTCACGGGCGGCGATCTTGGCCACGTCGGCGTCGGCGACAGAGAGGAAGTCCGGCAACGCCTCGAGAATGGTGACGTCGGCGCCGAGGCGTTTCCACACGCTGCCAAGCTCCAAGCCGATCACGCCGGCACCGATCACGCCCAGGCGCTTCGGCACTTCGGTGAGATCCAGTGCGCCGGCGTTGTCGACGATGTTCTTGCCGTCGAACTTGGCAAACGGCAACTCGATGGGCACCGAGCCCGAGGCGAGGATGACATTGGTCGCGCTGATGGTCTGCTTGCCGCCGTCGGGGGCGGTGACTTCGACGCTATTGCCCTTAAGCAGCTTGCCGGTGCCGAAGAACGGGGTGATCTTGTTCGCCTTGAACAGCTGGCTGACGCCGCCGGTGAACTGCTTGACGATTTTGTCCTTGCGGCCAACGAAGGTCGCCACATCGATGCGCGGATTGTCGGCACTGATGCCATGCACAGCGAAGTTATGTGTGAGGTTGTGGAACTGGCGCGAGGAATCGAGTAGCGCCTTGGACGGGATGCAACCCACGTTGAGGCAGGTGCCGCCGAGGGCTTGCTTGCCATCCTTGCCGGCGAAGGCATCTACGCAAGCGGTTTTCAGGCCCAGTTGGGCGGCGCGGATCGCGGCCACATAGCCGGCGGGGCCGGCGCCGATGACGATGACGTCGAATTTATCGCTCATTACTTGTTCCTTGCTGCGTGACGCGCCGGTGGGGCGTGGCATGGTGGAGCGGGGGAGGTGTGCGGCGAGTGCGCGGTTTGCGCTACGACTCGCCGCCAGAGCTTCGTTACCTATTTGCTTTGATCGCCAAGGCGATCAAAGCATCAAAGACCAAGCAGCATGCGCTGCGGATTCTCGAGCTGGTTCTTGATATCGACCAGGAACAGCACCGCGTCTTTGCCGTCGATGATGCGATGGTCGTAGCTGAGCGCCAGATACATCATCGGCGCGGCAATGACCTGGCCGTTTTCGACAATGGCGCGCTCTTTGATGGTGTGCATGCCCAGGATGGCGCTCTGCGGCGGATTGACGATCGGCGTGGACAGCAGCGAGCCGAAAGTGCCGCCGTTGGTGATGGTGAAGGTGCCACCCTGCAGGTCGTCCAGGCCGAGCTTGCCGTCACGCGCTTTCTTGGCGTACTCGAGGATGCCTTTTTCGACATCGGCGAAGCCCATGTCCTGCACGTCGCGCAGCACCGGGGTGACCAGGCCCTTGTCGGTGGACACGGCGATGGAGATGTCCTGGTAACCGTGATAAATCACGTCGTTGCCATCGACCGAGGCATTGACCACCGGGTGACGCTTCAGCGCTTCGGCGGCGGCCTTGACGAAGAAGCTCATGAAGCCGAGCTTGACGCCATTGGTCTTTTCAAACTGCTCGCCCAGCGTTTTGCGCATCTTCACGACTTCGGCCAGATTGACTTCGTTGAACGAGGTCAGCATGGCGATGGAGTTCTTCGACTGCATCAGGCGCTCGGCGATACGCGCACGCATGCGGGTCATCGGCACGCGTTCTTCCGGGCGGGCGCCGGGCGTGGGCTTGGCGGCAGGTGCCGCAGCCGGTGCGCCACCCTTGCCGTAGTTGATCAGATCTTCTTTGGTGACGCGGCCATCGCGGCCGGTGCCAGCCACGTTGGAGGCGTCGATTTTCTGCTCGGTGGCGACACGCAGGCCGGCAGGAGACAAATCGGCGTTACCGCTGACGGCAGCCTTCGGTGCCTCGGCGGCCTGGGCTGGAGCCGGGGCGGCAGCGGCGGCCGGTGCGGGCGCAGCAGCGGCAGCGCCCTCTTCGATCACCGCGATCACCTGCTGGCTGAGCACGGTGGCGCCTTCCTGGAACTTCAGCTCTTTGATGACGCCGTCGACGGTCGATGGCACTTCCAGCACAACCTTGTCGGTTTCCAGGTCAACCAGATTCTCGTCGCGCTTGACCGCGTCACCGACCTTTTTGTGCCAGGTGGCGATGGTGGCGTCAGAAACAGACTCGGGCAGAACGGGGACTTTGACTTCAATGGACATGCTGGTCTTACTCCGCGGAGTGGTCAGTGCCGACTGGCGCAACTAGCGCCTGCTCGACGAGCGCCGACTGTTCGGCGACATGGGTGTTGAGGTGGCCGGCAGCCGGGGCTGGCGAGCGCGCGCGTCCTGCGTAGGACAGGCTGTGCTTGCTGCCGATGCAGGCTTGCAGGTGATGACGGATCTGGAACCAGGCGCCCTGGTTCATCGGTTCTTCCTGGCACCAGATCACTTCTTTGGCGGAGGAGAACTTTTCCAGCTCGGCGGTGACTTCGGGGCGCGGGAACGGATAGAGCTGCTCGACGCGCACGATGGCGACATCTTTCTGCTCGCGTTTCTCGGCGTCTTCGAGCAGGTCGTAATAGACCTTGCCGGAGCAGAACACCACGCGCTTGACCTTCTTCACCGGCAGATCGCGATGTTCGCCGATCACCAGCTGGAAGCTGCCGTTGGCCAGTTCGTCCAGGCTGGAAATGGCCAGCTTGTGACGCAGCAACGACTTGGGCGTCATCACGATCAGCGGCTTGCGGGTAGGCCGCAGCATCTGCCGGCGAATCATGTGGAAGTCTTGCGCCGGCGTGGTCGGCACGCAGACCTGCATATTGTCCAGCGCGCACAACTGCAAGAAGCGCTCAAGGCGGGCGGAGGAATGCTCCGGGCCCTGGCCTTCGTAACCATGCGGCAGGTACAACGCCAGGCCACACAGGCGGTTCCACTTGGCCTCGCCCGAGCTGATGAACTGGTCGATGACCACCTGGGCGCCGTTGGCGAAATCGCCGAACTGGCCTTCCCAGATGTGCAGGGTGTAAGGATCGGTGGTGGAGTGACCGTACTCGAACGCCATGACGGCTTCTTCGCTGAGCAGCGAGTCGATCACCTCGACATCGGCGGTGGCGCGGACGTTGGCCAACGGCATGAAGGTGTGGCCGTCTTTCTGGTCATGCAGCACGGCATGGCGATGAAAGAAGGTGCCGCGGCCGGAATCCTGGCCGACCAGACGCATGTCGTAGCCAGCATCGATCAAGGTGGCGTAGGCGAGGTTTTCGGCAAAGCCCCAGTCGCCCGGCAATTCGCCGGCGGTCATTTTGCGGCGGTCTTCGTAAATCTTCGCCACGCGCGGCTGCAGGGTAAGGTCGGCTGGCAGTTCGAGAATCTTGTTGGCCAGCTCAAGCAGCTTCTGTTTCGGCACGGTGGTGTCCACCGGGTCGGACAGCTTGCCGTTGATCAGGCCGCTCCAATCCACCTCGATATCTTTGACCAAGGTGTTGGTGAGCTCGGTCATCGGGGTGCCGGCCTCGAGGCGGGCGCGATAGTCTTCGAACTGCTTTTGTGCGTCGCCGTCGGCAAGCATGCCTTCTTTGACCAACTGCTGCGCATACAGATCGCGGGCGGTCGGGCGCTTGCGGATGATCTGGTACATCACCGGCTGCGTCGCCGCGGGCTCGTCGGCTTCGTTGTGACCGTGGCGGCGGTAGCAGACCAGGTCGATCACCACGTCTTTGCGGAACTGCTTGCGGAAGTCGTAGGCCAGGCGGGTGACCTGGATGACGGCCTCCGGGTCGTCGCCGTTCACATGGAACACCGGCGCGTTGACCATCTTGGCCAGGTCGGTGCAATACATGGTGGAGCGAGCGTCTTGCGGGTTTGAGGTGGTAAAGCCGACCTGGTTGTTCACCACCACATGCAGGCTGCCGCCAATCTTGAAGCCGCGGGCCTGGGACATGTTGAACAGTTCCATGTTCACGCCCTGGCCGGCCAGGGCGGCGTCGCCATGGACCAAGAGCGCGATGGACTGCTGGTGTTCGGTGTCGCGGCGGCGAACCTGGCGCGCATGCACCGATCCGGCCACCACCGGGTTGACGATTTCCAGGTGCGACGGATTGAAGGCCAGCGCCACGTGCACACCGCCGTTGGGCGTCTTGACGTCGGCGGAGAAGCCCATGTGGTATTTCACGTCGCCGGTATGAGCCGGGTCATCCACATGCTCAAAGCGGCCTTCGAACTCGTCGAACAGGGTTCTTGGCAGCTTGCCCAGGATGTTGACCAGCACATTCAGGCGGCCGCGGTGGGCCATGCCGATCACTACTTCCTTGATGCCGTTGTCGCCGGCCGCGCGGACCATGTCGTCGATCATCGGAATCAGGCTGTCGCCGCCTTCCAGCGAGAAACGCTTCTGGCCGACGTACTTGGTGTGCAGGTAGCGCTCGAGGCCTTCGGCCGCGGTCAGCCCGTCCAGCACGCGCTGTTTGCCGGCTTTGTCCAGCCCGGCACTGCCATGGGCTTGCTCCAGGCGGGTGTAGATCCAGTTGCGCTGTTCATGATTGCTGATATGCATGAACTCGGTACCGATGGTACCGGTGTAGACCTTTTGCAGCCGCGCCAGCAGCTCGCGCAGCTTCAGGCGCTGACCGCCGCCGGCGTAGTTGCCGGTGTCGAACTCAGTGTCGAGGTCGGCATCGCTGAGGCCGTGGAAGGGCAGGCCCAGATCAGGCGCCGACATTTTTTCGGTCAGGCCGAGCGGGTCGAGGTCAGCGGCAAGATGACCGCGCGAGCGGTACGCGGTAAGCAGGCGCAGAACGCCGGCCTGTTTGCGCGCAGGCTCGTCGTTCATGGGTACGGCGACCGTCACCGCGCCGTTGTGGCGCTGCTTTTGCGCCGCCTCTATACGTGCAATGGCCGCGGCGTGGGATACGTCTCCCGACTCGCGGCCATTAAAGGTCTTGAAGTACTGGCCCCACTCGGGGGAAACCGACGAAGGGTCGGTCAACCAAAGGTCATAGAGTTGTTCGACATAATCGGCGTTGCCGCCAGCGAGTTGGGAGGAATCGAAGAACTCGCGAATCAGGTTTGTGCTCACGTCACCACCGGCAGGGAAGGGAGGCTAGCAGCGATCTGTCCGGTTAGGCCGATCGCTGGCGAAAATCCCGTTAATTATAGCCTTGAGCCGCCATGGCGCGGCAACCCAAATCGTCGACATAAAGTGGGGATCTCCGCTGAAACTTCCAGCCAGCGGCTGTCGACGTTTGCCGTGGGTGCAGGTTTCTACGGGATTTCGACGCATGCCCAAGCGTTTGCGGGGCGTAGTACACGGGCTAACCGGCGTTCAGTTGTCGCTGGTCTAGCTGCGGGGTAATCGGCGATCTGTGCTTCTTCGCAGGAGCTAAATCGCCAGCGGCTGCAGGATCGTGGCGTGTTCGGCGCGATCCCAGATGGTGTCGAAGTGCAGCCGTAATGGGGCTTGGGAGGCACGGTCCCGGCAGGCGGCACGGCCCTGGGGGCGATCGGCATCCGGCTGGAACAGATAGCCATCGCTATCGTTGAGCAAGTAGGCGCTGGGATAGGCCAGGTCCAGCGCCTCGATCGGCGTGCGTACCTGCAGCAGGCTCGGTAGGCGCTGGATCAGGGCGATCAGCCGATGGTTTTCGCGCAGGGCCGCCGCTGGGTCGTGCAGCAAGATACGAATGAGCGCGCCGCGTCCAGAAATCGCTATACGGCGCAATTCGGCCAGTTCATCCGCGCTGGCGAGCACATCGCTTGAAAGCTGCGGCTGGTAAATCATCAGGCGCTGGCGGGTTTGCGTGAGTAACCGCAGGCGGCTGCCGAGCAGCTCGTCCCGGCCGCCGACCCGTAAGGCTTGGATATCGTCAGGCTGTGGCATGGGGGGCGTCAGTGTGAGTTGCATCGTGCGGTGCGGTATGCCGGCATCATCGAATACCTCACCTATGGCGACGAAGCCTTCACGCGCATAAAAACCCATGGCCTGGACCTGCGCATCCAGTGAAACCTCGGGCCAGCCCAGGCTCCGGGCCTGATCGATCAACTTATGCAGCAGGGCGGCGCCGACACCATGACCACGCCAGTCCCGCTGCACCGCCATCCGGCCGATCTTGTACTTGGGGGTAAGCCGGCCGCAGCCGATCGGTTCGCCAGCTTGGTTGCGCGCCAGCACGTGCAGCGAGGTCGCGTCCAGGTCGTCCCATTCCAGCGATTCCGGCACGTTTTGTTCGCGGACGAAAACCTCGAGCCGCAGCGCGCGCAACGCCTCGCGGTCACTGTTCTGTGACCATTGCGCGGTGTCGACACGTATCTGTTGGCTGGCGGTCATCGGTGTCGTGCTTACTTGCGGCGCGCTTTTTGTGGAAGCAGATGACCATCGTTGACCAGGGCCAGCAACAGCTCGCGGTCGGCAGCGGCCAGTTTCTTGGCCGGAAGCAGCGCGCGCTGGGCACACAGTTGCTCGGCCAGGGCAGGCGTCGCCGGATAGGCATGGCCGCTGACATAAAGCGTGCAAGCGGATTTATGGCGGCTCCAGGCGAGCCGGGACCACGGGTGGCGCAGCAACTGGGCGCCGGCGTCGAGTTGCTTGGCGAGCAAGGCGGAGGTTAGTGGCTTATCCATCGCGGCCGGTACCTGGGTACTGCGGTAGCGGGTGATGAAGCGGCCAAACCAGTCGCTCAGGGTCGGCTCGTCCAGCGTCGCGGCAAAGGGCAATGCCTGCCTGAGGCGGGCCAGGGCCTGGCGGTCGATTTCGCCGATTGCCTTGGCCGGGGTCAGGTCGGGGTCGGTATAGCGCAGTTCTTCTGGCAGCCGTTCGGCTAGGTAATCGGCCAGGTCACCGGTGAGTTCGGCTTGCGAGGGCGCGCGCATGCCGACCGAGAACGTCATGCAGGGGCCGCCATAGGCGACGCCGTCGTGCGGTACGCCGGGCGGCAGATAAAGCATGTCGCCGGGTTCGAGCAGCCATTCGTGGGTCGGTTCGAAATGTTTCAGCTGCTTTAGCTCGATGTCTTCGCGGAAATCGGTGGGTGCGGCAGGGTCGGTGCTGATCGCCCAATGCCGTTGGCCCAGCCCCTGCAACAGAAATACATCGTATTGATCCACATGGGCGCCGACGCCGCCGTCAGGTTCGGCATAGGAGATCATGATGTCGTCCATGCGCCAGGTCGGCAGAAACTGGAACGACTCCAGCAGGGCCGCCACGTCGGCGTCCCACTTATCCACGTCTTGCACCAGCAGGGTCCAGTTTGAGCTGGGTGTCTTGCTGAAATCGTCCTCACTCAGCGGGCCGGTCTTGACGTTCCAGCGGTCGCGTTTGAGGTCATGCACGATAAGCCGCGACAAGGCGCCCTCTTCACAGGCGAGGCCGGCCAGGTCGTTGGGTTCCAGCGGTGGCTGGAAATCTGGGAACGCGTTGCGGATGAGCAGCGGGTGTTTCTGCCAGTAATCACGCAGAAAACGCGCGGCAGGCATGCCTAGCGGCTGGTTGGCGGAACCACGGACTTCGAGCGGGAGCGGAGCGGGGGCGGATTTAGTCATCGGCCGATTGTAGCCGTGCTGCATGACGGCGCGAATCCATGCCGTTACTGAAACGCCTTCACCACATTACTCAAGCCCAAGCCGAGCACGGCGATAGCAGCCATCAGCGTGGCTGCCCGCGCCGGCATCACCTTGGCGAACAACGCACTGAACGGCGAGGCCAGCGCGCCGCCCAGGATCAATCCCAGCACCGCCACGCCATGGCTGGCGCCGACATGGATCAGGAAAGTAATGCTGGCTGAGGCGCTTACCACGCATTTGGCCAGGTGGGTGGTGCCGATCACCAGGCGCGGAGTATTGCCGCGAGCGACCAGGCTGGTTACCGTCAGCGCGCTCCAGCCGCCGCCGGCGACGGCATCGGCAAAGCCGGCCACCAGGCCCAACGGGCGCGTTCCGGCGAGTACTTCGTCGCTATGTCCCGGATTGCGGTGGGCGCGCAACAGCAAGAACACCCCCATGCCCAGCAGATACGGGGTAAGGGCAAGGCGCATCCAGGTAGCCGGTACGTGGCTGACCAGATAAGCGCCGAGTACCGCCCCGATCACTCCGGGGATCATCAGGCTGAAAAACAGTTTGCGCCGGACATTGCCCGCCACCAGGTGGCTGATCCCCGAGGCGCCACAGGTAAACGTCTCGGCGTAGTGCACGCTGGCGCTGACCGCGGCGGGCGGCAGGCCCAGGCTGAGCAGCATGGCGGCCGAAGCGACACCAAAGGCCATGCCCAGAGAGCCGTCAATAAGCTGGGCCAGCGCGCCGATAGCGGCAAAGGTGACGAATTCCGAAGACATGGCTTGGCCGAGGCGAAAAGTGCGCTGAGTATTGGTGGCGACTCTTATAGGTGGAAATAAAGCATCGGCATAAGGTCATGCCTAACCATACTTTCCATAAATTTTTACACTCATATAACTTTGGATGCTGAGACGTATAGAAGTCCAAAGGATTAACAGTGAGTGCAGTGACTGCCCTGGGTGTTCAGAATCCCTCGCTTGGCGCCGAAAAGACCGCCTTGTTGGCGCGTCTGGTCGATGGGTTGGGCCCGGCTGAGTTGTATTGGGCAGCGGCCTGGATCGCAACGCAGGCAAGTGGCGGCAGGCTAGCGGGTATCGCGCCGACAGCGGCTGCGGCCAAGCTCCCGGCAGAGCGGCTGACGATTGTCTACGGCAGCCAGACCGGCAACGCCAAACGGATTGCCGAGCGGCTCGCCGGGCGTGGCGAGGCGGCCGGTTTGCCGGTGCGGCTGTTGCGTGCCGATGCTTATCCGCAACGCGAACTGGCGCAAGAGCAGCACCTGATCATTGTCATCAGTACCCAGGGTGACGGCGAGCCACCGGATGATGCACGCGGCCTGGTCGAATTCATTGCCGGTAAGCGCGCGCCCAAGCTGCCCGCGCTGGGCTACGCGGTACTGGGCCTGGGCGATTCGAGCTATCCGCAATTCTGTGCCATCGGCCAGCAACTCGATGCCCGGCTAAGCGAGCTCGGCGCCAGCCGCCTGCTGCCTGCCGCGATGGCTGATGTGGACCTGGAGACGGTGGCGATTCCGTGGGCTGAGCGAGCGCTGGAGGCAGCCCGTGAGGCCTTGAAAGAGGTGACATCCGCGCCGCGAGTGACGCCGTTGTATGCCGTGCCTCAGCGAGCAGTCTACGACCGCGAGCAACCGTTTGAGGCGACGCTGTTGAGCAGCCAGCGCATCGTGTCGCGAGCAAGTGAGCGCGATGTCCGGCATGTCGAGCTTTCGCTCGAAGGCTCCGGCCTCCGTTATGAGCCCGGCGACGCCCTGGGGGTGTGGCCGCATAACCCTCCGGCTTTAGTGAGCCAGTGGCTGGATACCTTGCAACTGGATAGTGCGTTGCAGGTCAGCCACGACGGTCGCACCCTGGCGCTGGCGCAGTGGCTGGGGCGCGAGCGTGAGCTGACCCGGCTCAATGCCTCATTCTTGGCTGCACATGCGGCCTTGGGCGGTCACGCTGAGTTGACCCGGTTATTACAGCCGGAACACGCGACTGAAAAAAATGCGCTGTTCGATCACTTCCAGCCGATCGACTTGTTGCGACGCTATCCCGCGGCCTGGAGCGCTGAGGCGCTGATCGCGGCATTGCGGCCGATGACTCCGCGGCTGTATTCGATTGCATCCAGTTCGAGCGCGGTGGGCGATGAGGTCCACCTGACCGTGGCCGTAGTCGAATACCAGGCGCATGGCAGTCAGCATTGGGGCGCGGCCTCATCATTTCTTGCCGCTGTCGACGAGGATGGCAAGGTGCCGGTGTTCATCGAGTCGAATGAGCGCTTCCGCCTGCCGGTTGATCCGGCGCGCGACATCATCATGATCGGTCCCGGCACGGGAGTGGCGCCGTTTCGCGCCTTCGTGCAAGAGCGGCAGGAGACAGCCGCCAGCGGGCGCAACTGGTTGTTCTTCGGCAACCGTCATTTTGAAGCAGACTTTCTTTATCAGGTCGAATGGCAGGCCGCGCTGAAAAGAGGTGATCTGCATCGGCTCGATCTCGCGTTTTCACGCGACAGCGCGCAAAAAGTGTATGTGCAGCAGCGCCTGCTGGAGCAGGGGCGGGAGCTTTATGCATGGCTGGACGGTGGCGCCTATGTCTATGTCTGCGGCGATGCGACCCAGATGGCGAAAGACGTTCACAACGCGTTGATCGAGATCATCGTGAGCCACGGGCAGCGCTCGCAGGAAGCGGCCAAAGCCTGGCTGGCTGAGCTTATGCAGCAGGGGCGTTATGCCCGCGATGTTTACTGATCAGGTCCGTATCGACATGACAACGACACTTTCCGATTTCGAAATCGTCAAGGCCAAAAGCCGCCATTTGCGCGGTGGTATTGCTGACGGGCTGGTTGATCCGGTGACTGGCGCAATCAGCGACGACGACGGCAAACTGCTGAAGTTCCATGGCAGCTACCAGCAGGATGATCGCGACCTGCGTGATGAGCGCCGCAAGCAAAAGCTCGAGCCGGCGTTTTCTTTCATGATACGGGCGCGCCTGCCGGGCGGCGTGGTGACACCGGCGCAATGGCTGGTATTCGATCGGCTGGCGCGTGAGCACGGTAACGGCAGCTTGCGCATTACCACGCGGCAGACCTTTCAGTGGCACGGCATTATCAAGCGTAAGCTCAAGCCGACCATCGCGGCCATCCACGATGCGTTGTCGACCACGATTGCCGCCTGCGGCGATGTGGTACGCACCGTGGTGAGTACGGCTAACCCGGTCGAGTCGCCGGCGCATGCGATCACCTATGGCTGGGCGGCGCATTTGTCCGAGCACCTCGCACCGAAGACGCGTGCTTATCACGAGATCTGGCTCGACGGCGAGCAACTGGTCGGCGAAGAGGTCGAGCCGCTTTATGGCCCGACGTATTTGCCGCGGAAATTCAAGATTGGCCTGGCCATCCCGCCACTCAACGATATCGATGTATTCGCGCAAGATCTGGGTTTGATCGCCATCATCGAGCGCGGCGTCCTGCTGGGCTTTAATGTGGCTATCGGCGGCGGCATGGGTGCCACACATGGTGATCCGACGACGTATCCCCGCCTGGCCAGCGTGATGGGTTTTGTCACGCCCGAGCAGCTCACGGCAGTCGCTGAAGGTGTGGTTGCGGTGCAGCGTGATTGGGGTAACCGTAGCGAGCGCAAGCATGCGCGCTTGAAGTACACCATCGATCACCGTGGCCTGGATGCGTTCAAGGTCGAACTGGAATCGCGGCTGGGTTTTGCTTTGCAGCCGCAGCGCCCTTACAGCTTCGATCACAACGGCGATCGTTACGGCTGGATCGAAGGCCATGATGGTCGTTGGCATCTGACCTTGCACATCGAATCGGGCCGCTTGGCCGATGTCGGCGAGCGGCGCTGGCTTAGCGGCATGCGCGAACTGGCGCAGGTGCATACCGGCGATTTTCGCCTGACCTGCAATCAGAATGTGATCGTGGCCAATGTCGCGGCAGCAGATCGCGCGCGCATCGATGCCATCGTGCACGCCTACGATTTGGACGCCTATGTGAGCAATCGCGGCATTCGCAGCCACGCCGTGGCCTGCGTGGCGTTGCCGACTTGTGGTTTGGCCATGGCCGAAAGCGAACGCTACTTGCCGTCTTTCTTATCGAAGCTGGAGGCGCAGCTTGAACGGCATGGTTTGGCTGATGCGCCGATCCTGCTACGCCTGTCCGGTTGCCCTAACGGTTGTTCGCGGCCTTATCTGGGTGAGATCGCCTTGGTCGGCCGTGCACCGGGTCGCTACGACCTGCGCCTGGGCGCCGACTTCCGCGGTCAACGGCTTAATCGGGTTTATCGCGAAAACATTGATGAGGTCGCCATTCTCGGCATTCTCGATGGTTTGTTTGCTCGCTACGCAGCCGAGCGCAATAACGGTGAGGGTTTCGGCGATTTCCTCACGCGTGTCGACGTGATTCCGGTCGAGGCGGCGCCACAAGCAGCGCGGCAGATTCCCTTGCAGGTGAGCGCATGAATGCGATGTTGCCAGGGCATGCCTTGGAGGTGCCGAGTCAATATACAGCGCTTGAATTGGACGAGCTCAATGCCTGGCTAGAGGAACGCTCGGCCGAGGAACGAGTGGCCTGGGTTTTCGAGCGCATCGCCGGCCCGCAGGTGCTTTCGTCGAGCTTTGGTGCGCAATCGGCGGTGTCGCTGCATATGTTGACCCGCTGGCAGCCGCAAATTCCGGTGGTGCTGGTGGATACCGGTTATCTATTCGCCGAGACCTACCAATTCATTGACGAGTTGACCGAGCGCCTGGGATTGAATCTCAAGATCTACCAGTCCCCGCTAAGCCCGGCCTGGATGGAGGCGCGCGATGGGCGGCTATGGGAGCAGGGCGTTGCCGGCATCGATCGCTATAACCAGTTGCGCAAGGTCGAGCCAATGCAACGCGCGCTATCCGAATTAGGTGCCACCGGCTGGTTTGCGGGGCTGCGCCGCAGCCAATCGCAAAGCCGCGGGGCGATTGATTTTGCCGAGCGCAAGAACGGTCGCTGGAAATGGCATCCCCTGGCCGATTGGAGCGATCGCGACGTCGGCATGTATCTCAAACGACATGACCTGCCTTATCACCCGTTGTGGGAGCAGGGCTATGTATCGATTGGCGATACCCACACCACTCGGCGCTGGGAACCTGGCATGGATGCCGAAGATACCCGTTTCTATGGCCTCAAACGCGAGTGCGGGCTGCATCACCTTGTGTGACTCCCCATCGTTTTCGATGGCCACCCCCGATCAATAAAGAAAACATCATGAGCCAAATTTTGCGTGACCTTACGGATCAAACCTTGACTAATGAAGCTGCGATCCGCGCATCGCATGCCAGTAGCCTGCTGGCCAGCGGGCGGCTGATTGCTCCGCACGGCGGCGTGCTGAAAGAGCGCTATCTGCCCGCTGCCGAGGCCGAGGCGTGGAAGAAGCGCAGCGCCGGTTTGCCCGGTGTGGATCTGGGCACCCGCCAGCTATGCGATCTGGAGCTGCTACTGAATGGGGCGTTCTCGCCACTGGAAGGTTTTCTCAACCAAGCCGACTACACCCGCGTCGTTGAAGAACTGCGTCTGGCCGACGGCACCTTGTGGCCGATGCCGATTACCCTGGATGTGAGCGAGGCATTTGCTGCGTCACTGCTCCCTGGTAGCGAAGTGGCCTTGCGCGATCTGCAAGGCGTGCCGCTGGCCGTGCTCGAGGTGCAAGATATTTATCGTCCTGATCTGGAATACGAGGCGAAGAAGGTTTTTGGCACCACCGATCGTACACATCCCGGTGTCGCCACCTTGCTGGATCGCACCCGGCCGGTTTATCTGGGGGGGCGCGTGCGCGGCATCCAGTCGCCTGCACATTACGATTTCGGCGAATTGCGCGATACCCCGCGCGGTTTGCGCGCATGGTTCGAGGCCAATGGCTGGAGTCGCATCGTGGCGTTCCAGACGCGCAATCCGATGCATCGCGCGCATCGCGAACTAACCTTGCGTGCCGCTCAGCAGGTGGGGGCCAAGTTATTGATCCAGCCGTCGGTGGGCTTGACCAAACCGGGCGATGTGGATCACTACACACGAGTTCGTTGCTATCACGCCTTGTTGGCGGAGTACCCGCAGGGTGACGTAAAACTCTCGCTGCTGCCGTTGGCCATGCATGGGCGGGCCACGCGAGGCGTTGTGGCATGCCATCATCCGCAAGAACTACGGCGCCAGCCATTTCATTGTCGGGCGCGACCATGCCGGCCCGGGCAAGGATGCCAATGGCCAGCCGTTTTACGGTCCTTACGAGGCGCAAGCGCTGCTCGAACAGCACCAGGGCGAGCTGGGCATCCATATCGTGCCATTCCCGGCGATGGTTTATGCGGCCAATCGCGACACTTACCTGCCGTCCAATGAGGTGACCGCCAGCGACGATGTCCGCGATGTTTCGGGCACGCAGCTGCGCCAGTTTCTGCATGATGGCGCGGAGATCCCAGCCTGGTTTAGTTTTCCCAACGTGGTGAAGATTCTGCGCGAACGCCATCCGGTGCACGCGCCACGCGGTTTCGCCTTGTTCTTTACCGGGCTTTCGGGCTCGGGCAAGTCGACCATTGCGCAGGCGGTGATCGCGCAATGGCTGGAGCACAGCAGTCGTGCGGTCACGGTGCTCGATGGCGATGAGGTGCGTAAGCATTTGTCGCGCGGGCTGGGTTTCTCTCGTGAGGATCGCGCCGCCAATGTCACGCGCATTGCTTATGTGGCGAGTGAGATCGTGCGCCATGGCGGCATCGCGATTTGCGCACCGATTGCACCTTATGCCAATGATCGGGCCGAGGCGCGTGCGCTGGTCGAGGCACACGGCGATTTCATTGAGATCCATGTGGCCACCTCGCTCGAAGTATGCGAGTCACGCGATCGCAAAGGTCTGTATGCGCAGGCACGCGCTGGCACCATCAGCCAGTTCACCGGGATCAGCGATCCCTACGAAGTGCCCGAACACCCCGAGCTGCGGCTGGACGGTAGTGCCGCCGAGCCAGTGGCGCTGGCCCAGCAGATTCTCGCGCTATTGCGCAGTCGTGGCTTGATCGATGCATGAGTCCATCAGCCCCCTCTCGCAGGAGAGGGGGCGGTATATGTCATGCGGCATCCGGCAACGACAAGGCCGACCGCTCGCGCCAGTGTGGAATGCTTGGCCAGTCATACGGCGTGGTGGTGGCCAATGCCCGGGTGACATCGCGGCGGTTCAAATGCGGCGCGAACTGATGGATGAATTCCAGCACGTATTCGCGCAGCACCGCTTCACGTCGCAGCACAATCCAGGTGGTGCACGGCGGCAGCAAATGATCGGCGCTGAGTATGCGCAGATCGGTATCGCCAGACAGCATGGCCATCTCAGCCAGTACGCCTAGGCCAAGGCCGGCGCGGACATAGGTCTTGATCAAGTCGGCGTCACCGGCGGTCATGGCGACCCGTGGGCGTAAGCCGGCAATTTCGAAGGCCTGGCGTAGCGAAGATTCGGTCTTCAGCGACGATTCGTAGCTGACCAGGGGCCACGCTACCAGATCGTCCAGCGACAGAATCCGTTTCCGTTCGGCCAGGGGATGCCCTTGCGGGGCAACGATGACCCGGCTCCAGCGATAAGCGGGAATGGCGATGCCTATGCTGGGTGGGGCACCGGTTCCACTGACGACGGCCAGGTCGACACGCCCGGCTTCCAGCTGTGCCAATGCCTCATCGGTGGGGCCCGGCAGCAAATGCACGCTGACCTGGGGGTAGCGCACATTCAAGGCGGTAATCGCCGCGGGCAATGCGAAACGCGCCTGCGTATGCGTGGTGGCGATATGCAGTTCGCCACGCGCTTCATTGCGCAGGTTGGCGGCAATCGAGCGGATGTTATCGGCTTCAGAGAGGATAGTGCGGGCGCGGATCAGCACGTGCTGGCCGGCGTGGGTCACGGCCTCGAGGCTTTTGCCTTTGCGGATAAACAATCGAAAGCCCAGTTCATCTTCCAGTTGTTTGAGCTGCTTGCTGAGGCCGGGCTGGGTGGCGTGGATGCGCTCTGCCGCCAGGGTGATGTTGAGGCCGGCGTCGGCAATGGCGACGAAATAACGAAGTTGGGTCAAGGTCATGGCGATGGATTCGTGAGCAGTCGAGGGCGGGTGGGATAGCGCGCGAACGAACACGGGTACATCGCCAAATGCTGTGAAGTGCGGCACCAAGCACGAGAGGACTGGGCAGGACCGCAGGGCGGTTGCTCTGTAAGAGGGCGATGGTGGGCTTGGCTGTCGACATATTCAGACGTCTATACGTATATATGAAAACATTGTCAATGTTTCGTTATCGACATGACGGAATGTTATATGCCGCGAGAGCCAAATTATTTGCCTCTCGCCGTGAATGCAGCGTAGTTTTTCCGAGCTCTGGCTGGCGACGCTGATGACGAGTTTTTACGCCCTATGAAGCTTTATCCCTTGTTTGCTGACCTGTCTGGTCGCGCTGTGCTGGTGATTGGCGGTGGGGCGGTGGCCGAGCGCAAGGCGGCCACGCTGATCGAGGTCAAGGCGCAAGTCACGGTCAATGCCCCTGAGCTGACCCCGCAACTGCGGCGATGGGTCGAGCAGGGCTTGATAGCGCATCGTCCGGATGCCTTTAGAGAGACCTGGCTGGATCGCGTGTGGCTGGTGGTGGCGGCCACTTCGGACCGTGAGACGAACCGGCTGGTGGCTTCGCTGGCTGAGTTACGGCGCATCTTCGTCAATGTGGTGGACGATGCCGAGCTGTCCAGCTTTCATGTGCCGGCGGTGGTCGACCGGGCGCCGTTGACGATTGCCATCTCCAGCGGTGGCGCGGCACCGATGCTGGCCCGGCTGGTGCGGGAACGGCTGGAGAGCTTGCTTGACCCTTCGCTGGGCGCCTTGACCACACTGGCCGCCCGCCTGCGTACGCGGATTCGCGCACGCCTGCCTGAGATGGCGGCACGCCGCCGATTCTATGAACAATTGTTCGCAGGCCCAGTGGCGGCGTTGCTGCGGCAGGCGCGACCACAGGAGGCGCGGCGCGCAGCAGAGCGTGCCTTGCTAGCCGAGGCCAAGGGGACTCAGGGCTCGGTGGTCTTGGTCGGGGCGGGCCCGGGCGATCCGGGCTTACTCACCCTGCGCGCAGTACGGGCCATGAACGAGGCGGATGTGATTCTGCACGACCGCCTGGTCAGCGCCGAGGTGCTGGCCCTGGCCAGGCGCGATGCGGAGCGCATCGAGGTCGGCAAGCAGGCGGGCAACCATCATTACACCCAGGACGCTATTCATGATTTGCTGCTGCAGCATGTGCGAGCAGGGCGGCGGGTGGTCAGGCTGAAGGGCGGCGACCCTTTCGTGTTTGGCCGCGGCGGCGAGGAGCTGCAGTTCCTGCGCCAGCATAGCATCGCCTATGAGGTCGTCCCGGGTATTACGGCAGCGCTGGCCTGCGCCGCTTATGCCGGCGTGCCGTTGACCCACCGCGATCATGCACAAGCCGTGCGTCTGCTAACCGCGCAGTGCCAGCGCTCACACGATGCACTGGATTGGCATGCGCTGGCGCAAGAGCGGCAGACATTGGCGGTGTATATGGGGGTGAGTGAGCTGGCGGCATTCAGTGCGCGCTTGCTGGCGCATGGTCGTGCCGCATCGACGCCGTTTGCGCTGATTGAAAACGGCTCGCGGGCTGAGCAGCGGGTGGTTACCGGGACGCTGGCGAATATGCCGCAGCGGGCTAGCGCCCATAACGTACGTTCGCCAGCATTGTTGATACTCGGCGAGGTGGCCGCGCTGGCGGAGTCGTTGGCTTGGTTCGGCCAGCCACCCCTGGGTGAACCCAGGGCCGAACCGCATGCCGATGGCGA
>NZ_JAPDPE010000103.1 GCF_026283955.1 Dyella silvatica | reverse complement strand
CGAACAACACAATGCGATAAACCGCCGGGTCAAAAAAGCGCCGGCACTTGGGGTTGGTTCCGCCACCAGGGCCGCCATGCAGGAAAACCACCGGCTTGCCATTCGGGTTGCCGCTCTGCTCGTAATACAGCGTATGCAGCGGGGAAACCTGCAGCATGCCGCTGTCGAATGGCTCAATCTCGGGGTATAGCGAACGGCGGTCCTGGGCCATGATGGCTGGCCTCCTCAAGTGGCGTAAGGGCCGCAAAGGCTAGCATGGACACCATGCTCAGCCTGCTACGGGCGGCTAAAACAGCTTGCCGGGATTCAGCACGCCCTGGGGATCGAACACCTGCCGCAGTCCACGCATCAAGGCAATTTCCGCGGCGCCGCGGGTGCTTTCCAGATAGGCCCGCTTGACCAGGCCAATACCGTGCTCGGCCGAGATACTGCCGCCATGACGTTGCAAGGTCTGCGCCAATAGCTTGGTCACATGCTCGCACTGGCTGATGAATTCGGCCTCGGCCAGCGCTTCCGGCTTGAGCACATTGATGTGCAGGTTGCCGTCACCGATGTGGCCGAACCAAACCACCTCGAAGTGCGGGTATTCACGCTCAAGCAACGACTGCATCTCATGCAAGAAGGCGGGCACGGCGGCAATTCGCACCGAGATGTCGTTCTTGTACGGGCGCCGTGGCGCCAGGCTTTCGGTAATCCCTTCGCGTAGCCGCCACAGCGCGGCCGCCTGGGCATCGCTCTGCGCCACCACACCGTCGCTGATCCAGCCTTGTTCGACACCGTGCTCGAACGCCGCCAACGCCGTCTCCATCGCTCGCTCATCGACGGCATCGAATTCCGTCACCACGTAGTACGGATAGTCGCCATCCATGGCGCGCTGGCCGCCATGCGCCAAGACATGCCGCTGGGCGACATCGGTAAAAAACTCGAAAGCCTGCAGCGATAGTTTGGCTCGAAACACCGAGAAAACCTGCATCAGCGCATCCATGTCGGGTAACGCCAACAACATCACCTGGGATGGCGGCGGCGGCTCGGTCAGCCTGAGGGTGGCCTCGACCACCACGCCCAAGGTTCCTTCCGAGCCAATCATCAGCTGCCGCAGGTCATAGCCGCTGGAGTTCTTGATCAGGCCGCGATTGAGATCCAGCAGCTCACCGCTGCCGCTGATGACTTTGAGCCCAGCCACCCATTCGCGCGTGTTGCCGTACCGAATCACCCGGATACCGCCGGCATTGGTGGCGATATTGCCGCCGATCGAACACGACCCGCGCGCCGCGAAATCCACTGGATAGATCAAGCCCTGGGCCTGCGCCGCATCGTGCACCGCCTGCAGGGTGATGCCTGGCTGCACGGTCAGCGTGCGGTCCACTGCATCAAAGGCCAGCACCCGGTTCATCCGCTCCAGGCTGACAACCAGCTCGCCGTGCATCGCCACGGCACCGCCGGACAGTCCGGTACGGCCACCGGAAGGCACGATGGCGATGTGATGGGTGTTGGCCCAGCGCACGATCGCCTGAACTTCTGCCACCTCCGCAGGCAAGGCGATCGCCAGTGGCGCCGGGGTCCAGCGCCGGGTCCAATCGCGGCCATAGTGTTCAAGATCCGCCGGATCGGTAAGCAGGCGCAGGCCTGGCAACAAGCCGGCAAGTTCGGCGAGACGGGCGTCGGTCATGGCGGCTCCAGAAGGCATGCGCGCAGCCTGCCAGTCGGGCGCGCCGCGGTCTAGTGGTGCGCTGCCGCAAAAGGCTGTTGTTCTGGCATAGTGACATCCCTCCAAGCTACGGCGGCCAGCATGAAAACCTCGTTCCCGAAACAAGACATCAAAGTCCTGCTGCTGGAGGGGGTGAGTCAGAACGCCGTGGAAAGCTTTCGCCGAGCCGGCTACAGCCAGATCGAATTTCACGAAAAGTCGCTGCCTGAGGCCGAGCTCAAAGCACGCATCGCCGAGGCGCACATCGTGGGCATTCGCTCGCGCACGCAGCTGACTGACGAGGTGCTGGGCCAGGCCAAGCGGCTAATCGCCATCGGCTGCTTCTGCATCGGTACCAACCAAGTGGATCTGGAAGCGGCGCGGCGGCTGGGCATCCCGGTGTTCAATGCGCCCTACTCCAATACCCGTAGCGTGGCCGAGCTGGTGATTGCCGAGGCCATCATGCTGTTGCGCGGGATCCCGCAGAAAAACGCACTTTGCCATCGCGGTGGCTGGACTAAGTCAGCCGCCGGCAGTTTTGAGACACGCGACAAAGTGCTGGGCATCGTCGGTTACGGCCACATCGGCACGCAGGTCGGCGTGCTCGCCGAAAGCCTGGGTATGCGGGTGATCTTCCACGATATCGAATCCAAGCTCTCGCTCGGCAACGCACGGGCCTCGGCCGGCCTTAACGACCTGCTCGAACGCGCGGACGTGGTAACCCTGCATGTGCCGGAAACCCCGGCGACCCAGATGATGATCGGCGCCAGCGAGATCGCACGCATGCGCCGCGGGGCGATGCTGATCAACGCATCGCGAGGCAGCGTGGTGGATATCGATGCGCTCGCCACCGCGTTACGCAGCGGCCATCTGGCCGGCGCCGCCGTGGACGTCTTCCCGCTCGAACCCAAGGGCAATGACGATGCTTTTGTCTCCCCGCTGATCGGCATGGACAACGTGATTCTGACCCCGCATATCGGCGGCAGCACGTTGGAAGCGCAGGACAATATCGGCATCGAGGTAGCCAGCAAACTGGTGCGCTACAGCGACAACGGCTCCACTTTGTCGGCCGTGAACTTCCCCGAGGTCTCGTTGCCCGAGCACCCGAAGAGCCGCCGCCTACTGCATATCCACAAGAACGTGCCGGGCATGCTGGCGCGGATCAACGACCTGTTCTCCGCCGGCAATATCAACATCGATGCGCAGTTCTTGCAGACCGACCCGCAAGTCGGCTACGTGGTGATCGACGTGTCGACGGATGAATCCCAAGCCGCGCTGCTGAAAGATCAACTGGCCGCTATTCCCGGCACGTTGCGCAGTCGCGTGCTGTATTGAGGGATGCGGTATTGAGGCATGGTCGGGAGCGGGATGGAGGCAGGCGAACACGGCTGCCACACCTGCTCGCGCGTGTTGACGTCGGTCCCTTGCGGTCTGGCAAGCAGACGCCCGCTCCATAGCGCCGCATTCGACAGCATCGCGCGATTGAACAAGCACAGTGGTGCTTCACACGTCCGTGGCTTCGGCCTCTGCCCGCAACGCCAGCTTCACGGCAGCGCGTGACCCCACCCGCTGCATGTACTTCGTCATCGCCGGCCAGGTGCGGATGTCGATGGCAAAGAACCCCGTCCAGCGCAGCACCGTGAACAGGTAGGCGTCGGCAACGCCGAACTGGGTGCCGAGCAGATAATCCTGCGCGCCCAGCGTCGCCTCGATCAGCGCAAAGCGCTTGAACAGCTTCTGCTTGAACATCGCCTTGACCTCGTCTGGGATCAACGGATGAAACAGCAGGCTTAGACCAGCGTGAATTTCGCTGCTGATGAAATTCAGCCACTCTTGCAACCGGGTACGCTCCCAACTGCCGTTCGGCGGGGCGAGCCCGGCTTCTGGCTTCAGATCGGCGAGGTACTGGATGATGGCCGGGCCTTCGGTCAGCACCTCGCCATGATCCAGTTGCAAGGCGGCGACATAGCCCTTGGGATTGATCGCCAGAAAATCGCCGCCGCCGGCGATTTGCGACAAATATCCAGGTTGAAGTGCACGACTGGGCCAGTGCTTTTGCGCTGGTGCGCGAAGGCGCGGGCGTCAGTCTTGTACTGGCCTAGGTCTTGCCCGAGATTCGCCGCGGGCTTTGGATCGGCGCGCTTGCCGAGCCGATCTATCGAACGTTTGGGCTGATCGTTTCAGCCGCGAAAACACCTTCGCGTGCGATGCAGACCTTTGTCGAAGCGATGCGGTCAGACCCGATCGACGACGCGTCGCCGCCATAGTCATTCCTCGATACAAGCTGAGGTCGCGGTGATCCGGAAATGCAAAACGGCGCCATCGGCGCCGTTTCTATTCACACTTACCGAATTGGTCGGGGCGGCGGGATTCGAACCCACGACCCTCTGCCCCCCAGGCAGATGCGCTACCAGGCTGCGCTACGCCCCGACGATACGGCAAGTCGGCGAGTTTAACAGCTCGCGCGACAACTTCGAAAGCTATCTTTTGAAGCGAGCCGTATTCAGCGCCGCAATAGCCCTAAAACTTCTTCCAACTCCATGCGCACCTGGCGCACGATTTGATGCGAGATGCTTGCTTCCATCCGAGCCTGCGGGCCTTCCAGCCGAGCGCGGGCACCGGTGATGGTGAAGCCCTCGTCATACAGCAACGAGCGGATCTGCCGGATCATCAGCACATCGTGGCGCTGGTAATAACGGCGGTTACCGCGTCGCTTGACCGGGTTCAGCGCCGGGAACTCTTGCTCCCAGTAGCGCAGCACGTGCGGCTTCACCCCACACAAGTCGCTGACTTCACCAATCGTGAAATAGCGCTTGGCCGGGATGGCGGGTAGTTCGGTGTTATTCCCTTGATCCAGCATAGCCCTCGACTCTCACCTTGAGTTTCTGACCTGGTCGGAACGTCACTACTCGCCGGGCGGAAATCGGAATCTCCTCACCGGTTTTGGGGTTGCGCCCCGGCCGCTGGTTCTTCTCTCGCAGGTCGAAATTGCCGAAACCGGACAACTTCACCTGCTCGCCTTTTTCCAACGCTTCGCGGATTACCTCAAAGTAAGCGTCGACGAATTCCTTCGCCTCACGCTTGTTGAGACCCACCTCGAGGAAAAGGCGCTCTGCCATCTCCGCCTTGGTCAGCGCCATGTCATCCTCGCAATCTTGCCTTGCATGCCTTCTCCAACGCAGCGACCGCTTCCCCTACGCATTGGTCGGCGTCAACGTCGGTAAGGGTGCGTGAAGCGTCCTGTAAAATCAAGCCCATAGCGAGACTTTTTCGGCCCGCCTCGACCCCTTTGCCGCTATATAGGTCAAACAGCCGCAGCTCTTTGAGCAAGCCGCCGAGGCTGCCCCGAACCACCTGATCGACCTGACCCCAGCTGACCTCCTCCGGCAGGTCCAGCGAAAGATCGCGGCGCACCGAGGGGTAGCGCGGCACTGGCAACGCCTTGGGCAGGCGGCGAGCCAGCAACGGCTCCAGCGCCAACTCAAGCACGTGCACGTCGGCGCCCAGATCCAGTGCCTTGGCCAGCTGTGGGTGCAACGCGCCGAGAAAACCCACCGTTTCGCCATCGCGTGCCACCCGGGCCGCCCGGCCCGGATGCAGCCAGCCCGGCAGGCCATCGGTATGCAGCGACCAGCGTTGCGACTCACCGCCCCAGGCGATTAAGGCATCGAGATCGCCCTTGAGATCATGGAAATCCAGCACGCGTGCCGGCTCACCCCATTGCTCGGCATGCGCCGCACCGCTGGCGACAATAGCCAGGCTCGGGGTTTCTGTCTGGCCGAACACTCGCGCCAATTCGAACAGTCGCACCCGCTCTTGCTGGCGTGCGCTGTTGTGGCGCAAAGCCTCGACCAGGCCTGGCAACAGGGATGGGCGCATCACCGCCAAATCCGCCGAAAGCGGATTGAGCAAGGGCACCAGGTGCTCGCTGAAACCCCACTGGCTAAGCAAATCCATGGAGACGAAGGAAAGGTTCACCGCCTCGTAATACCCGCGCGCCGCCAGCTGCTCACGCACCGCCAGCTCATTGAGACGGCCCTCCGGCTCGATCGCCAGGGTCAGCGCACCGGCAGGGGTATGCGTAGGAATATGGTCGTAGCCGAAAATACGCGCCACTTCTTCGATCAGGTCCTCTTCGCGCTCGATGTCGAAACGACTGCTGGGCGCGGTAATGCGCCAGCCATCGGTCAATGGTTCGACCTGCATGCCAAGCGCCGTGAAGATGCGCGCGACTTCTGCATCGGCCACATCGACGCCCAGCACGCGCTTGAGCCGCTCGCGTCGCAGGCTAACCGCCGCTGGCTTCGGCAAGTCGGCGAGATTCTCGGCAACCAGCACCGGGCCGGCCTGGCCGCCGGCGATGGACAGCAACAATTCGGTCGCGCGCTCTAGCGCACGGCGCGGTAGCTCTGGATCGACGCCGCGCTCGAAGCGGTGCGAAGCATCCGTATGCATGCCGAGCTTGCGCGCGCGACCCATGATGGCGGCCGGCGCGAAGTGCGCCGACTCCAGGAAAATATGCCGGGTCGCATCGGTGACACGCGAGTCGTAGCCACCCATCACACCGGCGACGGCCAGTGGCTGACGCTCGTCGGCAATCAATACGAAGCCGGGATCGAGCTTGACCTCGCCACCATCGAGCAGCTTCAAGGCCTCGCCCGCCGCGGCGTGCCTCACCACGATGTCGCCCTGCAACTTATCGTTGTCAAAGGCATGCATCGGCTGGCCCAGCTCCAACATCACGTAGTTAGTGATATCGACCACCGCACTGATCGGGCGCAGGCCCGACCGACGCAGCCGTTCGGCAAGCCATAACGGCGTCCGTGCAGCCGGATCAATACCCTCGACGATACGGCCCAGGTAGCGCGGCGCATCGGCGCCCGCCTCCAGCCGGATACCCCGACGTGCCGTGCTGGTAACGGCGATCTGCGTCGGCGCCGGCACCTTCACCGCGCTGCCAAACAACGCCGCCACGTCATGTGCCAGACCCACCAGGCCGAGGCAGTCGGGGCGATTGGGAGTGAGCTTCAATTCGATGCTGGCATCCGGCAGGCCAAGATACTCGGCCAATGCCTGGCCGACGGCGGCATCAGCGGGTAACTCGAGCAATCCGGACGCATCGTTGTCGATGCCTAACTCTTTCGCCGAGCACAGCATGCCGAACGACTCGACGCCGCGCAGCTTGGCGGCCTTGATCGCGATGCCAGCGGGAAGCTGCGCACCCACGGTGGCCAGCGGCACCTTGATGCCGACACGTGCATTCGGTGCACCGCAAACGATTTGCAGCAGCTCGCCCTGCCCCGCATTCACCTTGCACACTTGCAGGCGATCCGCTTCAGGGTGTTTTTCGGCAGCGACAATCTCAGCCACTACAACACCTGCCAGGCCTTCGCCCAGCACGGTCAGCTCCTCCACTTCCAGCCCAGCCATGGTCAGCGCAGGCGCCAACGCAGCACGATCGGCCTTGACCTCAACTAACTCACGTAGCCAGTTCTCAGAGAATTTCATGTTGGAAAGCCGGGAATAGGGAATGGAAACAAGAAGTGAAAACATCGAAAGCCGCGCTACGCGGGCTAAATCGCTGCGTCACTCCCGATTGACGATTCACCGCCATCAAGCAAACTGTTTCAAGAAACGCAGGTCGTTCTCGAAGAACGCGCGCAGATCGGAAACGCCATAGCGCAGCATCGCAAAACGCTCAACGCCCAGGCCAAAAGCAAAGCCGGTGTAGCGCTCTGGATCAATGCCACAGTTCTTCAGCACATTCGGATGCACCATGCCGCAGCCGAGCACTTCCAGCCAGCGGGTGGAACCATCTTCGGCATCCCAGCGGATATCCACCTCGGCCGATGGCTCAGTGAAGGGGAAGTAGCTGGGCCGAAAACGCATCTCGAAATCGCGCTCGAAAAAAGCGCGGATAAATTCGGCCAGGGTGCCTTTCAAATCGGCAAAGCTGGAGGTCTCGTCGACCAGCAGCCCTTCGATCTGATGGAACATCGGCGAATGGGTCTGATCCGAATCGCTGCGATACACCTTGCCCGGCGCGATGATGCGGATCGGCGGCTGTCTCCCCTGCATCGAACGAATCTGCACCGGTGAGGTATGCGTGCGCAGCAAGCGTCCGTCACCAAAATAGAACGTGTCGTGCATGGCACGTGCGGGGTGATGCGGCGGAAAATTCAGCGCCTCGAAGTTATGCCAGTCGTCCTCGATTTCAGGACCGTCGGCACGCTGGTAACCAAGCCGCGCAAAAATAGCGGCAATTCGCTCCAGCGTTCGAGTGATCGGGTGGATGCCGCCACGCTCACCGTTGCGACCCGGCAAGCTGATATCCAGCTTCTCCGATGCCAAGCGGTGATTCAATTCGGCCTGTTCCAGCAAATGCTTGCGTGCAGCCAGCGCATCGGCCAGACGATCCTTGACGCGATTTACTTCAGCACCCCGCGCCTTGCGCTCATCCGGTGCCAAGGCGCCAAGCGCCTTCAAAGCTGCGGTCACGATGCCACTCTTGCCAAGCAGGCTCACACGCAGCGCATCGAGCGCGGTCAGCGTGTCGGCTTTTTCGATCTCGGCCAGCGCTTGCGCAGCGCGGTTATCCAGGTCGTCCATCAGTGCGATTCCGGCTGAGGTCCACAAACAAAAACGGGGAGGAGACTGTAGCCTCCTCCCCGCTTGCTTTACATCTTTAATCTGGCGCGGCGCTTATTGATCTAGCGCTACGTGCCGGACGGTCAAGCGGCCAGACTGGCCTTGGCCTTCTCTGCAATCGCGCCGAACGCCTTGATGTCGTGCACGGCGATGTCTGCCAGTACTTTGCGATCGACCGTGATACCAGCCTTGGCCAAACCGTTGATGAGACGGCTATAGGACAGACCGAACTGACGGGCGGCCGCATTGATACGCACGATCCACAGTGCGCGGAACTGACGCTTGCGCTGTTTGCGACCGATATAGGCGTACTGACCAGCCTTGATAACGGCCTGGTTGGCAACGCGGAAGACTTTGCGGCGGGCGTTGTAATAACCCTTCGCGCGGCCGATGATTTTCTTGTGACGACGACGAGCGGTAACACCGCGCTTTACACGAGCCATGGTTTATCTCCCCGCCTTACAAGTACGGCAACATGCGAGCTACACCCTTGGTGTCGCAAGCTTTGAGATGATTCGTAGCACGCAGGCCGCGCTTACGCTTGGTCGACTTCTTGGTCAGGATGTGTGACTTGAAGGCGTGACCGCATTTGATTTTGCCGGATGCGGTTTTGCGAAAACGCTTCGCCGCCGCCCGGTTAGTCTTGATCTTGGGCATGAGAATGCTCCATGTGGGGGGAATGAACCCCGGTTTCTGACTGATCTGGCGGTGACTCGTCAAAGCCACACTTTCCGTCCTGCCGCGATCGGTTCACGACCCTTCCATAGGGGTCGAACCGGCGATTGTACGGAAAGATCAGGGGCAATGCCAGCGTTAAATACGCTGCCAGCGCCTATTCCCGTGCGGAGAAGCTGCCCTGAGCGGCAAGCTAGAACGCGGCGCGGCGTAAAATTCTGCGTGACGCGGTAGCGGACCGGTCGCCCCTCACCGGAACAGGCCTCAGCGCATCAACGGGCTGCCCTCGGCATGAAAGAAGGCAGCCCGAAGGCTGCCGTCCGCATTTACTGCTTTTTCTTAGGCCCGATCATCATGACCATCTGACGGCCTTCCAAGCGCGGAAACGACTCGACCTGACCGGTTTCGCCGATGTCTTCCTGGATCTTTCTAGCCAGATTCTGACCCAGATCCTGGTGCGACATTTCGCGACCGCGGAATCGGATGGTGACCTTGACCTTGTCGCCTTCCTCAAGGAAGCGAAGCATATTGCGCAGCTTGATCTGGTAGTCGCCCACGTCCGTTACCGGGCGGAACTTCACTTCCTTGATCTCAACCTGCTTCTGCTTCTTCTTGGCCGCCTGAGCCTTCTTCTGGGTCTCGAACTTGAACTTGCCGTAGTCCATGATGCGGCAGACCGGCGGATCGCCGTTTGGCTGGATCTCGACCAGATCCATGCCAACCTCTTCGGCTAGCCGCAAGGCTTCGTCACGGGTGAGAATGCCAAGCTGCTCCGCATCGGCGCCGATCACGCGTACACGTGGAACGCGGATCTCGAGATTACGGCGATTGCCCTTGTTGTCGGTGGTTGCGATACCACTATCCTCCAGAAGAAATTGATGACGACCGTTCGGCGATTAGCGCCGAGTTTCGGTCTCCAGGTACTCAATGAAGCTGGCCAGCGGCATGCTGCCCAGGTCTTCACCCGAACGGGTACGCACTGAAACAGCCCCCGCCTCCTTCTCGCGATCACCGACCACAAGCAGGTAAGGCACTTTCTGCAACGTATGTTCGCGGATTTTATAGCCGACCTTTTCGTTGCGCAAATCGGCCTTTACGCGGAAGCCTTTATCGACAAGGGCTTGCGCCACCTCGGCAGCATACCCGGCCTGCGCGTCGGTAATACTGAACACCATGGCCTGCACCGGTGCCAGCCAGGCAGGCAGCAAGCCGGCGTGATGCTCGATCAGGATACCAATGAAACGCTCCATCGAGCCCACAATGGCCCGGTGCAGCATCACCGGATGCTTACGCTGGCTGTTTTCGTCCACATACTCGGCACCCAGGCGCTCGGGCATCATGGGATCCACTTGCATGGTGCCCACCTGCCAGGCCCGGCCAATCGAGTCTTTCATGTGGTACTCGATCTTCGGGCCGTAGAAAGCGCCCTCGCCCGGCAGCTCTTCCCAGGCCACACCGACGCTGCGCAGCGCCGAGCGCAAGGCATCCTCGGTGCGATCCCACATCTCGTCGCTGCCGATGCGCTTATCCGGGCGCAAGGCAATCTTCAGCTCGATATTCTCGAAGCCGAAATCGCTATACACCTTCATCGCCTGGGCATGAAACGCCGTGACCTCGGCACCAATCTGCTGCTCGGTGCAGAAAATGTGGCCGTCGTCCTGGGTAAACGCACGCACGCGCATGATGCCGTGCAGCGCGCCTGACGGCTCATTGCGGTGACAACCGCCAAATTCGCCAAAGCGCACCGGCAAATCGCGGTAGCTATGCAGGCCGGTGTTGTAGATCTGGATGTGACCCGGGCAATTCATCGGCTTCAGCGCATAGGTGCGCTTCTCCGACTCGGTGAAGAACATGTTCTCCTGGTAGTTATCCCAGTGACCGGACTTCTTCCACAGACTCACGTCCATAATCTGCGGGCCGCGCACTTCCTGGTAGCCGCTCTTGCGGTAGACGTCGCGCACATACTGCTCAACCACCTGCCAAATGGCCCAGCCATTCGGGTGCCAGAACACCATGCCCGGAGCTTCTTCCTGTAGATGAAACAGGCCTAGCGCCTTGCCGATTTTGCGGTGATCGCGCTTCTCGGCCTCTTCCAACTGCAGCAGGTAGGCCTTGAGATCTTTGTCGTTGAGCCAAGCGGTACCGTAGATGCGGGTCAGCATCGCGTTATTGGAATCGCCGCGCCAATAAGCGCCAGCCACCTTCATCAACTTGAAGGCGCGCAGCTTGCCGGTATTGGGCACATGCGGGCCACGGCACAAATCGGTGAACTCGCCCTGCGTATAAAGCGACAGCGCCTCGTTCGCCGGAATGCTCTCGATAATCTCGGCCTTGTAGGCCTCGCCAAGTCCGCGAAAAAAGGCCACCGCCTCGTCACGCGATTTCACGCTGCGCGACACCGGTAGCTGCTCTTTGACGATTTTTTCCATTTCCGCCTCGATCTTCAGCAAATCGTCGGGCGTAAAGGGGCGCTCATAAGCAAAGTCGTAGAAAAAGCCGTTATCGATCACCGGACCAATGGTGACCTGCGCCCCCGGATAAAGGCGTTGCACGGCTTGTGCCAGCAAGTGGGCGGTGGAGTGACGCAGGATCTCCAGCGCCTCCGGACTTTTCTCAGTGACGATTTCGATACTGGCGCTGTGATCGATGGAGTAGCTGGCATCGACCAGCGTGCCGTCCACCTTGCCTGCCAAGGTCGCCTTGGCCAGACCAGCGCCAATGGAGGCAGCTACATCTTGCACGGTGACAGGGTGATCGAACGGGCGCTTGCTGCCGTCGGGTAGCGTGATTTCAATCATGGAAACGGTTCTCTAAAAAACACAAAGGGCGCTACGCGCCCTTTAAAAAGCTCAAGGCGCGGCAGAATCAATGGTGAGAGTACGTAGTTGCCATGTCACACACTCGACCGGCGCCAGGCGCGGGCCACCTTGCCTCTGAATTGGGACGATATAGCGAAGCATTCTAACGCAAACCGCGCCAGAACAACCGTCAAAGTGGCTTGGCCAGCACCAAGTAAATCACCGCCAGCAACAGCAGGATCGGTAGCTCGTTGAGCAAGCGCAAAGTCTTTGACGAGGGCAAGCTGCCGCCCTGTGCGCTTCGCTTGACCAGCCGGCCAGCCCAAATGAAATAAACCAGCAGCAGCACCACCAGGCCGAGCTTGGCATGCAGCCAGCCCGCCTCGCCAAAGTTCGGCAAGCTACCGGGAAACAACCGCCACCCCTGCCAGAGGGTCAGGCCGAACAACGCGGCCAGGCCAAACATCGAATGCCCAAAGCCGTACAGCCGTCGCCCCATCAGCTCAAGCCGGGCACGCACGGCCGGCTCATTCTGGGTCTCGGCGATATTTACGAGGATGCGCGGCAGGTAGAACACCGTGGCCACCCAGGCCATCACAAACAACAAATGAAAACTCTTGATCCACAGGTAGGCCATGACTTTCCCCGTTGAGGCAACAGATTCAGTAAAAACAGAAACGGCGCGATCCCGAGGATCGCGCCGTTTCGTCGGTATTGGTGGGCGGTACAAGGATCGAACTTGTGACCCCTACCATGTCAAGGTAGTGCTCTACCGCTGAGCTAACCGCCCGTGAGCCGCGAAGAATAGCAAAGCTCTGGCGATAGGCACAAGCCTGTTTTGCAAATTGCATGCAGAAAAACATACGGGGGGTACCCGTCATCGCAAAGCTTGCTCCCGCAGTTTATGGATTTGGTCGCGCAATCTGGCCGCGTCTTCGAACTCCAGGTTCTCGGCATGTTTATACATCTGAGCCTCCAGCTTCTTCATCATGCTGGCCGCCTGGTCGCCACTGAGCGCAAGGTACTCAGCTCCCTGCTCCGCCACCGCCTTGGTTCGAGAGCCCTTGCCGCCACGGCCGCGTGAGCCACCCTCGCTACGCGCCCCTTCCATGATGTCAGCGATTCGCCGCACCACCGATTGCGGGGTAATACCGTGCTCCAGGTTGTAGGCGATCTGCTTCTCGCGACGGCGGGCCGTCTCGTCCATCGCCGCCTGCATCGAGCGGGTCACATTGTCTGCGTACAGAATGGCCTTGCCGCGCAAATTACGCGCGGCGCGGCCCATGGTCTGAATAAGCGAACCCGTTGAACGCAGGAAGCCTTCTTTGTCTGCATCGAGAATCGCGACCAGCGACACCTCGGGCATATCCAGGCCTTCGCGCAACAAATTGATACCGACCAGCACATCGAACTCCCCGAGGCGCAAGTCGCGGATGATTTCCACACGCTCGACCGTTTCGATATCCGAATGCAAATAGCGCACTCGCACATTGTGCTCACCCAGATACTCGGTGAGATTCTCGGCCATGCGCTTGGTCAACGTGGTTACCAAGATGCGATCGCCCATGGCTACCCGCTTATGCACTTCGCTCAGTAAATCGTCGACCTGGGTGCGTACCGGGCGCACCTCCACTTCCGGGTCGATCAGGCCGGTGGGACGTACCACCAGCTCAACCACGGCGTCGCCGGATTTATCCAGCTCGTAGGCGCGCGGCGTTGCCGAGACATAGATCGAGCGCGGCGCGCGCCCTTCCCATTCCTCGAAACGCAATGGACGATTGTCCATTGCCGAGGGCAAGCGGAAGCCGAACTCCACCAAGGTCTCTTTGCGCGAGCGGTCGCCTTTGTACATCGCGCCCAGCTGTGGAATGGTGACGTGCGATTCGTCCACCACCAGCAAGGCATCGGCGGGCAAATAGTCAAACAAGGTCGGCGGCGGCTCGCCCGGCCCACGCCGAGTTAGATGGCGCGAATAGTTCTCGATGCCCTGGCAGTAGCCGACCTCGGCCATCATCTCGACATCGAAACGCGTGCGCTGATCCAGCCGCTGCGCCTCGACCAGTTTGTTGTCCCTATAGAGCTGCTCCAAGCGCTCTTTCAACTCGATCTTTACCGTCTCGATGGCATTCAACACGCTTTCACGCGTGCTCGCGTAGTGGGTCCGCGGGTACACCGTGTAACGCGGCACCTTGCGAATGGTCTCGCCGGTCAACGGATCGAACAGCGACAGGCTCTCTACGTCACCATCGAACAGTTCGATGCGCAGCGCCTCGGTTTCCGATTCCGCCGGAAACACATCGATCACCTCGCCCCGTACGCGATAGGTACCGCGCCGCAGCTCCAGCTCATTGCGGGAATACTGCAGCTCGGTCAGCTGGCGAATCAACGCGCGTTGATCGATATGCTCGCCTCGCGCCAAAATCAAACGCAGCGAAAGGTAATCCTCGGGATCACCCAGGCCATAGATCGCCGACACCGTAGCGACGATCAGCGAATCCTTGCGTGACAGCAGCGCCTTGGTCGCCGCCAGACGCATCTGCTCGATATGCTCGTTGATCGAAGCATCCTTCTCAATGAAGGTGTCCGATGCCACCACATAGGCTTCCGGCTGGTAGTAATCGTAGTAACTGACGAAGTACTCCACCGCGTTATGCGGGAAAAACTCCTTGAATTCACCGTATAGCTGCGCCGCCAGCGTCTTATTCGGCGCCAGCACGATAGTCGGCCGCTGGATCTGCTCGATCACCTTGGCGATGGTGAAGGTCTTGCCCGAGCCAGTGACACCCAGCAGGGTCTGCGCAGCCAGACCCGCCTCGAATCCTTCACTGAGGCGCTGAATGGCCAGCGGCTGATCACCTGCCGGCTGATAGGGGGAAACGAGTTGGAAACGGTCAGTCATGGCACACACATGTGGGCACGGAGCCTCATTCTAAATCGGCCCTGCTGACAAGAGTTGTCAGCAGTAGCTGACACCTCGGCGCACCTTTGGCCGCTGCCCAGCGCCCAGGCCCGTAGCTAGCATGCCCCTCTAGCCATGCAGGGAAGCATTACCTTGGACCTATCCACCAGGCGAGGCAGCCTGCGCAAGAGTCGCGGCACCACGCTGATCGAGCTGATCGCGGTGCTTACCATCGTGGCCATATTGACCTGCATCGCGCTGCCATCGCTAGGCCCCTTGCTCGCACGCCATCAACTGCACATTGCCCAGACCGATGTCATCGCAGCCCTGCAGTATGCACGCAAACTAGCCGTGACCACCGGCAGCCGCACCATCGTGTGCCCTACCCGTGACGGCCATAGCTGCAGCAATGAAACACAGTGGAATAGCGGCTGGCTGCTAGGCCAAAACCAGCTAAGACGCGACCAGCCCGACGGCGCCCCATCGCGGATCGGGCACGGCTATCGTCAACAGATCAACATTCTCAGCACCGCCGGTCGCCGCCGCGTACTATTTCAAGCAGACGGCAGTGCCGGCGGCAACAATATCACCCTGATTCTTTGCACCCCAGGCAAGTCCGAGCAAGTACTGAGCGTAGTCGTCTCCAACTCCGGTCGGATTCGCGGCGCCCACGCAACCGCCGAGCAGGCCGAACGCTGCGCCGCAGCTAGTCTCTAAGCGAACAGACCAACAGCTCACCGGACTGCAGTGGATGCCTTAGTAGTTGATGGGGTGAACTTAGCCGGGGCCGCATCGGCGTCGGCGGAACTACCAAGAACTTGCCACGCCACGGCCTTTGAACCATCGAGTCATCCATGGTTGTCGGGCATTTCTGACGCCAATTACAGGCTTACGCCTGCTCAAGCATCGACTTCGATGAGAAATCGCTTGATGGCGTAGAGGGCTTCGCTGTCTTTCCTCGCATCAACAACGAAGCTGTCGACCAGACCCGAAGATGTTTCAACCTGCAACCCTGTCCGCTTCGATGCCGCGATCTGGCGCAATAGGCGCACGGGCACAATGAAGGTTTGCGAGGAGTCGCGCATGACGCCGCCGGCGTACCTATAGCTCGCAATGTCGAGGCCGCCCTGCAGCTGGATTGTCTCGCCATCGACATTCAGGGTTGCACGACGGATCACCTTATAGTCGCCATCGAAAGTAATCACTAACGCAGCCCGCTCAGGGGTTTTCGATGTCCACTCGACGCCCAGGGCTGTGCAAGGCAGCTTCGTGCCGCAGTTGGTGCCGCGGGGCTCGACCCATATATGCCAGCCGCTGGTGTACGAACGAGCTGCCACACCGGCTGTATTCGTGCAGCCAACAGCGGCCGCAGCCAACAAAGCAATCAAGCAGACCCTTACGAATCGCATGGCGCCATCCTCTGGTTTAAAGTCCTTCGCGCATCATAACCGCGCTTCGCAAGAAAAATCGCCCCAGGAACGTCTACACATAAACGGCTGAGCACGGGAACATCAGCCGAACTATTCCAACTATGTGTCGCATCGACCGACTGAAGCTGCACTAGCATCCTCGATCCGTGTGATGAATGCAGCCCGCCGTTGGCCAGCTACCTCGCACTATCTGGACGAGCGCTTGCACACCGAACGCAGTGCGCATGCCGCCAAAAATACTCCGAGCGCCCGGCGAAGCCCTTACCAACGGGCATTAAGCGCGCCCCATCGAAGTAGATACGCATCGACTCGACGAAACGACCGGCCTGCTCTGGATTTGCGTAGCGATCAAGCTGCGTACGCAAGGCTTTCGCCGCTAGCGCATACCGGTCTTCGGAGCGGCTTATCGCCATCCTGTTAGGACAGGATCTCAGGGCCTCTTAGCCTAGCCCGAGCGGCGACCATTCGTTGGCTCGGGATCTTTTTCAGCACCGAGCTAGTTAAAAAATACTTTCCACGATCAGTAATGACCCACCCGCCCATGACTTGGCGAACCAGCCCCTCTTTCTCAAGTTCGACGAACCGTTCGATGTCGCTCTTCAATATGCCCACATAGCCCATACTCAGAACGCGAAGTGCCTCAATATGGTCCATATTAAGAAGCATCGACAGTCGGGTAAGCTCATCGATATTAATAATCGATGTTGAATCGTTACTCTCCGGCAATTTCTTCTTATGAGCCATCGATGGGTCATCAATGATTTGAAGCTTGAAATCGTCGACCTTCGACACGCACCTCAACACGTCGGTTCGGGGCTAAGCATACAATCAGGGCCGTGCGATCGGAGTCGTTGCAATCGACTTTGGGATCAGCCTTACCACGCCCTTCAGCGATGATTTGCTCTTGTGCGACACCTTGCTTCACCAGATAACGCATCACCGTATAAGCGCGATTTTCCGACAGTGCCGCATTGTGCTCGTCGCCACCGAGCCGGTCGGCGTAACCCATCACTTGAACGCTGGTGATGCCATCGCCAGCGGCAACGATTTTACGTGCCAGGGCATCGAGATCCGCTTGACCCTGCGGCGTGATATCCGTCAACGCCGACTTATCGAAGGCAAATAAGGCATCGGTGAAAAACGTGTAGACCTGCTCGGTCTTACCCACGTCGACCACCCTGGGTTTCAACAATGCAGCACAGGACTCAGGCTGCCAGTAGAAGCTGCGTGCCTGTTTCTTGTCGTCGAAGAAGATTTTGTACTGGCAAACGGTGACATTGTTGGCGCCGTCCTGGCGCAGGTTGAGCAGATAATCCCATTCACGCACGCCGAAGACACCTTCATGAAATTGCGGCGCACCGATCAAGCGCTGTATCTGCGCCTTGCTCATGCCTGCGCCAATCAGGCGCACATTTTCCAGATTGGGAAACGTGCCGCCTTGCGGCCGTGCATCTTTGGCATCGGGAAAAACGATCGATTGCGCGGTGCTTCCATCCGTTGCCACGTTGCGACTGACGGTCGAGGTGCCGCAGCCAGCCAAGCCGACGATCGCGATGCCGACAACCGCCGAACCGATCCATTTCATTGTTGCGATGCGCATGACTTAATCCTCGTTGCGTGCGCGCCATCACTGCGCGCCATCTGTTGCGTATTCCCGGCGGCCCAAGGCCGCCAGGGATACGAGCGAGTTATTACCAAACCATCGCGCACCGACACCTAGATCGGTATCGCCGCGGGTGTTCGAGGCGGCATTGAGCTTGAGTGTCGCTTAGGCTCAGTGCGCGCCGCTGCGCGATGAAAACCCCACCGGTATCGCGCACTGGGAAGGGCATTTCGTCTGAGTTATGCATTTACCATTGCATGCCGGCACCTACGGTGACCCCTAGGTCGCCTCGTGTATTGGTTGATCCACTCAGCTTGTAGACCCAGCGCCCATTTTCAGAAATGGTCGACATACTGACTGCCATGCCTGATTCGCCATGGAAGGAGCTCGCCGCGACAGATGCCATGCTTCTTCCTGGCTCATAGGCCTGCGGCAAACCTGCCATGGCCATCGCCGATGCCACACCGGCATTGGCGCGGTTGCCGATGGTGTTGAGGTTGCTGTTGATGGTGTTGAAACGCTGGTCGGTATAGCTCTTGGACCAGTCCTTGACCGCAGTGAGCTGCCCCACATTGGCCGCATCAGTGGAGATCGCCCCCGGCGCCACGTTGCGAATCGTGGTCGGTCCGCCACCGTTGCCCAGGGTCACGCTGCTGTTGTTGATCGAGCCATCGGTATTGGTGTCGTATTGCACGCTGCCCGCCTTGCTCGCATTCAACTGACTGACGTTGACCGCGTCGGTGTTCTGCGTGCCGGCGGCCACGTTGGTCACTTGCCGCTCGCTGCCGGCCGAGCCGACCGACACCACATTGGCGCGGCCACCATCGGTGCTGTTGGCGCCCAGTGCCACCGAGTTGCTACCGGTGGCTACCGCGCTGTTGCCGACGGCCGTGCTGTTGGCGCCCGAGGCCACCGCGCCGGCGCCGCCGGCCGTCGACTTGGTCCCGGTGACGGTAGGCATCGGCGTGTTGCTGTCCTGGCTGACCTGGAACATGCCGGTGCTGCCGTTGGTGATACCGCCGGTGATATGGGTGATCTGGGTGTCGGTGTACTGGTTGGCCGTGGTCACGGCGCCGTCCAGCTGCCGCAGGTTCACCGCATCGGTGGCGTTCTGGGCGTCAGCCACGTTGCTCAGTGTGCGCTCCGCACCGGCCGTACCGACCGATACCGTACCTACGGCGTTGTTGGACGCGTTGGAGTATTTGCCGGTGTAGCTTTGCGCGCCGCGGTCCGCCACGGCACCCGCACCCAAGGCCACATCGCCGTTCTTGCTGGTCGTTGCACCGGCGCCCAGCGCGACCGTGTTATTACCGTTGGCTGTCGAGCCCTGCCCCGCCGCCACGCTGCCGACACCACCGGCAACCGCTTGTGGACCCATTGCCACACTATTCGCACCCACCGCCGATGAATCGGCCAGCGTCGAGTTGGCATGGAAGTACTTGATGCCGCCACCGTTATTGATGGTGTTGACGGTGCTGCCCAGGCTGGTCACTGCACTATTGGTGGCAAACAACTGGCTGCCGTTCACCGCATCGGTGCTGCTTGCCGTGACTTGACCCGCTGCCACGTTGGTCACTGTGCGCTCATGGCCCACGCTCCCTACACTGACCGTGGAGGTCGGCGCAACACCGGCATAGTTGTAGCTGGTGCCGTTGATGGTGCCGCTGGTGGTCGCGACGGCGGCCGCGGTGACCGAACCGCTACCCAGTGCCACATCGCCCGAGTTACTGGCCACGGCGCTATCACCAAAGGCCAGCGCACCGGCCGCCTTGGCCTGCGAGGCATTGCCCAGCGCCACGGCGCCCTGGCCGGTGGCCGCACTGGTATTGCCCAGCGCGACCGCACCCTGGCCATTGGCCGTGTTGTTGGCGCCCATCGCCACCGCACCGGTACCGATCGCGGTGTTCGGGTCACCGATCGCCACCGCGCCATCACCGGTCGCCGTATTGCCCGAACCGATCGATACCGACTTGCCGCCGTTG
>NZ_JAPDPE010000102.1 GCF_026283955.1 Dyella silvatica | reverse complement strand
GCATTGATATTCCCGCCCACACCCGGCTCGACAGCCGCGACCTTCGCCTGGTCCTGGCCCTGGCCACGGCGGGCAGCACCGCCGGCGCGGCATCTGCGCTGCACCTTACGCAACCGGCAGTGAGCCGCGCCCTGCTGGCGGCGGAAGATAAGCTCGGCGTGCGCCTGTTTGAACGGACCCCTCGTGGGCTGGACCCGACAGCGGCAGGCGCCACCCTGATTGAAGGGGCGGTGCCGTTGCTGACCATGCTGTACGAGCTGGAAACCCGACTCGGCGCGCAAGCGGCACCGACGCAGCGGCTGCGTCTGGTCTGCGAGTGCTACACCGCCTACCACTGGATGCCCAGCGCGCTGGAGGGGTTGCGTGCCAGTCTGCCCGGGGTGGATCTGGTCATCGCCATCGAAAGCACCCGTGACCCCATCGCTGCACTGGAGGCGGGTGATATCGACGTGGCGCTGGTCAGCGAGGCGCCCAAGCCGCGCAGCCGGCGCCTGGTCGAGCGGCCGTTGTTCGCCGATGAAGTGGTTTTTGTCATGGCGGCATCGCATCGGCTGGCGTCGCGGCCTGCACTTACCCAGGCCGACCTGCGCGGCGAAACCCTGTTGACCTCGCGCCTGCCTACGCGCGACATGAGCTGGTTCAACAAGCCCATGCATGCCATGCACGAGGCGTCGTTGAACTACCAGGTGTTGCCGCTGACTGAGGCGGTAATTGATTTTGCCCGCGCCAATATGGGCATCGGCGTGCTGTCTGAATGGATTGCCGACCCGCACCTTCGCCGCGGCGATCTGCTCGCCAAGCGGCTGGCCACCGGGCCGTTACGGCGGCCGTGGCGCTTGGTCTGGCGCAAAGAGGTGCAGGCGAATGCCTTGCGCTTGCTGGCGGTGTTGGAGCGTGCCGCGCCGCGGCTGAAGTCGCTGCCCGCGTTGCGGCAAGGTCGTGAGCGCGCCAGCGCCTAGGTCAGGCCTTGCTCAACATTGGCTGAGTTGTGCGCGCAGCTCTTTTTCGCGTTGTTCCAACGGTGGTTGGTCGCTCTTGAAGGCACGCTGCAACTGCTGCTCATTGTGCTCGTAAGCGTCGCGCAAAGCCTCGCAGGTTTCACGTCGACTCAGTTCACGGCATTGGTCTTGCACCCACACGTAGTGATTGGCGACCAGCCCCGAGGTGACGCGTCCATGGTTGAGTTCGGGCGCTGAAACGCCCGCGGCGCCCGGGCCGCCATAAACCTCCGCCAGCGGGCGCTGCACGGCGCCAAGCATGCCAAAGGGCGCGAGATACGGCTGCGGATCGCCGTTACCGCTGACATAGTGCTTGCCATCGGTAGCACGGATGCAGGTGTACATCGGTGGCAACGGGGCTGTTGGTATCGCCGCCGGCGCCGGCGGCGGCGCGGGTGGGGCGCTTGCTTGCTGCGGCACCAGCGGCGCCGCGGCAGGACTGGGGCCGGGCGCCTCGTCATGCAGATTCAAGGTTTGCTGCTGCTGACTCTTGGCGCAAGGCGCATCCTGATAAACGACCTGACCGCCGTGACCGCTGCACTTGTACACCGTGGCAGCGGTCACCGGCCTTGCCATGCAGGTAAGCAGCATCAGCAGGCCGGCCGCCAGCCAGGCAGCATGCACACGGAAAGCTTGGGCGAAAGCCGTGCTGCTCATCCGTCAACTCCTGCCGCATACGGTTCAACGGTCATGGCGCTCAAAATTCAGCGACGTGTTCTTCGGCCGCAAAACCCAGCGTGATGGCGCCTTCGCCGACATTGACCATGCCGGTGATGCTCATCGGCGCTTCCATCAGTTCAACGCCCGATTCGATGCAGGCACTGCGCAGCCGCTCGTAACCGGGCAGCCTGGGCAGGTCGGCAAGGTCGCCGCCATAACTTATGCAAACCACCGGTACCAGCAGCCCGGCATGAACGCGTTTGGTGGTGTAGTCGAACAGCACTTCGATGCCATGTTCGAAGCCGCGCACCTTGCCAACCGGGCCGGTATCGCCGCGGTAGCCGCGCAGCAGCGGCTTGATGTCCAGCGCCGAGCCGAGCATGGCGCTGAACAGGCCGACGCTGCGATCGCCCTTTTTCTTGGCGCGGGCGCGCAGGTAGTAAAGATCGCGCGGCAGCATATAGCCGTAGGAATTATTCGCGATGTGGGTTAACCGTTCACGGATCGCTGCGGGGGTTTCGCCTGCCTGGATCAGGCGGATGGCTTCGACGATGGCCGGGGCGGCGCCGGCAAACAAGTTGCGCGTATCGATGACACGCATCAAGAACGGCCCGACGATGCCTGCCTGGTCGCGCACTTCGCGGTAGTGCTTGAGCACGGCGAAGCTGGCCTTGATCACATGCTCGTTGATCGGGCTGCGGGTGGCGGTGATAGTGAGGCAGAACACGCAGTCTTGTTGCAGCACCAGGTGATCGAGGAACAGCTTTTGCACTTCTTCGACCGAACAAGGCTCGGTTTCTGCCGAATGGCTGCGGGCGCCCAATTTTTGGTCGAGAAAGCGTTGCGTTTCGGCCGGGCTGCGGTCATCGAGAAAGGTCTGGTTATCGATGCGCACCGTAATCGGCATGACCGTGATGTTGTGTTCCTGTAGAAACGCCTGCGGCAAATCGCAGGACGCATCGATAGCAACTCCCATGCGCATCACGGCTCCCCCCGTGGTTATCGGCGCGCCGAACATAGCATGAGGCGTGTCTGCGGCCGATTTTTTGATGGTCACTGAAGCCCAGGCTCGGCACAGGCTACTCAGGGATGGCGAACAGGCTCTAAGATACTCCGATCTTTTGGCATCTCGCTGGCGTGGCGTCGCCGGTAATGCGCAGGAAAACCCTCCTGCGCCAGCCTTAAAGGCTTCTATGAAAGACAAACAAGAAATCGTTTCCAACTGGCTGCCGCGTTACACCGGTACGCCGTTGGAGGAGTTTGGCCAGCACATCCTGCTGACCAATTTTGGCCATTACGTCGATCTGTTCGCGCAATGGAACGGGGTGGAAGTGCGGGGCCGCGACCGGCCCATGCCCAATGCCACCGCCGATGGCATCACCCTGATCAACTTCGGCATGGGCAGCCCCAATGCCGCCACTGTGATGGACCTGCTCAGTGCCATCGAGCCGCAGGCCGCGCTGTTTCTCGGCAAATGCGGTGGCTTGAAGAAAAAGAACGCCCTGGGCGATCTGGTCTTGCCGATTGCCGCGATTCGCGGCGAGGGCACCTCCAACGACTACCTGCCGCCCGAGGTGCCGGCATTGCCGGCGTTCCAGCTACAGCGCGCGGTGTCGACGATGATCCGCGATCTGGGCCACGACTACTGGACCGGTACCGTTTACACCACCAACCGCCGGGTGTGGGAGCACGACGAGACCTTCAAGGAATATCTGCGCCGCACGCGTTGCATGGCCGTCGATATGGAGACGGCGACGATTTTCGCCGCAGGTTTCGCCAACCGGATTCCTTGCGGCGCCCTGCTGCTGGTCTCGGATCAGCCGATGGTGCCCGAAGGCGTGAAGACCGAACTGAGCGATCGCAACGTGACCGCCAACTATGTCGAGTCACATATCAAGATCGGCATCGAGGCGCTCAAGCTGGTACGCCGCAATGGCCGCAGCGTGAAGCATCTGCGCTTTGAGGACGACACCCACATCGATTAGAGATTCGTCCGTAGAGGCCTGATGTCGCCGCCGGTTACATTCGGCGGCGTTATTCAGCGCCTGCCATCAGCGAAAGCGCAGCACCAGCCACGACAGCAGCGCAAGCAGATTGATCCCAAGCCGAGATACCCCCGGCCCGGTCGCCGCCCAGGCAAAGTTCTGGCTGCCGAAATGCCAGTCGATGCCCAACCGCGAGGCAGCTTGCACCGTCGCATAGACATTGATGTAAGCACCGCTATGCAGGGCATAAGTCAAAAGAGGCGTGGCGATCAGCGGCAATTGCAGTAACTGCGCAATCCGAGAAAACCGGACCCCATCCTCACTGCCCTCGACCAGCATCACCCCCGCGACCAGGATGAAACCAAACAGCAGCATGCCGACCAGCGCCAGCAAGTTGTCATGCATCGACCCCAGCGGAAACAGCCGCCGCAGCATATTGGTGACACCGTAAAAGCCACCAGCGATTTCAAGAATGCCGATCAAGCGGAACAGGAAAGAACGCACGCTTAAGTCTCGCCCAAAAGACGCAAGCTTAGCGCAGCGTTGTTATCTGCATGCTGTAGCCACTGGGGGAATTTCTTTAGGGGCTCGGGTAGGGGTTGTCGCAAGGGCGTACCCCCTCCCAGCCTCCCCCTACAAGTAGGGGGAGGGGCCAAAACGGCAAGGTTTAGAATCGGCGCGAACACCGAGCGCGGCTTCTGCTTCTGCTCTTGCTCTTGCTCTTGCTCTTGATGTTGCCTTTGCCCTTCGGGGCCCCTGTGCGTCGGTGAGGGTTGGACGATCAGGCCCGCAGGGGACTCGGCATGGACGCCGAGTCCTTTTCGCCAGGGCAGGAGCCCTGTCGAAAAGTCCGGCCAACCCTCACGCACCCGAAGGGCGACAAGCGGGGATGGCCTTCTCTTTGGTTACTTTCTCTTGGCCACGCAAGAGAAAGTGACTCGGACCCCGGCAGGGGTTCGAAACCCCGCGGCAAGCGGCCAGCTCGCGACACCACCTCAAACAGACGAAGGCCGACGCACCCGAGGCATAACACTCGAGAACCCACCACACACAACACGGCCTAAGCCATCCACACATCGCGCGTGTCCCCGCTCGCGGTACAACCCATCAACCACCCGCGCCGCGTTCACCCGCCGATGCGCCGAACCCACTACGGCTCACCGTGACAGCCCGATCAGGTGTGGCGTTCACCGGCACCATCGCCGTGCCGCCGCCCGCGCCGCGATACACGCCCCCCGCACCCGCGGGGCTGTTCGGCGATGCAGGCCGCTGCCAGCCGCCGCTGTTATCGCGAAAGGCCGGCCCGCTGGTGAAGCCATTCATCGGCGAACTTCCGCGCATCATTTGCGACAGGAAAAAGCCGGTCATCAACGGCCCAAAGAAGGAGTGATTGCCCTCGCTGCGCTCGGCACATTGTTCTTTGCCGTAGCTGGCTTCGCATTGCTCGCGGCTGCTGAAGCGCGGTGCGCTTTCAGCGGCGTCGCTTTTTGCCTTGTCGAAGGCCTGCTGGCAGGTGCTGCGGTCGTTGGTTTGCGCAACGCAGGCGTCGACCGAGGTGTACAGCCCCTCGCGCGCGGCTTGCTCGTCTTGATCGCAGGCGGTGAGCAGCAATGGTGCGCTGCTCATCAGCAGCAAGGCGGCGGTTCGGGATCGCTTCATGGGCCGGGTGTTCTCTGGCGAAATCCGCGCCAGCATGACCGCACCAGCCTGATCAGGGCAAGTTTTTGCGGTCTCGCCCTGGATGAACGCGCTGCGCTACAAGGCCTCGGCGAGCTCATGCAGGTCGGCGATGTGCTGCTCCCACCAGCGCGACTCCGCGGCGAACGGAAACGCGGCGGGAAACGCCGGGTCGTGCCAGCGTTCGGCGATCCAGCCGGCGTAATGCATCTGGCGCATCGCGCGTAGCGCGGGGATCAGCGCGCGTTCGCCGTCATCGAATTCGCGCATTTGCGTATAGCCGTCCAAAATCGCATTCAATGCGCGCTCATCGCCGGCGAGCATCCACAAGTCCTGCACCGCGGGCCCGCTGCGCGCATCGTCGAGATCGACAAAGTGCGGGCCGTCGTCCGTCCACAGCACATTGCCGGGATGGCAATCGCCATGCAGGCGTAGTTGCCGCACGGGGCCAATAGCTTCCAGTCGCATCGCGACGGCGGCATCCAGCGTTTGCGCAGCGTTGCGATAGTGGCTTTGCAAAGAGGGCGGCAGCAATGACGATGCCAATACCGCGTGCATCGGTGCGGCGATAAGCGTGGCGCGATCGATCCGGCCGCGATGCGCAAACGGCTGGCGCGCTCCTACCGTATGCATACGGGCAATCAGCCGGCCCAGCCATTCCAGCTGCTCGCTTGACTCCAGCGAGGGTGCGCGGCCGCCGCGGCGCGGGGTTAGCGCGTAGCGAAAGCCCTGATGCTGCAGCAGCGTTTGGCCGCCAAAGGCGAGCGGCGCGACCACCGGTAGTTCGGCGGCGCTTAGTTCCAGCGCAAAAGCGTGCTCTTCTTCGATCGCGGCATCGCTCCAGCGTCCGGGGCGATAAAATTTCGCGATGACCGGGGTGCTGTCTTCCAGGCCTACCTGCCATACGCGATTTTCGTAACTGTTGAGTGCCAGCAAGCGTCCATCGGGCCACAGGCCGCAGGCGGAAACCGCATCGAGCACTAGATCGGGGCTAAGCCCCGCATAGGGTGTTTCACTATTCATCGCGCACTATCCCCGCGCTTGTGTGAGGAGATAGGCCGCTGGTTGCGCAAGCGTTGCTGAAGTGCGCGCCCTCAACGTGGCGCTGCCACGCGCGCTGGCACGACGGCCATGGTGATGCGCGATATGCAGACCAGTTCGCCGCTTTCGTTTTCGATACGAATTTCCCAGACCTGGGTGCTGCGCCCGATATGCAGAGGTTTGGCGGTGCCGGTGACGTTGCCACTGCGAGCGCCGCGGACATGGTTCGCATTGATGTCCAGGCCGACGGTCATTTCCTTTTCGGGATCGAGCGTAAGCATCGCCGCGGTGCTGCCCAGGGTTTCGGCCAGCGCTACCGATGCGCCGCCATGCAGCAGGCCGTAGGGCTGATGGGTGCGCTGATCGACCGGCATGGTGCCGCGCAGCCAGTCCTCGCCCACCTCGGTGATGCGGATGCCCAGCGTCTCCATCAGTGTGTTCGCACTCCAGCCGTTGAGGCGGGCGAGGTCGGTGTCTTGTTTCCAGATCATGGTTGAATCCCATCGGGTGAGCCCGCATTGTCGATCGACTGCTGCTGCGGCGACAATGCGTCCGTGTTTATTGTCACTCTCAAAACTTCCGGTCGCCGTTTCGCGGTCGAACCCGGCGAAACGGTACTGGAAGCGGCGCAGCGCGCCGGTATTGCCTTGCCGTATTCATGCCGTGCGGGCGTCTGCGGCAGTTGCAAGGCGACCTTGCTGGAAGGCGAGTGTGCCTATCCGCGCAACCCGCCGCTGGCCCTCAGCGGCAGTTCGCCGGCCAAGCATGCGGTGTTGTTATGCCAGGCGGTGCCGTTGGGCGATCTGCTGATCGAGGCGCGCGAAGTGACCTCGGTGGAAGACATCGCGCGACGTCAACTTCGTGTGACGGTGGTCGAGAAACAACAGCTGGCGCCGGAGGTCATCGGCCTGGTGTTGCAGCCCGCCGCTGGCGAAGCCGGGCTTAACTGGCTGCCAGGGCAATACCTGGACGTCTTGCTGGAGGATGGCAAGCGGCGTCCGTTCTCGATTGCCAGCGGGCCGCGTGCGGATGGGGCGATCGAGCTGCATGTGCGTCACGTGGCGGGCGGCGGTTTCACCTCGTGGGTCAATGATGGCTTGCAAATCGGTGACGAGCTGCGTATCGAGGGACCGCTGGGCACCTTTGTGCCACGTGAAGATTCCGAGCGTCCGATGGTTTTCATGGCCGGCGGCACGGGCTTTGCGCCGGTCAAGGCGATCGTCGAGCATTTTCTCGCGCTGGGTACGCGCCGGCCGATGCGGGTGTATTGGGGCGCTCGTTCGGTGGCCGATTTATACCTGCGGCCATTGGCCGAGCGTTGGGCGCACGAGGCATCCAATCTGCGCTTCCAGGCGGTGTTATCCGATCCTGAGCAGGCGCTGGCGACGGGTTTGCGGGTGGGCCTGATCCATGAGGCGGTGCTTGAGGATCAGCCGGATCTGTCCGGCCACGACGTGTATATGAGCGGGCCGCCGGCGATGATCGATGCGGGCCGCAAGTTGTTTCTCGATGCGGATCTGCCGGAAGATCGGCTGTATTACGACTCGTTCGACTATGCGCCGGATGTGTTGGCGCAGATTCTCGCCGGGCGGGCTGGGCTTAGCGATTGAATCTTCGCACCGTTGCGTGGGCGCCACGCAACGGTGCGGGAAATCAACGCGCGCTTATTTGTTGCCTTTGGCAACCGGCAACTGCGCTTGCTGCCAGGCGAGCACGCCGCCACCCAGGGTATAGACCTTGGTGAAACCCGCCTTGACCAGCCGCTGCGCGGCCTTGTTGGCGGCACCGCGACCGTCTTTGTCGATCAGCGCCACGGCCAGTTCTTTGGCCTTGGCCAAGTCTTTTTGCTCGGGATCGAACTGGCTCATGGCTACGTGCTTGGAGCCTGGGATATGGGCTTTTTCGTAATCGGCATAGGCCGACAGATCGACCAGCAACGGGCTTTCGCGATTGATCAGCAAGGTCAGCCCGGCCGGGGTCAGCTCCTTGTATTTGCGGAACAGCGTGGCGATCTCCATCACGATCAAGGCCACCAGCAAGACCACGAACAGCGCGGCCAGCGCCCAGTTGTTGCCGATGAATTCGGGCAGTTTGTGCAGGAAATCGCTCATTCGGAAGTTTCCACGGGCGCGAGCGGGTCGCGCGGAGTTGAGTAAACCGCCGATTATACGGGCTGCACGGCGGCAGAGCCCGTTCTATATCGTCCCCGGCCCCGCTGCAGCCGGCGGCTGGGTCACCGGAGCCTGGGCTGGGCCGGTCGGGGCGTTGCCGGGCCATTACTCGCTGCTGATATTGGGCAGGCCGCTCATCAGCCACCAATGCTTTTTCACTGGGTCGTAATGCCACAGCTGATGGTCAACGACGGTGCGTTCGGCCTGGGTATTGATATTGGCGAAGCTGATTTGCACCACTTGGCGCACTTCGTTTTCACCCGAGGTGGCAGGGCCAGGGCCGTCGTCATAGCCGGTCACGCGCAGTTGTTTGAAACGAGCCAGATCGAGTGCGCTGGGTGGGTGCTCTTTGCGTACTTCAGGATCGACAAACTGCAAAGCGTTCTCGAAATCGCCCCAGCGCACGACGCTGCCATAGGCATTGAGGGTGCTGGTCAGGCTCTGGCTGCGCTGATCGGTGGCGCAACCGGTAAGCAGGGCGGTGCAGAGCAAAAGAAGGCTGATGAGGATGCGGCGCATGGATGAATTTTCCCCGTGATGTCCGCTTATTCTGCCGCAATGGCCGCCCTATATCTCGGCGCCATGGGGCAATTGATCTGGCGACTCATCCCCGGCGCTTGGCGACGAAGCGTGCGTTCAGGGTCGCGGCCGGTTTGCCATCGGTGCCCGGAACCGTGCAGGTGACGCCGATGCGGGCCCGGCCGCGTGCGTCGAGCGTGGTGAAAAAACTGGTCCAGCTCGCCGTCACCGCCAGTTTGGCCTCGCTGAGGAAATCGCCCCATACCGGCGCCAGATAGCGGGCGGTCGATTCGGCGACGAACACGTCGCAGTCCATCCCGCGCCGGCGCAAGGCCAGCTCCACCAGGCTCCAGCCGTTCAGTGTCATCACGCTGACCAGGCTGCCGCCAAACGCACAGCCCTTGTCATTGATATTGGGCGACAGCGGTGCGGCCAGGGTGAGCTGGGTGTCGTCGCAGGAGTGCAATTGCAGATCCATGTTGAGCGCGAGCGGAATTTCGCGACGAACGAACTCAATCAAATCGTGCGCCATGGTGGATAGATCGGGCGTGCTCATCGGGACTGCTATTCCATTAAGGCGATGCGGGGGGAGAACCGCGTAGTGTATAGGCGGCTACACTGCATTCACCTTCATCAAGGATTCGCGCAGCGTGCAGGGGCGGGCGACATTTAACGCGAAAACGCGGCAAGAAAAATCCATGCGCGGACGCATGGTGGTCAGTACGCGCCCCGCAGGTACCGCAACGACCCTGGTTCGACAGGTGCGCACGCTAGGCGGCGAGCCCTTGCTGTTGCCCGGATTGTCCTTGCGCAGCAGCGATGACGCCGCCGTGCTGACCGAGCTGAGCGCGGCCTTGGGCGATGATGTGCTGATATTCACCAGCCCGGCAGCCGTGCGTTTTGCCGCCAAGCTCACCCCGCTGCGTACCGAGGCGACCGTGCTGGCGGTAGGCCAGGGCACCGCGCGTGCGCTGCGGCGTTACGGTGTGGCCGAGCCACTGACACCTGAGCTGCGGCAAGACAGTGAAGGGCTGCTGGAACACTCGGCCTTGAACGCCTTGCGCAACCATCGCGTTGCGCTGGTCGGCGCACCCGGAGGGCGCGGCGTATTGCGGGCGGAGCTGGCCGCGCGTGGTGCGCATCTTCGTGAAGTGCATGTGTATAGCCGGGTCGCTCCACGTTTGCTGCGTCGCCATATCGAAGCGGTCGAATGCCTGCCCAGGAGCGCGATGGTGTTGCTGTCCAGCGCCGAGGCGCTGGGCTATTTGCAGCAGTTGTTGCCCGAGTCCGCGTTCAGGCGGCTGTGCGCGGCCACGGCCGTGGTCAGTAGCGAACGACTGGCTGAAGCTGCGCGGGTCGCCGGGTTTGGGCGAATAAAAATGGCGTCGTCGGCGCTATCGATGGATTTATTGAAAGCGATTCTGGCGCCTTCTTCAGCGACAGGCTGATCACGCTGCGTTTCGGCGCGAGATGGCGAGAAGGTATGCCACATGCCTGAAAATACCGCCGATGCGGTTGAATCCCACGGTAGCTGCGCCGACCGATGGCACAGGCGGAAAATATGGATTAATGCTTGCGGCCCGGGCTGCTAGCATGTCGCCCATGAGCCAAGACGACGCCACGTTCAAATCAGCCGCGCCTGAGGGCGCGCGTTCCGATGCCGCACCGGCCAAGCCGGTTGCTTCCGTCGCGGGAGGCCCACCACCACGCGGTGGCGGCACGTTGGCTGCGGCGGTACTGCTGTCCTTGCTCGCCGTGGCTGGTGCCGGCTATGTCGGTTGGCAGCAATGGCAGCAACAACAAGGCAGCTCCAGCGCGGCCCAAACGGCCTCCGAACTCGGTACCCGAGTCAAGACACTGGAAACCACGCTAGGCAGCATAGACAGTGAACGCGGACTGTTGCGTCAACGTCTGGGCGATGCCGATCAGGTCAATCGGGCTTTGCGTGAAGAGCTGCTCGGCCAGGCCGAGCGCACGCGCAACCTGGAAGATGCGGTGGCCAAACTGTCCGAGAAAAGTCTCTCAGGCCAGGAGGCGATGCTGCTCGACGAGGCGGAATCGCTGCTGCGCATGGGCAAAGAACGCTACGACCTGTTTCACGATACGCAGGGCGCGGGCGCCGCTTACGCCTTGGCCGACCAGACGCTGGCCGCCGTCAACGATGGTGCGTTCTCAGGGCTGCGCCAAAGTGTCGCAGCCGAGCGTGAAGCCTTGGCCAAAAGCCAGCCGGTCAGCCAGGCCAGTGCGCTCAACACCCTGACCCAGCTGCGTGCGGAGATTATCGTGCTGCCGCTGAAGGCCCTGGATAGCTCAGGCGAGGCGCCGACCAGCGGTACCTGGTCACGCATCAAGCAGGCGTTGTCCGGGGTGATCAACGTGCGCCGTGACAATGGTGCCCCGCTGGCGGTAGCCGATGCGCGTTTTGCCCGCGAGCTGGCGGCGCTGGATCTGGCGCAGGCGCAAGTGGCCTTGCTCGCTTATGACCGCGACGCTTATGCCGCCGCGTTGAAGCGCGTGGACGCCAGCCTGGCCGCGCAGTTCGATCTGAATGCGCCGGCCGTGCAGCAAATGCGTAGCAAGCTGGGCGAGTTGGCCGCTCAATTGCCGCCGACTGCGCCGGTCGAGCTGGGCGCGGCGCTGGCCGAGTTGCGCAATCTGCGTTCCATCCATGTATTGAAGCCGGCGGCCGGGGGCGCAGCGGCCGTCCATCCGGATGCCGCGCCGCTGAATGCCGCCCCCGGAGCCAAGCCATGAAGTTATGGCGCTGGATTCTGTTGCTGGTGATCGCCGCCGCACTTGCCGCTTTCAGCTGGCACTGGGTGGCCGAAGACCCCGGCTATGTACTGGTGCGTATTCGCGGCTACGTCGCCGAAACCACCGTTGTCGCCGGCTTAGTCGCGTTGTTGCTGGGCTGGGGTTTGCTTAGCCTGATATGGCTTGTGCTGCGCTGGCCCTTCGGTGCTTTCTCGCGCCGTCATCGGCGCTTGAGCCGGCAGCGTATGGGCGAAGGTCTGATCGCGCTGATGGAAGGCCGCCTGGGCGATGCCGAGCGCGATCTCAATCGTGCCTCGCGGCTGGATGTTCTGCGTGGCCCGGCCTTGCTCGCGGCTGCCGAGGCTTCCTCGCGCCGCGGCGAGCAGGGGCGTGCGCTGGAGACGCTATCCGAAGCCTCGCAATCCGCACCGCAGGCGGCCCGGGTCATGCGCGCACGTGTGCTGCGCCGTGACGGTAAATCAGGGGAGGCCCTGGCGTTGCTGGCACCGGAGGCCGATAGCGGCCAGTTAAGCCCTGGCGGTTGGCGCGAGCTGGCCTTGGCCGCGCTGGTGGTCGGCGATACCCGCCGTGCGCGCGAAGCGCTGGAGCCATTGCAAAAGAGCGGCGCACTCGGTGCGCGAGCCTATGCCACGCTTGAAGCCAATGTATTGACCGCGTCGATGCAGTCCGCGTCTGATGGTGCCGCATTGAATGCGCTTTGGTCGCAGCTGCCCAAAGCACAGCGCCGCATACCGGCGGCGGTCGATGCCTATGCGCGCCGCGCCGCGAGTTTTGGCTTGATCCTGCCGGCGATGGACGAGGTCGAATCGGCCTTGCGGCGCGAATGGTCGTCGTCACTGGCAGCCACCTATGGCGGACTTGGCGGCGATGATCTTGAGGGGCGTCTGCGTCGCGCGGAAGCATGGCTCGATGCACATCCCAATGACGCCGGCTTGTTGCTTACGCTGGGTCGCATGTGTGTGCGGCTAAAGCTGTGGGGCAAGGCGCACCAGTATCTGGAACGCTCACAAGCGCTACAGCCAAGCAGCGCCGGCTGGGAGGCCCTGGGCGATACATATGTGGGCCAGGACGACGCGGCCTTGGCTCAGCGCTGCTATCGCACTGCGCTGGCGTTTGCGCGTGGCGATGCGGTGGATGTGCTGCCTGCGAGCAGTCGCCCGGCGCGCATCGATACCCGTCCCATTGCGATTGAAGAGCGCAGCGAACACGGTGTGCCGCGTCTGCCGGAGTAAACCTCGGTATTTCTCCATGACGGGGAGTTGCTCAGGCCGGATCAGTGCACCGAGATCGCCCAGGCGATAAAGCCGGCATTGACCGCGGTAAGGGTGAGCGCGCTCAGAAAGACCACATCGGCGAGGCGTTCTAGCCGATGGTTGCGGCCGGCATTGCGGGTGCGCAGCGCCCAATACGACAACAGGCACGATGCCAGGTAAAGAATGGCGTTAAGCGCCAGCAAATCGTCAGCGAAGATGTCGGGGCGGCGCAGCGAGATCACCACGCGGATGATCCCGATCACCGTCAGGCAAACGCCGACCATCGCCGCCGAGGCGGTGAATATGTGTACGCAAAGATTGTCGTCGAGCTGTCTGCGGAGGTTGTCGGCGACATCGGTCATGGCGAGAGTCGTAAGCAGTGGACGAGTCATCATGGACCGGCTGGGTCGATGGCCGGTTGCAGACGAGATCTTGCGAATTCATCTGCGGTATGGGTGCGGAGGTGATCCGCTGTCTATGGGTCTTCGCAAAACAGGCGTGCGCAAATGAAGTCCACGAAGACTCGCAGCTTGGGTGGCATTTGCCGATTGGACGGCCAAAGCACCCAGAACTCGCCGTGCTGAATCATATAGCTGTCGAGCACCGACACCACGGTGCCGCTGGCGATCGCGTCGCGCACCAGAAAATTCGGCAAGTAGGCGATGCCCAAGCCGTTGATGGTGGCCGTGAGCATCGCTTCGATGTTGTTGCAGATCATCGTGGTCGGCAGATGCGGCTCGGATTCACCGGGGTCGGCACGCAGCATCCATTTCTGCAGCTTGCCGCTGGTGTGATTGCGAAACTGCAGGCAGGCGTGCCGTTCCAGTTCGCGCGGATGCTGTGGTGTGCCTTGCCGTTGCAGATAATCCGGCGAGGCGCACAGCATGGCGTGAAATGAGCCGAGTCGGCGCGCCATCAAACGTGAATCTGGCAGGTCGCCGCTGCGAATCACCGCATCCAGTCCATCGTCGATCACATCGACGATGCGGTCATCGAAATCCAGGTCCAGCTCGACCTCGGGATAGCGCTGCATGAACTCGGGCAGGATCGGCATCAGAAACCGATAGCCCACGGTGATCACACTGACCCGCAAGCGTCCGCGCGGTGCCTCGGTGGCATGCGACAACATCGCCTCAGCCTGATCGATGTCGTCGAGGATATGCCGGCATCGCTCGTAGAACCGGGTGCCTTCGTCGGTCAGCCGGATGCGCCGGGTGCTGCGTTGAAACAGCCGCACGCCCAGTCGTTGTTCCAGCCGCGCCACACTTTTGCCCACGGCCGATGCCGATAGCCCAAGCAACCGCCCTGCGGCGACAAAACTTTGCGTTTGCGCGGTGCGAACAAAGGCGGCGAGTCCGGTGAGTTTATCCATGAGGGTGCTCAGCGTAGCCGGAGGCAGGGGGCAAGATTAGAGCGTATTTGTCCATTAAGAGAGGAATGAATCGGTATTTTTCGCCGCGTACTGCCTGATTAGCATGTCGCCGGATCGATTAATCACCATATACGAATAAGACCGACGGGAACCCTCATGCCTCTTAATGCGCAAGCCCGCGCCTTTGTCGACGCTTTTGAAGCGCTGCCCGCGGTGGACTTTTCGACCATCAGCGCGGCTGACTTCCGCACCGCCTTTGCCGCACCCATCGCTGAGGCCAGCGGCGACGAAGTCGAACGGGTCGAGGATCGTTTGATCGATACCGCGGCGGGCCCGTTACGGCTGCGCCTGTACATTCCGGCAGGCACCGGGCGATTGCCGGTGACGCTGTATTTTTTCGGCAGTGGTTTCGTTATCGGCAGCCTGGAGTGGACCGACCACATCTGCCGTGCGTTGGCTAATCGCGCCGGCAGCCTGGTGGTCTCGGTGGATTATCGGCTGGCGCCCGAGGCGCCATTCCCTGCCGCGGTCGAGGATGCTTTAAGCGCCTTGCATTGGGTGCACGGCCATATCGCTGAATGGGGCGGCGATGCGCAGCGGCTAGCCGTCGCCGGCGACAGCTCGGGTGGCAATCTCGCCGCGGTGTTGGCACAACTGGCGCGTGCGGAAGGCATCGGCCTGCGTCATCAGCTATTGCTTTATCCGCCGCTGGATGCCGCCGCGGATACTCCGTCTTATCGCGAGTTGGCGACCGGCTATGGCTTTACCGCGGCATGGATGCTTTGGTATTGGCGCCAATATCTGCCCGATGCGCGATCGGCCCAGGATGTGCGGGCTTCGCCCTTGCGGCAAACCGATTTGCGCGGCTTGCCGAGCGCCACCATCTTCACCGCCGAGTGCGACATTCTTCGCGATGAGGCCGAGGCGTATGCGAACGCTTTGCAGGCGGCAGGCGTGGCGGTGGAGCTGACGCGCTGGCCGGGGCAGATTCACGGCTTCATCTTGATGCAAGGCCTGCTGGACGATGCCGAGCTGGCATTGAATGCCGCGGCGGCCGCGTTGCGGCGTGCGTTTGCCTGAGCGTTGCGACGCTTACTACCTGGAGTGTTCTATGCAAGCAGAACAACCCGAAACCGGCAGCGCTGCCGGTCGATGGCTGGTGCTGGGCGGCATTTGTCTGGCCGCGCTGATTTTGCCCTTGGGCTTTACCGGCGGCGCGGTCGCCACACCGGCGATTGCCCGTGAATTCGGTGGCAGCCCGGTGGCCCTCAACTGGATCGTCAACGCTTACATGCTGGCCTTCGGTAGCACCTTGATGGCGGCAGGTGCGTTGTCCGATCAGTTTGGACGCAAGCGGATTTTCAGTGTGGGCGTCGGCATCTTTGTGCTTGCCTCGGTTTTGCTGGCGCTGGTGTCGAATCTGTTTTGCCTGAATCTGTTGCGCGCCATGCAAGGGCTGGCTGGCGCGTTGACCCTCGCCGGTGGCTCTGCCGCGCTGGCGCAGGAATTCGAAGGCCGTGCGCGCACGCAAGCGTTCGCCATGCTCGGTACCACGTTTGGCATTGGCCTGGCGTTTGGGCCGGTGCTGTGTGGCTTGTTGGTGCAGCTATCGGGCTGGCGTTCGACGTTTCTGGCATGCGCGAGTCGCGCGACCCACAGGCGAGCGGGCTGGATTGGCCCGGCAGCCTCAGTTTTACCGGAGCGCTGGGGTTGCTTACCTACGGTGTGATGCAAGCGCCGGCGCACGGTTGGGGCAGCGCGCTGGTGCTCGGCCTGCTCGCTGGCGCCGTACTGCTGATGCTGTTGTTTGTCTGGATCGAACGCCGTGTCTCGCGGCCGATGCTGGATTTATCGCTGTTTCGCTATACCCGTTTTGTCGGTGTGCAGGTGCTGCCTATCGCCACTTGTTATTGCTATGTGGTGTTGCTGATCATGCTGCCGATTCGCTTTATCGGCATCGAGGGTCATCGTGAGCTGGATGCCGGCTTGATGCTGATGTCGCTGTCATTGCCGATGTTGATCGTGCCAGCGGTCGCCGCCGCGCTCGCGCATCGGGTATCCGCCGGCTTGCTTTCGGGTTTTGGCTTGCTGGTGGCCGCCGCCGGCTTGTTGTGGCTATCGCGGATAGCGCCCGGACAGTCGGCATGGGCATGGGCGATGCCGATGGCGGTTATCGGCATTGGCACCGGTTTGCCGTGGGGCTTGATGGATGGTTTGTCGGTAAGCGTGGTGCCACGCGAACGCGCCGGCATGGCCACCGGCATCTTCAGCACCACGCGCGTTGCCGGCGAGTGCATCGCTCTGGCCTTGATGGGGGCGGTGCTGGCGGCGTTGCTAGATACAGGCTTGCACGCGGCGCTGCCAAGGGTGGATGCGGACACGCTGCGTAACGTGGCACAACAATTGGCCACTGGCGATTTGACCCAGGCGCACGCCTTGCTGCCGCAGGTCGATGCGGCCGTATGGACGGCCGTCTATGCCGAAGCGTTCCGCTGGCTGATCTATGTGCTCGCGGCGATTACCGTGATGTCCGCTGCCGTGGTGTTTGGCTTTCTTGGCGGCGCTCAAACCATGCTGGATAGCAAAGACACGGCTGACAGCTTAGCTGCGCAGTGTGAGTCCGCTGCCTGAGATGTTGCGCATGTGCGACGATTCAACCGGTATGCTCAGATTCGCCCAGCCAGCGCGTTTCCAGCCAGCTGGCGGTGCGTGTCACCAACAGTGCGCTGGCGATGCCGAGCGTGACCTCGCCAAGACGGGTAAGTGCCACCGTCCAGAAGGGGCCGACATGCGGCACCAGTAGCACGATGGTGGCGGTGGTGGCGCCGAGTTTGCCGGCGCTGCCTACGTTGGAGCACCAGCACACCACGATGACCAGCACGATGGCCACGGCGTAGGCGGTGTAGCTGTCTCTGCCTAGATAGGCCGCGGCCATGCCGATGATGCCGCCGATGCAGGCGCCGATGACTTGGTCACGCGAAGAGGCTCGTGTATCGACATAGGTTTGCTGAGTGACGGCAATCGCCGTCAGTGCGGCCCAGAAGGCCTGTTGGGTGTGCAGCAGCAGGCCCAGGCCGTAGCCGAGACTGGCGCCGACCAGTGCCTGGGCGGCTTGCGAAAGTCCTTGTAACAAGCGATGCCCCCAGGGCAACCGTTGGTACTGCTGCAGCAGTAGCCGCTGGAAGCCGCGCAGCTGGCGCAGGTTGTCGCGTAAGGGCGAAGACTTGAACATCCAGTCATTCCTTGGCAGGCAGAGAAACGGTGAGCCGCGATCTATGCCCAGATGAGGCGGCTATACCGGGGTGAGATTGGCGTAGGCGTAGACCAGCCACTTGCTGCCGCTGTCGGCAAAGTTCACCTGGATACGCATATGCGCGCCGCTGCCTTCCGCGCTCAGCACGATACCTTCGCCGAAGCTGGGGTGGCTGACGCGCTGGCCGAGCTTGATCGGCCGGCTTTCATCCAGCGACGATGAGGGTTCGCTATAGCGGCCGGCGTAGGCTGGACGGCTCACCTGCACCCGTGGACGCACTTCGTCGATCAGCTCGGGCGGAATCTCACCGAGGAATCGTGATGGCCGCGCCAGCATTTCCACGCCGTGCATGCGGCGCGATTCGGCGTGCGTAATAAACAGCCGCTCGCGGGCGCGGGTGATGCCGACATAGGCGAGCCGGCGTTCTTCTTCCAGCCGTCCTTCGTCTTCGACTGAGCGCTGGCTGGGAAACAGGCCCTCTTCCATGCCGACCAGGAACACCACCGGAAATTCCAGCCCCTTGGCCGAATGCAGTGTCATCAACTGCACGCAGTCGTCCCATGCCTCGCCCTGGCCTTCGCCGGCTTCCAGTGCGGCGTGCGACAAAAAGGCCGAAAGCTCGTTGAGGCCCGCCTCGATATCGTCTTGCGTCAACTCGAAACGGCTGGCGACGTTGACCAGTTCGTCCAGGTTCTCCACCCGGGTTTCACCGTTGCCGCGGCTGTCTTTCTCATAGTGATCGCGTAGCCCGGTATGGGTGATGGCGTGATCGATCTGCTCGGAAAGATTGAGCTTTGAAACGGTAGCCGGTATCGCGTCGCTGGAATCGTCGCCCAAACCGCTCAGATTCCCCGTTCCCTGTTCCCCGTTACCCGCTGCGGTACCGGCAAAGGTCCGCGTCATCTCATCGATCAGCGACAGGAACGCCTTGACCGCATTCTTCGCACGGCCAGCCAGCTCTTGGCCGCCGCTGAGCTCGTTCAGCACGGCCTCCCACATCGAACTGCCTTCGCTGCGCGCTCGGCGGCGCAGCACATCCAGCGTGCGGTCGCCGATGCCGCGTGGCGGTGTATTCACCGCACGCTCGAAGGCAGCATCGTCGTGGCGATTGGCGCTTAGCCGCAAATAGGCCAGAGCATCCTTGATCTCGGCGCGCTCGAAAAAGCGCAGGCCGCCATACACGCGATACGGGATGCTGCGTTGGGTAAGTTGCTCTTCGAAGTTGCGCGATTGCGCATTGGAGCGATAAAGAATCGCGCAATCCTTGGCGTGACCGTGCTCGGCGATGTATTCGCGAATACGCTCGATCACGAACCGCGCTTCGTCTTGTTCGTTGTAAGCGGCGTACAGCGCGATGCGCTCGCCATCGCCGCCATCGGTCCATAGCTGTTTGCCGAGGCGGCCGCCGTTGCGGGCGATGACGCTGTTGGCCGCTTTGAGGATGGTCGAGGTGGAGCGGTAGTTCTGTTCCAGCTTGATGGTTTTTGCGCCAGGGAAATCGCGCAGAAACTGCTGCACGTTTTCCACCTTGGCGCCACGCCAGCCGTAAATGGCCTGATCGTCGTCACCGACCACGAAGACTTGGCCGGTGGTGCCGGCCAGCACGCGTATCCACGCGTATTGCAGTGTGTTGGTGTCCTGGAATTCGTCGATCAGCAGGTAGCGCCAACGTTGCTGATAGTGCTCCAGCACGGCGGGATTTTTCAGCCACAACTCATGCGCGCGCAACAGCAGTTCGGCGAAATCGACCAGCCCCGCCCGGCGGCAGGCGTCTTCGTAGGCTTGGTAAATCTGCACGAAGGTGCGAGTGACAGGATGGTCGTGATGCTCGATGCCTTCGGGGCGCTTGCCTTCATCTTTCCAGTGGTTGATTTGCCACATCGCCTGGCGTGGCGGAAAGCGGGCTTCGTCCAGCCCCAGCCCGGCCACAATGCGCTTGACCTGGCGCAGCTGGTCGTCTGAATCGAGAATCTGGAAGCCTTCCGGCAGGCCGGCCTCGCGCCAGTGTCGGCGCAGCAGGCGATGGGCAATGCCGTGGAAGGTGCCCACGGTCAGCCCCTGGGTGCCGCCGGGAATCAGTTGATCCAGGCGTGCGCGCATTTCGCCCGCG
>NZ_JAPDPE010000101.1 GCF_026283955.1 Dyella silvatica | reverse complement strand
GCATGCCGATCAGCAGGACCACAAATTCGTCCTCGATATCGACGGTAACGCGCTGCTTGATGATCGATTCCAACGCCATCTCTCCGGTGGTTTCAGCCGTGGTTACACCAGTACGTTGCTACGCCGAACCGCAGCCGATCCGCAGGCGTTGAGCAGGCCGTGCAGCATCTCTTCGGGCAGCTTGGCGGCGCGTGCCGAGCCCTCTGCGCCGGTACTCACCCAGCAGCAGTCGGCATGGCCTACCGCCAGCTTGGTACGCTGCCTGGACGTCGACAGATGGAAGTAATCGAATTGCAGCTTGAAGCCGTTTTCGTACAGTTCTTTCAATGCCATGACGACCTCGATCTCGTCGAATGGCATGGCTTCGCGCAGATGCTGGATGGTGCTTTGCTGGCAGTGCAGCTCGCCACTGGCTTGGGCGTCGCGGAAATATTTGGGCGCCAGGCCGAACAGGTAGCGATCGATGACCGTGCTTTGCCAGCGGTAGTAGTTGGCGAAATAGATATTGCCGACCAGGTTAGATTCCGCCAGCGAGGTATCGAAGACGTGGCTGTGCAGTACCGGCTCGATCTTCGGTGCGGCTGGTGCCAGATACAGCGCCGGACCTTCCATGGCGATGCGCGAGGATCTCTCCGTGCCGGCTCGGGCGGGCAGCGGCCGCCGTGCATGGAACGGATCCTCCGACAACGCCGACGTCGGCAGATACGACTGGGTGAATTCCTGCAAATACTTCGGAAACGGCGCCAGCTCCACGACGCCATGCCCTTTGATCGCCACCCAGGTAGTCGTCATATTGCTGTAGGCAATGCGTGACTCATGGCCGTCCGGGTGGATGCGCACCCAGTCGAAATGCATGTCGACGGACGAGTCGAGCGCGCCATAGACCTTGCTGATCCATAGCCGCCCCTCGACCAGGTCGAGGCAGTTCACATTGCCGACGATGGTGATGTCAGAGCGATTGGTCACCATGCCCCAGCGACCGGAGGAGAAATCAGGTACGAGGTCAGCGGCGATTCTGACAATGCTCAGCTCGCGGATATTGCCCATCCAGTCCGCCACCACCGAATAGTTCAGGCCGTGCCGGCGGGTGGTGATCTCTTTGAACGGAACACGGAAACGCCAGCAGGTCGTGGTTTCGCCATGCGGGCCGCGCAAATCGTATAAGCCGATGGCGCCCTTGCCGGTGACCATGGATTCGGCGGGTGGCTGCTTTTCCGCCGCGCGGTCTTCCACGCTGCGGCCAGCGCTCGATGCCGACCCACTGCGCTGAGCGGTGACGGCCGATGCCGCGAACGCCAGCATCTTCGGACGGGGCCGGGTGAGGGTGATCGGCAAGGTCAGCAGGGTCAGTGATTCAGCACCGTCCCTCTGCGGCACGGTGAAGGTTACCGCGTTGCCTTGGCGCTGCCGGACGATCAATTCGATGCCGCCGCTGCCGAGTGCTTTCTTAGCCGCCTCGACCGCGCACCAGATGCGCGTGCCGGCCTCATCGCGCGTGTCGCCGCCTTGTTGCAGTTGTTGCAGCAAGGGGCCGCGTTGTGGCGTAAGCAGTGCCAGCCAGGCTTCGGTCGATCGTGGCTCGACGGGCTCAATGTCACAGCCTTGCGGCTCCGCACCGCAGACACATAGGCAATGCGAGCGGTCGTGCGACAGCGATATGCCCAGCGGCTGGGTGGCGCCGCCAGCCAGGGTCGGCTTGCCGCTGCCGTCCCAGCGAATTTCGATATCGCCGTCGAGTGTGCGTCCTTCGATGGCTAGCGCGCGTTCGACCACGTCGCCGAACAGCGGCAGCTCGCTCAGGCGGCGGCGGGTACGCTCCATCAACGCCAGTTGCGGGGCGTGGACCATGACGAAGTTCGGCGTATTCAGGCCTAGCGTGGCGCAGGCCTGATCCAGCGCGGTCTGCAGCAGTTGCTGGTCGCGCCGGGTCGGGTCGACCCAATCTTCCGGGGTCGGCGCATGCGGATCGATCGACACGCGCTTCAGGCGATACCCGCGTAGGCGCTCGACGATATGGCCGCCTTCGCTATAAGCCGTCACATCGCAAACCAACTCGTCGCCATGGCGTGAGGTGATCTGGTTTTGTACGGTCAGATGGCCGACGATGCCCGCGGCGTTGTCGTAAATCTCGACCTGCTCGATGCCGACGGGAAGGTATTGCCCCTGCTCGGAGAGCTGCGCGGTTTGCAGCAGGCCGTCACGGAAGAACGGATCGCCGGCTAGCAGGTGCGGTGAAAACAACCTGGACGACAAGCTGCTGGCGAAATAGTCGTTGCCGTGGCTGCGTTCGATCGTAGTCAGCGAGCCTGAGCGACTCATCTCGTGCACAGCGCGCATGCGCCGGAAGGCGCTGCCCTGGAACAGCAAGCCGCCATACAAATCCACCTGGGGGTCGAGTTGATCGATGGATGCGGATGGCTTTTGCCATTGGCCGTCATCGGTCGGCGAAAGCTCGGAACACCGGATCGTCGCCGCGAAGTGATCGCGGCGGTAGCCGGTTTGTTCGGTGTAGATACCCACGTCCACGCGCAGCGGTTCGTCGGCATCGCGTCGAGCGCGCACGGTGGCCCGTAGTTCGATCGTGGTGCCTTTGTTGCCGTCGACGACGATGGGGCGTTCAAGCCGCACCTGCTCCGCGCTGAAACTGGAGCGCGCGCCGTCGCCGCCAAGCACGTCGCCTGCGAGTAGAAAAGCTTGTTGCGCCATGGCCTCTAGGCCGAACACGGTGGGGAATAAATAAACACCGCGGTAGTAGTGGTCTTTCAGGTAGGAGTCGCTTTGCACGGACAGATGTACCCGCGTCACCAGCTCGACGCCGGGCTGGTAGGCGAGCACCGTTTCGATGAAGCGGCCCGGCCGGGTGAGGGCGGAGCGGTCCGGCTGCCAGGTATCGAGCCCGCCCAGGCGGCCGGCGACGATGATTTGCTGGGCCGGCGCCTGGCCGCTGATCAATTCGAGGAAGTGGTTGACACCGGCTTCCGGCGGAATCGCACTGATGCCTTGCTGCGCCAGGCGCTTGGCGCTGCCCATGCGAGCACCCATGCCGACGTCGGCCCATACGCTGTAGGCCAGCGTAAGCGTCGTCGTCGATGGGTGGCGTGCGCGGAAATTCGCCAGCGCCACATCCATGGCCTGGTTCGAAAACGCATACCAGGCATTGCCCGGCATGCCGGTGACGCCGATGATCGAGCCGAGGCCGAGCAGCAGTTTCAGCGGTTGCGTATCCAGCGCCTGGCACAGCGCCAGGATGCCGCAGAGTTTCGGGCTGATTTCTTGCAAGGCCTGCGCGGAGGTTACTTGCTCCACCCGTCGTGGCTTATTGGTGCCGGCACCGTGGATCAAGCCGCTGATCGGCCCCAGCGCCTGCTTGACCTGTTCGATCAAGGAAGCGACGGCGGCCGGCTCGCCGATGTCGCAGGAGAAGTACTGAGCGACTTGATGTTCGGCGCTGAAACGTTGCAGCGTGGCGTGTACCTCGGCGCTGGCGGGATCAATGCTTGCCGCCGACGGATCGAGCACGGTGCGGCCGACCAGGGCGATCCGCGCGCCGGTGCGTTTGGCGAAAGCCAATGCCAGTTCGGCGGTAATCCCTTTGCCGCCGCCGGTGACCAGCACCACGTCATCGCTGGACCAGGTCAGTTCACGTGGCGGCAGCAAGGCTGTTTCGAGCATCTGCGGGCTTACGCTCTCCCGCTGTCCATCCTCGCCGTAGAACGATAAGCGATAGGCTTCCTCGTGCTGTAGTTCGCTGACGATTTTCTGCGCGATGAGTTCGCTGGAAGCGCTCGCCGGGAAATCCAGCACCCGCAGCTTCAGCTCAGGATGCTCAAGATGCACGCTGGCAGCAAAGGCCTGTGCGCACGAGGTATCCATGGCCGCGGCATGCTGAGCGGACGGGGCGCGCAATGATTCGGCCAGGCCGAACTGTACAAAGGTCAGCGTTTTGCAGCCAAGCCGCAAGGCATTCTGCGCGGCCTGGTGCAGTGGTTCGATCAGCGACGCGACGACTTGCGGCTGTGGTACGGCCGGCAACGAAGTCGTTCTGGGCAGGACCGCGATAAAGTGCTCAAGCTGTGCTTCGGCGGCAATGGTCTGATCGGCCGTGATCTGGGCGCCCTCGATGCTTAGTGCATCGGCGATAAGCATGGCGCTGTCGTTATCGCTGTCGGGGGCTTGCAAGAAACAGCGCGCAGCGGCAAACGACAGCGCCTGCGATGCCGTTACCGACGCCTTGTCGTCGGGGTCTTTCCGCAGCACCAGTTGGTAGGCGCGAACCCAGTCGGGCAGGGCCTCGCTGCTGAGTGGCGCATGCTGCGATGGGTTTAGCGGTTGAGCCGACGGCAGTGCGTTCGCGCTGCGCAAGGCGGTCAGTTTTTGCGCGATATGGCCCAGTGTTTCGCCAGCGAGTTCCGCCGGGTCGAGCTTGCCGTTCAAGCCGATGTGCTCAATCACTTCCGCCAGAATCGCGCCGACTTTGATCGAGTCCAGATTCAGGTCGTCGATCATGCGCAGCTCCGCCGACAGGCGTCCGCGCTCAAAGCCGGTGACGCGGGCGACGGCGTCCCATAGTACGGAGGCCGTATCGCCAGCCGCGACGTTGACGGCAACGGTTACCTGGCGCTGCGACGAAGCCAGCGCTTCCATGCGGTTGGCGATATCACCCAGCGACGCGGCCGACAACTCCGCGGCATCCAGTTGACCGCCGCTGAGGCCGAGCGCGTTGGCGGCCTGCGCGATCAGGTCGCCGGCCTTGATCGAGTCCATGTTCAGATCGTCGCCGAGCTTCATCGACAGCTCGATGCTGGCCTCGGCGAAGCCGGTGGCGCGGGCGACCAGTTGCCTGAGGGTGACGGCTGCCGACAAGCGGGCGGCTGCGGTGACGATGGGCTGTGACGACGCCATCGCGGCGCCGCTGGAGGCCGTGGTGGAGAACTGATCGACCGCGGCCACCAGGTCGGCCAGCGAGCGTTGGGTGAAATCGGCCGGGTCGATATGCGCCTGAAGCTGGAATCGCTGAGCCACCAGCGAAACGATTTCGGTTGCCTTGATCGAGTCAAGATTCAAGTCGTCGCCCATCGTCATGGCCAGCGACAGCGACGAGCGAGCGAAGCCGGTGAACTCGGCGACCAGGTCAAGCACGGTGTCGCGTGCGCCAGCCGGCGCCGGCTGCGGCAGGGTTGCCTGCACCGGCCTGGGCGCGATGCTGGCAGGCTCGCCGACGGGCGCGACATAGGCCCTGGCTGGCGCCGCGGGACGAACATGGCCGCCTTCGCTGCGGGCTGTGGCGCGCACATCGGCCTTGATGACATCGGCGACGAACTCACCGCGATGCCTTAAATAGCCAAGTAGTCGTTCCAGTGCTTCATCGACGTAGCTTTCCGCCGAACCGGATAGCAGGCCAGCCGGTGCAGGCATGGCGGCCGGCAGGTTGAAGCTTGCCGGCGTTGCCTGCGCCATCGGTCGTTCGCAGGGGTTGACGATAAAGTCGCGTTGCGCGGCAGGCACGAAGGGCTTGATCACGCGGGTGGCGTAAAGCGTTTTCCATTCAATCGCCACGCCAAGCGTATGCGCGCAGGCCAGCAGCCAGTTGAGATCCTGCATGCTTTCGGCTTTCGCCTCCAGCGGCAGGCTGCTCATGCGGTAGTCAGTCGCCATCTGGCCGATCAAGTTGCTGAGCACGCGACCCGGGCCTACTTCGATCAGCAGATCCGCTTCTTGAGTGATCGCCTTGGCCGCGCTGACGAAGTCGACCGGCAACAGGATTTGCTCGGAGAAATGCCGATGCAGATCGATGGTGCTGTCGATGCGCCGGCCATCCACACTGGACAGCAAGGTGCAGCGCAGGGCTTCGCAAGCAGCGGCGATCGGCGCGTGTTCGAGCAGATGTTCGGCGGCATCGGCCACCAGGGCGGAGTGAAAGGCGTTGCTCACCGGCAGGCGATGTACGCGGACGCCGCTGTTCTCGGCAAGCCCGGCGATCGTCTCGATCGCCGCAAGCTCGCCTGAAACAATCATCTGCTCGTCGCTGTTGATATTGGCCAGCACGGCGTAGCCGGCATCGCCAGCCTGGTCGATCAAGGCTCTGGCTTGAGTCTGGGTGCAGGCCAGGCTGAGCATGGCGCCGGCAGTTTTGCCGCCCGCCGCCATTTGTTGTCCGCGCAACGTGGCGAGCTGGATCAGCTCGCGCGCACCGAAGGCGCCGGCCGCGTGAAAAGCGCTCAGTTCGCCCAGGCTATGGCCGAGCACGCAATCGGGCTGCAGGCCGAGGCGCTCGATGAATTGCAGCCACAGCAAGGATGCCAAGGCGATGGCCGGCTGTGCTATTTCGGTTTGACGCAATGCCTGTACAAAGGGTTCGCGATCCTCCTTGTGCGGCATCCGATCGAGATTCGGAAACATCGATTGCAGTAGCGACGGCGTACCCGCATCGGCAGCCCATTGCTGTGCTTGCTGGGCCAGCTCGCGCGCCCACTCATAGCGCTCGATCAGCAGGCGCGCCATGCCCAGTTGTTGCGAGCCCTGGCCGGGAAAGAGCAAGCCCAGGCGCGGCACCGATAATCCGCTGCCGCTGGCGATGCCGCGGACCTGGTCCATGCCCCTGTGCCGGCGTCTCCTGCAAGGTGATTAACAGCGCGTCGAGCTTTTCGCGCAATTGATCGGGGGTGTCGGCGACGATAGCCGCGCGATGGCGATTCGAGGTATTGATCCTGGCGGCCAGCTCGGCGGCGAGGTCGGCCAGCTCGGCGACATTGATGCCTTCGGCATCGCGACGCGCCTGGGTAATCAGCTCGCGTAGCTGAACCGGGGTTTCGGCGGCAAACGGAAACACTTCGGTGGCTTGCCACGAGGCCATGCTGGCACGTTCGTCATAAGCGCCCTGCAGCGATGCCATCGGTGCTGCATCGGGTGAGGTCAAGGTAACGTGGACGTTGATGCCGCCAAAGCCCATCGCCGATACGCCGCCACGCAGCGTGGCTTGCGGCGAACGTTTTTCGCCGCGGATCAATGGGTACATCGCACGCCCATCGCCGGCAAACACCGGGTGAGCCTGCTCACAGCCGGCGGTCGGCGGCAGCACGCGCTGATTGACCGCCATGACGCCCTTGATGAACGCGCCGATGCCTGCGGCGGCCTTGGTATGCCCGACGATGGATTTGAACGAGGTCACCCCGCATTGCTGCGGTTTGGCCTCCAGGCCCAGCGTCTTGGCGATGGCCAGCAACTCGGTTTTGTCGCCTAGCGTGGTGCCGGTGCCGTGGCCTTCGATGAAATCAAGCAGCTCCGGCTTGACCCCTGCCTGCTGGTAGGCTCGCGCGATCGCCAGATGTTGTCCGTCGACGCTGGGAGCGGTGATGCCGCCGCGGCCGTCTGAAGACATGCCCCAGCCATCCATCACCGCATAGATTTTGTCGCCATCGCGCTGCGCATCGGCCAGCCGTTTCAGGCCGACAAAACCGCAGCCTTCGCCGGGGATAAAGCCGTCGCCGCGCGCATCGTAGACGCGCATTTCGGTGGCGGTGAGTGCGCCGGTTTTGGCAAAGCCGATCAGCTCGAACGGATCTAGGCTGATGTCCACGCCACCGGCGATGACAAAATCGCTATGCCCCGCCACCAGGCTCATGGCGCCGGTATATACCGCGATCAGCGATGAGCAGCAGGCGCCGTCGACGGTGTAACCGCCGCCATTGACGTTCAAATAATTGCAGATGCGCCCCGCGATGGTGTTGGCCAGCCCGCCGGCGAGGGTATCTTCGTTGACCGGGGCAAACGGCGACTTGAACGACAGCTCCATGCTTTGTTCAAGCGCTTGCAGCGCCTCGCCCGATAAGCCTGCAGCGGCCGCCGAGGCGCGCAGGCTCTTGAGCACATAAGGCCAGCGCAAGCGCAGGGTATTGGAGCGGGTGAATTCGCCGGTCAAGGTGTTGCCGACGATTACCTGAGTGGTGTGGCGCGGCAGGCGCGCCGGGTCGTAGCCGGCGTCGTCAAGCATTTGCAGCGCTGTATCGAGCGCCAGCCAATGCGCTATGTCGGTCGCTTCGGTCGTACTTTTGGGAATTCGACGCGTCGCCCAGTCGAAGGCGTAGCCGTCGATGACGGCCGCGCGGTGACCATAGGTTTTGTCCGGCGTGCGGCGATCTGCATCGTGGTAGTCAGCCAGCGGCAGGCGCACATCTGGCATCGGGCGAAACTGCTGCCGTCTGGCAAGAATGTTTTGCCATAACTCGCCAGGCGATTTTGCGCCCGGGTAGTAACATCCAAGCCCGACAACGGCGACCTTTTTCTCAATATCAGCAGATACATCACCTACAACGGCACCAGCATTAACGATCGTATTAACCGAGCGTGCGTCCATATATGTGGTCTACCCTTGGTGTCACTGCGTTGCAAAACCCCATGGCGATTCACCGTCGCTGACTGATGACGGCGCGGATGACTTGGAGGAAGCAGTCGCCAGCAGGGCTGGGCGGCCGTCCAAAGAAGTAGGTTGTCCCCAAGTGTTGAACAGACTGACTCATGTTTGTTGCGCTAAAATGAAGCTCGAGCAACATTTTTGATCGTTCAACCAAATAATTGATAACATAGGTGCTGTGCCATGACAAGAGAGAAGAACTTCGATGTCGTCGTTGCCCGTCGTGAGATGACGCAACTCTTTCGCCGCAGTGGTTATCGGTCGACTTCAATGAAAGATCTTGAAGCCGTTACCGGCCTTCTTTCAGGCAGCCTGTACAACGCTTTTGGCGGTAAGCAGGAGGTATTTCTTTCATCGTTGGACTTCTATTTGGCGAATGTCGTCAAGCGGCGCATCGATGAGCACCTGCAGGGCGATGACCCCATTGCATGTATACGGGCGCTGTTCACAACGACTTATCACGCGGAGCTTGGCAAGGATCGTGGGTGTCTGTTGACCAACACCGCCATCGAGATAGGCATGCACGACAAGCCGACGCACGCCAAGGTCATTGCCGGTATATGCATGTTCGAGCGCGAGTTTCTGGAGCTGGTCCAGCGCGGCCAGGCGGTCGGTAAAATCTCGCCCGATAAAGACCCGCACAAGCTCGCGCGCCAGCTTTGCGTCAGCTATCAGGGCATGCTGGTCATGGTGAAGGTGGTTGCGACCAAGAAGGTTCTTGACGAGTACACCGACAGCATAGTTGAATCGCTTATTTGATTAACTAACCAAAATAGATAAAGTTGTGCTTTGGACTTTTTATCGTCGCAATCAGTATCTATAAATGCCGCTATGCGGCTTTTGCATCCACTGTGCATATATCGGCGTCTCAATATCGACGGGAACGACTATGGCTGTACTAGCGACAGAGCGCGTGATCGACGTGCGTCATTGGAATGACAGTCTCTTCAGCTTTCGCACCACGCGCGATCCGGGCTTTCGCTTCGATAGCGGTCATTTCGTGATGGTTGGGCTGGAGGTGGCGGGGCGGCCGCTCATGCGTGCGTATTCCATTGCCAGCGCCAACTACGAAGATCATCTGGAGTTTTTCAGTATCAAAGTGGCCCAGGGCCCGCTTACCTCGCGCTTGCAGCACTTGAAGCCGGGTGATTCGGTGATCGTAAGTCGCAAGCCAACCGGGACGCTGGTGCTTGACGACCTCAGGCCGGGCAAGCATTTGTATCTGCTGGGTACGGGCACCGGCCTGGCGCCTTTTCTCAGCATTGTGCGCGATCCCGAAACCTATGCGCGCTTCGATAAGATCGTGCTGGCCCATGGTGTGCGGCATATCAGCGATCTTGCCTACGCGGATTATCTTGAGCGCGAGTTGCCGCAGCATGAGTATCTGGGCGAGCTGGTGCGCGAGAAGTTGATTTACTACCCCAGCGTGACTCGTGAGCCGTACCGCAATCGTGGCCGCATTGCCGATGCCATCGCCGATGGCGTGATGAGCGAGGCCGTTGGCTTGCCGCCGCTGAACCCGCAGACCGACCGCATCATGTTGTGCGGTAGTCCGTCGATGCTGGACGATACCTGCAGCCTGCTCGATGGCCGCGGTTTTCAGGTGTCGCCACGGACGCGCGAGCAGGGCGATTACGTGATTGAACGAGCCTTTGTCGAGAAGTGATGGTCGAGCAATGGTGGCCGGATGCCGGTATAAGCGTCTGCACTTATCAGCAGCGAAGGCGTTACCCGCGATGGGCTTGTTTGTGGCCTGCGTGCGCCAATCGGTTCACCTGCAGCGCGTTTCGGTTGGCGCGTGTGGCCACGATCATGGTCGGCGGCAAGGTCTAGTGGCGCGATGCATCCGCAGGGAAATCCACGACCGATAGCGGCGCAGGAAATTCTTGTTTTCGAATATCATCCTGTCTGGCCGATGATGGCAGCCAGCGCTCGCCTCGGTCGAAGGCTTCGATCGAGGTGTAAACGCCAACCACACGAAAGCGCTCGAAGCCATAGGGCAGCCCTTCCGCATCGAGCGGCGCATTGGCATCGCTGATATGGAAGTGCAGATGCGGACCGGTCGACTCACCGCTGAAGCCGAGCTTGCCGATTACCTGGCCACGCTTTACCCGCTCACCAGGCTTGACCGTAATACTGCCCGGCTTGAGGTGCTCATAGAACGCGTAGCGTCCCTGGCCGAGATCGAGCGCGACGAAGTTGCCCGCGGCGTCTTCCAGGGCCACTTTGCGTGGCGTGGTCGAGCTTACGGTGGACGGCTCGGCTATGCCTTCGCCGGTGGATGCCACCATGGTATCGGCGACGGCCAGCACGTCCGCGCCATAGCCATACCATTGCGCGGGCTTCGCGCCGTCACCGCGGGCGAAGCCGCCATTGCTGCCCAGACGAATCCAGTCGATGGCAAAGCGGCCCGGGATATGCACCGCGCCGTTGATGGCGTAGAGCACGCGTCGGTGACCGCGCTCCCATCGCGGGTCGTAGATGGCGGCCCATGGCCCGCCACGCAGTGGCGGACCCAGCTGCAGTGGCGGACGATGATTCACCTCGAAGGCGCCACCCTCGACGCTGGCGGGTTCGCTGGTCGCGGTCGCCGATGTCTGGTAGGTGACGAGATGCCTGAGTTGAAGCTCCGCGCCAGAGCTGTCGGTCAGCGGTACGCTGAGATAGGCCGTGGCATGACTGCCCGCCGGCAGGCGAAGTTTGTCGTTGCCGGTGATTCCATCGCCGCGATCAATGCTTGCGCTCAGCGCGTCGCCTTGAAGTTCAATCAACGCCTGACCGTGGCTGTCCACTACGCTGATCCGCTTGAGTAGCAGCGGATCACGCGCGAAATTGGTCAGGTGCAATTCGTAAACCAGCAGTGCCTTGCCGTCGACTATGACCGGCTCTGCCTGCCACGGTACCTGTAGTCCGAACGATTGGTGTTGAGGCACGCGTTGTGCCGTCGACACATTTGCCATGAGCGCCGCCAGAAGCATGACCATGCCGCGGCAAGCCCCAGGCCAAGAACTCATGCTGTTATTCCGATGCGGATGGATAAGGCGAGCATCCATTCGCAGCATGCGTTGTACCAGTGCCAGTTGTCATTGCGCCGTCAACCCGGGCATGGCTTGCCCTTTATTCATTGGGCCTTCCTTGGCTTTTTATCCAGAGATCGTGGGCAGTCTTTCAAGGAGTGATCGTGACTAACCTTGTGGACCCACGCATATCCAATTCACGATGACGCCCCCGTCGCCGTAGACTGGCACCAGCACCTGCTCCGGCGCACAAATCGGCTGCTTGGGCGGCACTCTGCTGAAATAGGGTTGGTGTATTACCCCGCTGTCGCGCATATCACCGGCGCTTGCCGAAAGTGATGCGGCCAACAGGGACAATCCAACGAATACGCTCTTCATGCCATTGACTCCTCGTGATGGGCACTGCGTGATGAAGATGGCCATGTCCAGAGGAGTGCCCGCGGCTCTGGCATGCAACGCTAGCTATGGGACAGCCGAACAAGGCAGGCCACGATTTGCTTTAACCAGCTGGCCTGGTGTTGCCGATACGGGTCGGTTGGTGCAGGACCAAGTGCAGCATTGCCTGCGCCTGTTGCGGTCACCGAGTTTCTTGCACCGGCCCGCTTAGCTTAGCGCCGCCGACGATTCAAATGACATGCCATGCGCAGATAACCGGTGGTGTGACTTTCTGGCAGAACTCGGCGGGCCGGTGGCCCGCCGAGTTCTGCATTACCGATGATCCGGTTACTTCATGGCTGGCGTTGAATGACTTGGCCTTGGTTCGCCACAAGCAACGAGCCAGGGACCTGGGGGCTTAGGGTTGCACTGATGCTTACCCCGCTGAACGGCGATGCGGCGGATACCGCTATAAAGTAGTACTGCCCAGCGACGGGGTTGGATATCGTCACGCTTTCGTTATTGCCGGCGTTGCTGGAACGGACATCGTAGGAGCTGGTGGATGGCCATCCGGAGGCGCTGGCATAGAGGTCGGCGTTGCCCGAGCCACCGCGGGTACTGATGGTCAGTTGTGCGATACCTGCCGGCATGAGTACGTAAAAGTACTGCAGGTCACCGGCGCGCGGGGTATCGGTAACGTTGCGCGTACAGCCATTGCCGAGCACGCGAACATCACCGCTGGGACAGCCTGCGGGTGGTGGGTTGCCTGAGCCGCTGCCGCAGGTCTGCGTATCGCCATTATGCGAGGCAAGACAGGTCAGCCATTGGCCCCAGTCAGCGTCATGCGTGGTACGGATCTGACCAAGATAATTGGCATAGCCGCTGTAATTGCCGGGGCGGAAATAGCCGAGAATATTGCCGACTTCATCTTGGTGGTTCTCGAACATGTAGCGAGTGGCGAGATAGCCCCAGCGGTAAACGCGCTCTTGCCCGCTGTTGTAGTCGTTCGCAAAGATGGTGCTGAGTGGAAAGGCGGCGGTGCCTGCGTCGGCGAAGGCCTCGGGGTAGGGCACGCCGCGATAGCTGTAGGACATGTATTCGGCCAGTCCCTCGATCCACCAGATCGTCGGGGTGCTGGTCGCCGCGGTGAAATCGCCATACATGTCGAAACGGCCGTCGAGATAGTGGACGAATTCATGTGTGAGGTTCCAGATCTGGAAGGTAGGGCGTAGCCATTCGGCCTCGTAGGCGATGAAGCGCGCCTGATTGCCCGCGGCGGACGGGTCGCCTTCAAGATAGATGCCGCCATTATTCGTATCGTTACCGAAAATTGCGCCCGAGTAGGTCTGGTAATCCGAACTGCTGTGGAAAACCACGAGTTCCAGGGTGCTGTTATGGTCATCGGCAACCGGGGTATTGCTGTTTTGCACGCGCTGATGAAAAAAGCCTTCCTCGCCGATAACCTGGGCGCAGGTCTGCGAAACCTGGTCTGTGGTCAGTGCCTGGGCGCGTAAATGCAAGTCGGCGCTGCATGGATAGTCCACCGGCAATACCGTCTTAGCCAGCTGTGTCCTGAAATCGCAGATGCCGTAATAGCTGCAATGAGCATGGTCGTAGTAGTCGGCAATGTCCGCCGTGGCCACCCAGATCGACGCGCCCGCGCCGGTCATGCCATAAGCGCTGAGAATGTTTTTTACCTCGGGCTGCACGACGGCGGCCAGCGACGCGTACTGCAGAAACCGGGACATCTCGCGAGCGGCATTGGCCAGCAGATATTCGTTGCCTGTGCCTGCCTCGGCGGCGTTGTGGCTGATAAAGTTCGACAACGACGGCGTGATGAAGTCGTTGGCCTGCACGGCATCGACGAAGTCCTGATTGTAGTGGCCGCGGAACAACACGGTGAACAGGTTGTTGACCGCCGACATCATGTACCAATAGCTGTGATAGCTGCTGTTGTAGCCATCGAGCATGTCGCGCACTGTCGTCAGCTGGTGGGCGTTTTCGCCTGAGCTGTCGATCAAGGTGACGAACTCGGCCAGTACCTGGCCATGGCTGTCGTTTACATCGTGAAAATGCGCATTGGCGACAAAGGCGTCCAGCGCCGGGCGGATGGCATTCTTCAGCAAGGAGCCATAGCTGCCCACATCGGCGGGGTCGCCGTATTGCACATAGTAGCCGGCGCGCAAGAACAGAATGAGTTGGAGCGTGCTATTGGCGTTGCTGCCCGGGTAGCTCGCTGCATCGCTACGCAGGGCATCGGCGACGGTAGCCATCTTGGCCTCGCCGAATAATTGCCCGGCGCTGGTTCCTGTGACATTGAACAGGGTGTTGATGCAGCCATCCACGTCGGCAGCGCGAATAAGCGAGACGAGTTGACTGCCGCTGGCCGAGGCCAGTGCCTGCACGTCGCAACTTGCCGCCGCCGCGGCGGCGCGAAGTCGGCTGGATTCGTTTGGATATTTATACGGCTTATCGTAGTCGCTACGAAGATGCTCTTTCGAGCTTGCTTGCGGGGCGCGATCGGCGGGTGTCAGCTGGCGTTGTTGTTGATGCTTGATGGCTGTTACAGGGGGTGATGCGAGGCGCATGGCCTCGGCACTGGGTGGCGGAGGATTCACTGGCGCTGGTTGGACTTTGCTATCGGCCTGGGTGGCATGGCTGACTCCGCAGGCCAGCAACAATGCGACGCAAAGCACGTTTTTCGAACGCGACAAAACAGAATAGTGGCTCATGCAAGCTCCTCGGGTTATGAGTAATTCCCCCTGTTTTTACCGTGCGTTTTGTGCTGCCGCAGCATGCGGTCGTGCACGGTCAGTGGTGATATTAGGCAGGGTTATCCGAGTCGTCTTGGCTTATTACCAGTCATCGGCGTGGTAAATGCACAAATTCATCCGACATGGGAGCGCGGGCATTATGGTCGATAAAAAGGAATGGCAGACCACATTTATGCAGCAACTCGGGCAGGGAATGTTTGTTGCCTCATTGTTTGACCGATTGCCGGATATTGTCTTTTCAGTAAAAGATACCCAGGGTCGTTATGTATGGATGAGCGAAGCCTGCGTGTCACGCTGCAGCCTGATTCATCGCGACGCGGCGATTGGATTGACCGCATTCGACCTGTTTCCGACGCCGATGGCTGAGCGCTATGCGCGTCAGGATGCGCAGTTGTTTCGCACCGAGCAGGCCCTGCTCAACGCGCTCGACCTTACGCTCTACCCGGATCGGAGCTCGGGCTGGTGCCTGACCACCAAGGAGCCGCTGCGCGATGCCGGCGGCCATCTCATCGGACTGGCCTGTATATCCAGAGATCTTTTCGAACCGAGTCGGGCCGGCATGGTCAGCGAGAGATTTGCCGAGGCTATCGACTATATACATGCCAATCTGGCGGTGCCGCTACGGGTCGATGAGATGGCGCGGCGCTCCGGCCTCACGCCGGCCCAGTTCGACCGGCGCATGAAGATGGTCTTTCAACTTTCCGCCGGGCAATACCTGCAGAAGATTCGTATCGATACGGCGGCACGCCTGCTCGCCGAGAGTACGGCGCAGATTGCCGAAATTGCCCAGATCGCCGGCTTCTGCGACCAAAGCAGCTTGTCGCGTCAGTTTCGACAGTTCACCGGTGTAACGCCGCGGCAGTATCGCGTACTCGTCCGGCGTTGACGGCGCATTCGCGGGCGCTGTGCAGGGGCGGGGGCTTTAGTCGCTGACGCGCTGGTTAAATAGTCTGCGCGAGTCGTGCCGGTCAGGGATATACATGTACTACACATTGTTGAGCGTAATGATTGATAAGCAGCGCCATAGGCTTTGGCCGCATAGGGCTTGCTGCCGAGTAACTTGAAGCCGGCGCCTTGCCATGATGATCGCGCAAGCGTGGTTGGTCGCGCGTACGGTACTGCGGAGATGCCTCGCCTGGGGTGATTGGCCGAGGTGGAGTAGGGGGACTGGCCAGTGGCTGCGTTTAGCAGGGAAAGGTGTTTTGCGTGGGCGTCGTCTTATCAAAAATTTAGATCGATCTAAATTAGCTGATTATGCCCCTGCAGGTGAAGTGCCGGCCATCCGTGGGCGAGGTGGGTGAATCGGCAAGGAAGGGGCAGCCTCCATCGTGTCCCGCCCTGAGTACGAAGCTGAGATCACATGGCTGGCTTTTGGGAAGTACGGCCTTGGCATCGCCAGGGCTGGTCGATCGGCGATGGAGGGAGGGGAGCTGAGAAGTTTTGCTTGATTGCCCAGTCGCCGCTTATCCGCTTTGCACAGGAGGACATCCTATGTCTGCGTTTTACATGCAAGATCGAGCGAGGTTGAACATGAGGGCCTGGTCGTTGCGCGGCAAGAAGACGCTTATCGCCTTATGCTGCGGAGCAACGCTTTTGTCGCCCGCGGCATTTGCGCAGAACGGTTATGTGGGGATATTCGGCGGTGGGCCGTTCTATATACGCAATGCAAATAATGATGTTTCCAAAAATGTCACTGAAATAGCGAACTCGGGATTTACCGAAGTCATCGTGTGGAATATCGAGGTCAAGAGCAACGGCGACCTGAACTTCAATGGAGAGTTTCCACTCACCTCGAATGGCGCCTACATCGGCAACAATACGTGGCCGCTGTTTGCCTCAGACCTGGCCGCCATGAAAAAGGGCACCCCGAAGCGGATCACCTTCAGCATTGGCTCGTCAAACGTCGGGGATTTTCAAAATATCCAGGCCTTGATCAAGGCCCAGGGCACTGGCTCGGACAGCATCCTCTACAAGGACTTCAAGGCACTGAAAGACGCCTTGCCCGCAGTCGATGCTATCGATCTCGACGATGAAAACAACAACGATACCGATTCCACCGTCAAATTCGCGGTGATGCTGGGCGGCCTTGGCTATCACGTGATGCCCGATGTCTATACCAATGCCTCCTATTGGACCGACGTCGTTACAAAAATCAACACGCAAAGCCCGGGTACCGTCGACGGGGTTCATTTGCAGGCGTATGCGGGCGGCACTGGAAACGACCCTTGCTCAGGCTGGGACTTCGCCGGTGTTCCGGTGTATCCGGGCCTGGAAGACGACACCTTGTCCGATGGCGGCAATGCGACCCCTGCCCAGGTGCAAAGCACGATAAGCGGCTGGCAGAAAAAGTGCGGCATCAGCGGTGGTTTTCTCTGGCTCTACGACGATATCAAAGGGAAAACCACGGGCACGATCAGTACGACGGCGGCCTATGCCAATGCGTTCAATGCCGGGCTGGGCAGTAGCACGCCTAGCGGCGCCGCCAGCGTTTATGGCATTTATACCGATCAGACCGCGTTTAGCACCGGTGGGCTGGACGGCAATGGCTATGCCTATTCGTCAAACCTGCTGGGCGCGACGCAGAGCTGGTCCGGCAATACGTTCACCTTTGGCTCTGCCAACGGCGCGGATGCCTGGAGCAATGCGACCATCGCGTTGCCATCAGGACAGTACAGCGCGTTAAACCTGTTGGCGACGGCAGTGAACGGAAACCAGGTGTCCCAATCCTTCACGGTGAACTACACCGATGGCACCAGCACGATCATTACCCAAAGCCTGAGTGATTGGGCAAACCCGCAGAATTACGCGGGAGAATCGAAAGCGCTGACGATGGCTTACCGCAATACCAGCAGCGGCGGACAGGACAGCAATACGTTTTATCTTTACGGCTATTCGCTGCCCATCAATAACAGCAAAACCGTCAAAAGCGTCCTGCTGCCTAGCAATGCCAATGTCGTCGTGCTGGCTTACGCCTTGAGCAATACGGCGACGGCAGCCGTCCCGGTCAATTTGTCGACATCGTTCAACAAGACTGGCATCTATGGCGACGCGACGAAGTTCGCAGCTAGCGGCGGATTGGACGGAAACGGTTATGCCTATTCGTCGCAGCTGCTGGGCCGGTCGCTTGTCTTCAACAATCTCACCTTCAATCTCGGCGCTGCCAATGCCGCCAATGTGCTGAGTGCCGCGGCGCAGACGGTCAGCTTGCCTGCAGGGAAATTCTCGTCCTTGCAAATGCTGGCGACCAGCGTCAACGGCAGCCAGACATCGCAGGCCTTCACGGTTACCTACACTGACGGAAGCAAGTCTTCTTTCAGTCAAGGCATCAGCGACTGGTTCACCCCGCAGAGCTATGGCGGGGAATTGGAAGCGGCGAAGATGGCATACCGGGACGGAAGCGGCGGTAGCCCGGACAATCGCACGTTCTATCTCTATAACTACACGTTTGCGCTGGACCGCGGCAAAACCATACAAAGCATTCAATTGCCGAACAATGCCAAGGTCCAGGTGCTCGCTTTCACCCTGGCTCCTTAAGGTTTGCCTGGCTGAAGTTGGCGGTTGATTGCGACCGCCAGCTTCAGCCGCCTACGGTTTGGCCCTGGTATTCGCGATGGGTGCCGCGATGGCGTGGTATTTCCGAACGCTCACGCGGTTATCTGGCTGATCGCCTAAGGTGGTTTCATTTGCGCACACCGATGACGTTGATCAGTAGCACCGATCGATCCTGATCAGCGCACCGGCATCCCGATCAGTGTGCGGCCACCGGCCGGAGTCGGCCAACAACTGCCGGTCGCTTGCTGCAAATGCATGCCGCAAAGCGGCCATTGCCGTGAGGGTCAGGCTAGTGGCGCGGCTACGACCTGAGCTGCAAGCCGTTCTCTACACCCCATTTTCGCAGCGCCACTTCCACGGCCGTCTTCTCGAACGCGTACCAATGTTCAAGTCGGCCCTTTCAGTCAAGCAACGCCTTAAATCGTGGATACGCGCCACGGCTTTGAAAGTACCCTTGGGCGAGTTCGTAGGACTCCGGCAGATGGGCGTCGACAAAGCGCAAGGCGAGTTCCCGCCCGAGATCCAGGTCCTCCTTGTTCGGGATTGCCAGGTAGACCCATTCGTCATCGATATCTTCCGGGAGTTCTTCCTCTACATCGGTGCTGCTCGATGACCAGAAGGTCTTGCCGGTGATCCTGTTGACGTAAGCCTCGTTTTCGAAGGGAGCTGCAGCGCTCGTCCACTCGAAACCTGCGAGGAGTTCATCGAAACTGACGGGTGTGATCGCTTGCATTTTTGCGGCTGGCGAGCGCTGGAGTTAAGCGGCGGCGTAGCCGTCCGCCTTGAACGAATTGTTAGGCCGCTGCAACACAGCTGCCTGGCTTGAGCACCCGATCCGGTGAGGGTGGATATTTGACTACTAAGTGTGCGGGGCGAATTGGGCGGGGGCTGAAGTTGCCTCCGCAGTTCGGGCACGTGTTGTGCAGAATAGCCTGTGCGCACGACCTACAGAATGTGCACTCAAATGTGCAAATCACAGCCTCGGTTGAATCGGGAGGCAAGTCTTTGTCACAGCACTCGCAGTTTGGACGTAGTTGCAGCATTAGCCTTGCCTCGATTTTCAGCTACAAAAGCCTAGAGAGCGGCCTAACTACCTAATAGACCGACGTGGGTCGGGTTATACATCCACCGCGAACCCTGATTGAGATCGTCACACACTAGGCGCTACGGTGCCACCTTTACCCCCATTGGAGTGACCCTCATGGGGTGGGTAAGTCCCTGCACCAGCCGCACCTCGTCTTATGGACCTGGTCTCGATCGTTTGCCGGCGGCGGCACCTAAGTCGACGCACAGAAGAGGCCTACCGGTATTGGATCCGTCAGTACATTTTCTTCCACCGCAAGCGCCACCCAAGGGACGTCGGTCCTGCCGGCATTACACCTTTCATCAACGATCTGGCCGCTGGGCGAAGCGTCGCAGCAACGACTCAGTCTCAGGCGCTCAATGCCGTGTTATTCCTCTATCGTGACGTGCTCGAGGTTGAGGTGGGGCACATGGATGGACTCAGGCGGGTCCAACGCTTGTCTGGGCTGCCAGTGGTTTTCACCGTCGAAGAGGTTCGACAGGTCTTGGCCGCTCTTGGCGGACTTTCCCGACTGATTGCCGAGTTGCTGTACGGCACAGGGCTGCGCATCACCGAATGCCTGACCTTGCGGGTCAAGGACATCGACTTTGGCGCAGGCACAATTCACATCCGCTCTGGAAAGGGCGGCAAAGACCGCACGGCCATCCCGCCCTCCCGTCTGCGTACAGCTTTGCACGAGCAGCTCATCAGGGTGGCACGCATCCACAAGCACGACCTGACTTCAGGTGCGGGGCACGCGCCTCTGCCCGGTGGCATGGGCCACAAATACCCCAACGCCAGCCGCATGCTCTGCTGGCAGTTCGTATTCCCATCCCGCATCACCAGGAAGTGCCTCGGCTCAGGACGAACGCTACGCTGGTATGCGTCGGAGTCGACACTTCAAAAACACTTCAAGGATGCCCTGTCACAGGCCGGGATCCACAAGCACGCCTCGGTCCATACGCTCAGGCACTCGTTCGCTACACACTTGCTCGCGAGCGGTATCGATATTCGAACGATTCAGCTACTACTCGGGCACAGTTGCATCAAGACAACAATGATCTATACCCACGTACATCACGCAATACGCCACACGATCAGTCCCCTCGATTTACTGTAGCGACGACACCTGATCCGGGCGTTCTCCGAACGCCCGTTTCGGGTCGATTTCTGCCGGTCGACGTGGGTCGCTAGCTGATCATACTGGCCGGCGGGCTGGTCATCATCGATCGGTCGTGTGATGCATTCGATCCGGCGCACGCATTCATTCGCTG
>NZ_JAPDPE010000100.1 GCF_026283955.1 Dyella silvatica | reverse complement strand
TTGGGCTGCTCATGCGGCACCAGCGGCGCGGGCGTATTCGTCGCCGCTTGTAGATTGACCGTCGGCGCCGGTTGCGCCGGTAGCGGAATCGCCTGCATATCGGGCGCCGGCGGCGCGGCAGGCGCTTCCGGTCGAGCCAGCTGCGCCACGCTGGGCGGGCTGAGCTTGGGCACGGCGTGTTCCATCGCGACCGTCGGCGTATTCACCGTCGGCGCCGATTGGGCCGGTAGTTCGGGCATCGCCAACGACGCCGGCGGTGGCACCGGCTGATGGCCCTCCGCCTGCAGTTTGCGCACCGGCTCAGGCTGGAACTTGGGCGGCACGGGAATCGCTGTCGGTGGCGTTTCCAGGGCAACTTGCGGCGGCTCGGCAGCCACCGGCACCGGTTGCAATTGGGGGGCGGGTGCGGTTTTCGGCAAGCTCACCGGCGGCAAGGGCGCAGCCACCGCCTCGGGCTTGGGCGTGCTGGCCGGCGCCGTCGCGGCAACCACCGGAGTTTCCAGCGCAGGCACCGGCAGTGGCTTCTGCGTGGCGTCGGTACGGGTGGCGGCGTTGCTGGGCTGCCTGGTCACCGTCTGCGCCGTGGCGCTGCCGCGATGCACCGGGCCGACCTCTTTCGGCGGCGTGCCGCGCACCGGCGGCGGCGGTGGCGGCTCGGGCTCGGCCTTGTCGATCAAACGTACTTTGAGCGCGCTGGCACTGCTCGCCTCGGGTGGCTCGACCAAGTCGTAGGCCGGCCCCAGCACGGCCCCAAACAGAAACAGCAAATGCACCAGCAAGGCGCCCGCCATGGCCAGCGTGCGCAGCCAATGCTCACGTGGCCGCGTTTGCCGACGGCGCCGATAGACAGCCGCACTGGTCGCTGCCTCGCGTGGCGAAGGCAGCGATACCAGGGCAACGGGAGGAGCTGGATCCGTAGGCGGTAACGACATGCGCGAAGTGTAGCGGGCGATGCCGCCATGTAGCGCGGACTTTGCTTACAAGGCCAGCGCCGCCCTCAGCACGGCACCTGGTAAGCAAAGCCGCTCACAGGCCCTTGGCCGCACGGTTCTTGATATCGGCATCCGCCGAGCGCGTCGGGGTGTCGGCCGGGCAGTCCTGCGGCAGCGGCTTGCCGTCACGATAAATCGCAATGCATTCTTCATCGCTGAGTTGTTTGGGCGGGGTGGCATCCCGTATCAGCGCATTGGCCGGGGCCATATTGAGGCGCGCATCGCGACTCTTTGGCGAAGGCACCGGCGGCGGATCCTGGCAACCGGCCAGCAAGGTGCATTTAAGGTGCACGCCATGCGGAAGCGTCACATCAACGGGCTTGGTCAAGGTCTCCACCACATGCCGCCCGGCAGCATTGCCTAGCGACTCGTTCGGCGGTGGAAAATACTTGTCGAAACGGGTGGAGCTGTACTTTACCGGCCGGCTATGCTGCATCACCTGCGTATCGGCATCGGTCTGCGGCTTGTGCGCCACATAGGCTGGCGCGGCACTCGCCGCCGTGGCCGGCAGCAACACCTGGCCGCCTTTGTCGTACAGCGTCGCCGTCGTTGGCGGTGGCGGGCTGGGAAGACTCAGCGTCATCGCATCCTTTGCGGCCGGCTCGCGCACCGGCGGCGGCGCCACGACACGCGAAGCCTTCAAAGGCGGCGCTGATGCTACCGGTGGCGGTGGCGGTGGCGGTGGCGCCAGCTCGGGCACCGCCTGCGCTTGCTGCGGCGGAATCAAGCGCACCTGCAAGGCATTATCCACCCGCAGATGCACCACCTGCGTCGATGGCGGTAGTTGCAGCTCGTGCCAGGTAATCCAGACAAATAACCCATGCAGCAGCAAGGCAAGCCCGAGGCCCAGCCATAAACGACGCCGATCACGCGGTGGTTTACGCCAGCGCAGTTGATGCAGCATGGCCCGGGTCGGGCCATCCAGCGGAGCCAGGCCGCGCCCACGTTCATCAAGCGGCGATTGCCAGCGATGATGCTCGACTTGTTCAGTGCGTTCGATGACTGATTCTCTATCAGCGCTAGCGGGGAAGCAGCGATATGCCAAGGTCGCCCCGGTGGCATGTGCATGGCTGCCGGATACAGACCGAGGCAGGCGACCATGGTTCCATGCGCAAGGGGGCATTATTCCCCGCCAACCCTGCACTGCAGCTTGACCACGCCAGACAATGGCTCAAGTCTATGCAAACGGCATCCATCGCCGTACCCGCCATGACCGCCCCCGCGTCCCTAACGCCCGGACGACCATGACGGCCCGCCATCGTTAGCCGCCAATGCGGCGCGTGCGGTGCCGCTCATGCCGGCCCTACCGCACGTGCCGCCTTCAGCACGGGAGGGTCGCATCGTGTCGTACACCACGGAAAGCATCCGCAACATCATCCTCGCCGGTCACGCCAGCACCGGCAAAACCACCTTGTTTGAAGCGCTGCTGCATGCCGGCGGCACGATTCAGACGCAAGGCTCGGTAGAGCGCGGCACCACCCAATCCGATACCGACAGCCAGGAAAAAGCCCGCGGTCACTCCATCGACAGCTGCATTGCCGCGATCGACCATGGCGGCTGTCATATCAACCTGATCGACAGCGCCGGCTATGCGGATTTCCGCGGTGCCAGCCTGGCCGCGTTTGCCGCCGTGGAAACCGTGGCCATCGTGGTCAATGCCGTCAACGGCATCGAGCACGGCACCCGCCGCATGATGGAGCACGCCAAGCAACGCGGCCTGGCGCGTGTACTGATCATCAACAAAATCGATTTCGAGGGCGCCAAATTGAGCGCGCTGGTCGATGCGCTGCGCGATGAGTTCGGCAGCGAATGCCTGCCGGTGAATTTGCCATCGCACGGTGGCAGGCAGGTACTGGACTGTTTTTTCCATCGCGACGGCAACACCGATTTCTCGTCGCTGGCCGAAGCGCATCAGCGCATCCTCGATCAAGTGGTGGAAATCAACGAAACCGTGATGGGCTCGTATCTCGATGCCGGCGAAGAAGCACTGAGCCCGCAACAGCTTCACGATGCCTTCGAGCAATGCCTGCGTGAGGGGCATCTGGTGCCGATCTGTTTCGTCAGCGCGCGCACCGGTGCCGGCATCGCCGAATTGCTCGACCTCACCGAACGCCTGCTACCGAACCCGGCGGAAGGCAACCCGCCACCTTTTCTCAACGACGGCAATCAACCGGTCGCGGTCAGCCCCGATGGGGCCAAGCATGTGATCGCCGATGTCTTCAAGATCGTCAACGACCCCTTTGTCGGCAAGCTCGGCGTATTCCGCGTCTGGCAGGGCACGATTCGCCGCGACACGCAGCTGTTTATCGACGACGGCCGCAAGCCCTTCAAGGTCGGTCATCTCTTTCGCCTACGCGGCAAAACGCACGAGGAGATCGACATGGCGATACCCGGCGATATCGCCGCCGTCGCCAAGATCGAAGAAATCCACTTTGACGCCGTGTTGCACGACTCACACGACGAAGACCGTATACACGTCGCCCCGTTGCGATTCCCACAACCGATGTATGGACTGGCCCTGGTGCCCAAACACAAAGGCCAGGAACAAAAACTGTCGCATGCGCTGAGCCGCATGAAAGACCGTTATGCCGTCGAGGTCATCACCCACCCGCCGCGCATCGCCTATCGCGAAACCATTGCCGGCCATGCCGAAGGCCATCATCGGCACAAAAAGCAAACCGGTGGCGCCGGTCAATTCGGCGAAGTGTTCTTGCGCGTCGAACCGTTGGAGCGCGGCGCTGGCTTCGAGTTTGTCGACGCCGTCAAAGGCGGCGTGATTCCCGGCCAATACCTGCCGGCGATCGAAAAAGGCGTACGTCAGGCGATGGAAGGCGGCGCTATCGCCGGTTATCCGCTGCAAGACTTGCGTGTGGTGGTCTACGACGGCAAATACCACCCGGTCGACTCCAAGGAAATCGCCTTTATCAGCGCCGGTAAAAAGGCCTTTCTCGACGCCATCGGCAAGGCCCACCCGATCGTGCTGGAACCCATCGTCGATGTGGAGGTATCGATCCCCGAGGCCAACGTCGGCGATGTCACCGGCGGCCTGGCCGGCAAACGCGCCCGCATCATGGGCACCGACGCCTTGCGCGGCGGCGAACTGGTGATCAAGGCCCAAGCCCCGCTCGCCGAACTCACCGACTATCCCACCGAACTCAAGGCCATGACCGGCGGCCGCGGCCGCTACAGCCTCGACCTCAGCCACTACGAACCCGTACCGCCACCGGTGCAGAAACAGCTAAGCGAGGCGTGGAAACCCCACGCCGAGGAAGACTGACGGGGAACGGGGAACGGGGAACGGGGAACGGGGAACGGGGAACGGGGAACGGGGAACGGGGAACGGGGAACGGGGAACGGGGAACGGGGAACGGGGAAAAGCCTAAAAAGCAGATGCGGAAAAGCAAGAGCTAAAACAAACAAAAATCAAAAAGATCGAAAAGAACGCAGCAGCGCAATCACCACTCGGACGTCACGCTCCCTGTTCCCCATCCCCCGTTCCCCGCTTCTAACTCCGTTCCCCGCGCCCCCCACCCTATCGATCGAACCACATGGAGAGATAGCAGCAAACAGGAGAACGCCATGAGCCGGGCTTTTGTGAAAGAGCAGGATGACGCCAGCCATGAGGCTTTGGCTGAGATTCCGCTGAGCGAACATCCCAACTACATCACTGTCCAGGGGCTGGCGCGCTTGCGCCAACGGCTGCGCGATACGCAGACGCGGCACGATGCGTCGAAGGCCTCCGGCGATGCCTTGTCGCAGCAGAACGAACTGGCCACCCTGGCGCGTGAACTGCGCTGGCTGGGTGCGCGGGTGGCCAGCGCCATCGAAATCGACCTGGAGCGACAACCGCATGATCGCGTGGCCTTCGGCGCGCGGGTCACCGTGGACAGCGATGAGGGTGAACAGCAGTACCGTATCGTCGGTGAAGACGAAGCCGATGCCGAGCACGGCGAAGTCAGCTATGTGTCGCCGCTGGCGCGCGCGTTGATCGGTGCGCAGGTCGGTGATTCGGTGATCTGGAAGCGCCCGGCGGGCGATTTATCGATTGCAGTGGTCGCGATCGACTATACCGAGCGTGCGGATTAGCCTGGCGCCGCGACCTGCCGCTTGCGTATCTCCGGCTGAACTGCGCCAACTGCCGCCCGGCTTAAAGCCAACCGGCCCGCTTCACGCTGAGATAGCGCTCCACCAGCACACCGGACAATTCACTGCAGCTCACATCCAGCGTGGAAATACCCTCACGCCGCAAAGCGTCGTGCATCGCCTCGCGTTCGGCCAGATAGTGCATGGCGGCAGCGCCGCGAATGGTCGACTCCATGCTGTCTTCCACGTCGCTGGCGGCATGATCGAGGGCAAGCTCGCGCAGACTGACCACTAATACCAGGTGGCGCCGCGACAACATCGCCACCGCCGTGCGCAGCTCTTGATCGTCTTCATCGCGCACGTTGGTGATCAGCACCACGAACGCGCGGCGATGCTGGCGCGATTGCAAAGCACTCGCCGCGCTCAGGTAATCGGTTGCCACCGGCAAGGCCTGCAAGTCGTAGCCGGCACCGAGCAACATATCCATGCCGCCGCTGCCCTGCTGCGGCGGCAACCAGCGCAGGTCTTCGCCCGCGCAGGCCAGCATGCCCACCGCATCGCCCTGGCGCAGGGCGATATAGGCCAGCGCCAGCGATGCGTTCAACACGTGATCGAAGTGCGCAAGACGGTCGTCTTGCGCCAGCCTGCGGCGGCCGCAATCCAGCAGCAGGATCACTTGCTGGTTACGCTCATCCCGATATTCGCGGGAGATCAGCCGGCCGACCCGGGCGGTGGCTTTCCAGTCGATCTTGCGCAGACTGTCACCCAGCCGGTAATCGCGCAGCTCGTGAAACTCGGTGCCCTCGCCACGCCGCCGCTGCAAGCGCGCACCCAGGCTGCGCGAAGCCACCTCGACGCTAAGCCCGGCCATTTCGGCCAGCGGTGCAAAATTGGGATACACCCGGATCGTGCTTGCCTCGCCCACCACTCGGCGTTGGTTCCATAAGCGCCAGGGCGAGCGTAAACGCAACTGGCAACCGGTAAAGACAAACTGTCCACGGGCGCTGGGCGTCACCGTGTAATCGAGCAGCAATTCGCGGCCGGGGGTGAGCGAAAGCTGACGCGGCATGCCATGCACGGCCCATTCCGCCGGATGCAGGTCATGCACCAGCACATGCTGGACACGCTTGGTCGCGGCAAGCACATGCAGGTGCACGGTAAGTTCGGGACCCAGCGGAATAACCGGCGGCGTATCGCGCCGGCAGACCGGGCTGGGCTCGCCCTGCAAGCGCCAGCCATCGACCAGCGCCAGCAGCGCGATCAAGGCCGCCACGGCCAGCCAGGCCAGCAGCGGCAGCCATTGCAGGCTGACCAGCACACCAACGCCGGTCCAGCCAAGCAACAGCCATAACAAGGCAGGGGCCGGGCGCATCATTGACGTGGCGCAGCCACCTTGTGCAACAGCGCGCCGAGCACATCGTCGGGACGCTGCCGCTCGATCAAGGCCTCCGGCGCCAGCAACAAACGATGACGCAACGCCGGTAACGCGACCGCGCGCACGTCGTCGGGAGTGACGAAATCACGCTCATCCAGCACCGCATGCGCACGCGCCAGGCGTACCAGCGCAAGGCCACCGCGCGGACCGGCACCACCGATGACACCCGGCCATTCGCGGGTGGCGCGCGCACTGCGCACGGCGTAATCGATCACCGCCGGGTCGACCCGCAAGGTCGCCACCGCTTGCTGCAGGGCCAACAGCTCTTGCTGCTCCAATACCGGCTCGACCCGCGACACATCGAGGTCGGCCGCGACACGTCCGCTCAGCACTTGCTCGACCATGCGCTGTTCGTCTTCGTGCGTGGGATAGCCGATCTCCACCTTGATCAGGAATCGATCCAGTTGCGCCTCGGGCAACGGATAGGTGCCCTCCTGCTCGATCGAGTTTTGCGTCGCCACCACCATGAAAGGCGTCGGCAATGGAAAGCGTCGGCCCTCGATCGTCACTTGGCCTTCCTGCATCGATTCCAGCAGGGCGGCCTGGGTCTTGGCCGGAGCGCGATTGATTTCGTCGGCCAGCAGCATATTGGCGAAGACCGGGCCGCGGCGTATCTGAAAGCGCTCGGTTTTCGGATCGTAAATCGCGTGACCGGTGACGTCGCTCGGCATCAGATCCGGGGTGAACTGGACGCGGCCAAAAGTGCAACTGATCGACGCGGCCAGCGCGCGCACCAACAGCGTCTTGCCCAAGCCGGGCACGCCTTCGATCAAGACATGGCCACCAGCCAACAAGGCCAGCAACACTTGATCGAGCACGCTGCGCTGACCGATAAAGGCGCGCGATACCTGTTCGCGCAAGGTCACCGTGCGCGCGGCCAATTCGCCTAACGGCAAGCTGGCAACGGGCAGTTCGGGCGGGCTCGCCGGGTTACTGGATTCAAGGGTCATAGCAGATTCCTGAGTCGCACCAGGGTGACAATACTTTCGCGGAACGCCAACGCGTTCGCGGGTGGTTGAAAGGCCCGCGCCAGCTGCGCGAAGTCGAGCCGATAACGTTCGGCCAGCCGTTGATAAAGCGCATCGCCCTCCAGCATGGCGCATAAAGGATCGCGACGGCGCGCACGCACCAGCAACGCGCGACACACATACTCGTGCAGGCTAAAGCCGTTATCGCGGCGAAAGAGAAACTCACCCACCGCCTGCACATGCTCAAGCAGCGCCCGGCGTTGCAATAACGGCGCCGGCTGCAGCGGGCCAAGCCGCTCGCTGCGCATGGCCATCCAGCCGATCAGCAACAAACTCAAGGCCAGCAAGGCAGGCCAGCCTCGCGTCAACAGCAGCGTCCAGAAACGCGGTCCGTCGAGTGCATAGACCAGATATACATGCCCGTCGTCGATATGTGGTGCCAGCAAACGCCAGGCGAAACGCTGCTGCGCGGGATGTTTCAAGGCGTCGCCTTCGAGCGGCAACATACTGCTCAAGACGCTGATCTGGCCGGAAGCCAGCTCCGTGCGCATGAACAAATAGCCGTCTTTCTCGTTGCCGATCCATGCATCCGCTTGTTTGACCAAGGCGCTGTGCAGGCGAAAACGCTCGCCGCACCATTCAAAACTGCGTTCGTCCTGATTCGCCGATGCCTTGCCGGTTACCGCAGCCGTGTCGGCAAACGCATCGACCCGAACACAGCCTTTGTGGGTGGCTTTTGCATCGAGCACCCGGAGTGCTTCGAGCAGCGGGGTATGGCTTAGCGCATCCAGCGAATCGACCGCCAACACCAGGTGACCGCCTTGGCGCACCCAGGCGGCGATGCGTGCGGCGGTTTCGTCGTCGACGCGGCTGGCGCTGGCGCCGAACACCAAGGTATCGTCGGGCTGCAACGGCAAACGACCGGGCGCCAACGTCGCCAGCGAGGTTACCGGCACATCGAGTTTGGCCAGCGTGCGCTCCAGCGCAAAAAAGCGGTTGTAACGTGCCTCACCCCGGGCGGGGGTGCTGACTTCGGCCTCTTTGCGCTCGAACATCGTCAAGAAGCTGCCTACTGCCAGACCCGCTACGGCGAGCAGAATCAGCAGCATGGAAAGCGTGCCCCGGTTCATACCTGCACCGCCTTTGGCTCGATGGCTTGCGCCGGCCAGCCGGTCAGCAACGCATCGATATCGCTATCGCTGGGAAAACGATTGGCGTAAGCCGCGTGTTGCCAGGTACGCACGATCGCCACCACGCGCTGGCTACGCTGGGTATCGTCCAGGGTGCGGGCACGACGCAGGCAATCGGCCTCGGTGGCATCGAGCGGCAACGATATATTCAATGCGGTCGCAAGCCGATCCATGCTGCCGCGATAAAGCAAGGCCAAAGCCTCGCGGCGCTGCCCGGATTGCCACATCGACCGCGTCGCCGCCGCCAAGTCATCCGGCAAGGCCTGCGTCAGCACCACCTCATGCACCTGGGCAAGCACCGGAGATACCGACGCCCCCGGTTTGAAAGGATGCTTGCGCACATATTTCAGCGCGAACACCAGCAACGCACCCACCGCCACCGCCAACAGCGCCCACAGCAACACATTCAAACCGCTGGCAAACAAATTGCCGAACATGAACCTGCCCGGCGGACTTATCGTCTCTTGCGGTTTGGGTGGATGGCGCAGCACCCAGGTTTTTTCTGTGCGGCTACCGCCAAAACGGGGGTCGTTATAAGCCTGCGCCGCCGCCTCGGCAAACTTCGCATCGCCCTTGGCGACGGCAGGCTCGGCAGGCTCGCCGGAAGGCCCATGAGAAGCGCTGCTGTCCGAAGTCGTGCCGGCAGCCGGCGACGAGGGATCGAACACGCGCTCGACCCGAATATGCTCGGTCTTGTCGGCCGCGTCCGCCGCAGCCACATGGCTGTGACAGAGTAAGCCGCCGCACACCAGCAGCCACAGCAGGGTACGGCCGACGCTTTGCAGGCGCTGGCGAATGCGCCGAAAGGCCAGATCGATATCCCAGGCTTCAAGCTGGGTGCGCCGGGTCAGATACAAGGTAAAACTGGCCGCCACGTAGAGCGGCTCCATCGCACTTATCGCCAGATAGACGGCGCTGGAAATCAACAGGGTTACCGTGGTCGGCACGGTGCGGATGGCCTCGTGCGCATAGGCGCCCCAGGAATCGGGCCAGAACTCGCCCGGCACGAACAGGACACCAAACAGGAACAAGCTGACAAACAGCACGATTTCCAGTTGCAGGCAGCCGAAGATCAGCATATTGGCTTGTCCGCTGATGGTTCGACACAACACGCGCCAACGCGCGCTGCGCTGTGCCGGGGGCAGGCCTTCCAGCAACTCCAGCGGCAGGCGTAGTCCGCGATGCGTATCGAGGCGCCGCCAGGTCAGCGAGGCCAAGGTGCCGCGCCAGCGCCATTGCCATTGCCCACGCAGCGTTTCGCGCCAGTTCGGCACGTGATCGAACACCGCATGCGACAGCACATACAGCGGCACCCGGTCGAACATCGGCTTGAACCACCAGATCAACAACACCCCTAGCCAGGGCAGGTTCAATAACAAGCCCAGCGCGACGCACAGCACCGCCACCGGCAGCGTAAATACCAGCCACGCCGACCACACCGGCCAGGCATGGGCACGCAGAATCACCGCACCGAGATCCACCGCTTCGCGCGGCGTGCGGGGGCGCAAGGCAACGCTGATCCGCTCAAGCTCCATCGTTGCGCCCCAGCTCGTCCCACGGTGGTTCGAGCTGGCGTGGCTCGGCGCCGCCACGGCAAAGCCAGGTCAGCACAAACAACCACAGCAGCCCGCCACTACCGAATTTCACCAGATCGGGCAGGCCGGCAATCGACGACCAGAACGCCTCGATAAACGCCGCCACCAACAACATCGCAAAAGCACCCAGCGCAAGCTGCGCCCCGATCCAGCCGGCCGCCACCATGGCCGGCCCGCGCCGCTGCCGCCCGGGCGCCAGCAAGGTCAGCCCCAGACGCAAGCCGGCACCGCCGGCAATCACGATGGCGGTCAACTCAAACGACGAGTGCCCCACCACGAAACGCCAGAATGGATGGCCAAAACCCATCCCCGTGAGATGGCCGGCCAGGCTGCCGATGATGATGCCATTCATGGTCATCACGTAAATCGCCCCGACGCCCAGCAGCAAACCCGAAGCAAACGTACGGAAGGCAATGCTGATGTTATTCATCACGTAATGGCCGAACATCGCCAAATCGGTACCGCTGCTGCGGCCGATGGATGGGTTGGCGGGGTCGTACATCTTTTCGAATTCGGCCAGCTGGGTGCTGCCGAATACCGAATGCGCCAGCTCCGGCTTCCATTGCACCAGCACCAGACATAACAACAGCGGCACATAAAGCAGCACCGCGGCCAAGCCGACACAGCGCCACTGCGCGCGAACCAGGCGCGGAAAATCGGCCACCAGAAACATCGCCACCCGATGCCAGCGTGGCGCAGGCGGGCGATACAGCAAGCGGTGCCCTTGCTGCACGATGTTCTGCAAACGGTCGGTGATTTCGCGACTGTAGCCGCGCGCCCGCGCCAACGCGAGGTGGTGGCACAGGCGCCGATAGGCCGCCGGAAACTCCAGTGCCTGCGGGCTGCGCATGGCCTCGCGGTTGCGCAGCTCGACACGGTCGAGCCAGGCCTGCAGCGTGTCCCATTCCTTTCCGTACAGGGCCATGAAATGTTCTTGTTTCATGGCCGTCCAATCAGCCAGTTCGCGTAGGCCACCAGTTGCCTGGTCCCCGCCTCGCCGGTTTGGCCGGTCAAGGGATCGAGCAGATTGGACAGCTCTTGCTGCCGTTGCGGGGTGAGCTGTGCGCAACGCTCGGCAAAGTCGACGATGACCGCCTGCTCATCTGTCGCCAGATCGAGCGGCGGCCTATGCGCGGCCAGCACCGGCACCTGGCTGCCCGAGGGCAGCTCCGACGTATGGATGACCATAGTGCCGGCAATGATGTCGCCCAACCGTCGCGCATAGGGGTCGATCAGCGTACTCACCAGGCCCACGCCATAAACCCCCGGCAGCATGTCGACCGCACGCAGCAGATTGCGTACCACCGAAGGCATCCAGGTGATCGGTGTGCCGTCGGCATTGACCACACGCAAACCCATCGCCCGCTTGCCCAGGGTTTGGCCGTGAAAATAAACCTCGCAGACCACCGGGTAAAACCAGGTCAGCACAAACATCACCAAGGCACCGATGCCCATGCCACCGGCGCCGAGAAACGCCAGGGGAATCATCGAGCCCCAGAACACCGCCGCGCGTATCGCCAGGTCGATGCTCCAGGCCTGCGCACGCGGCAACGCGCCAGCGGCGCGCAGGCGCAGGAAAACCCCCTCCGGGGTTTCGAACTGCCTTACCGTATCGAGCATCAGTGATTGCCGATATCAGGCATTGATGACGACGGTGTCGGCGAACACATCATGCAAACAGCGGCGTTCCGCGCCAAAAATCATCAAAGAGTCGGCCAGTCGAACGAGACCGCCGAGCATCGGAATACCGCTTAATAAGCTGATCGGCAGGATCCGCAGCAAGATGATCCGGCCCAGCCCGATCCGGCTACCGTCGGAACGAATCACCTTGATGCCGACAATCAGCTTGCCGATGGTCTGGGCGTTCCTGTGCAGCAAGATGCAATTGGCCACGACGATGCCGATCAAGACCACGATGCCAATGATCAGAAACAGCACATTGGCCCCGCTGAGGCCGGCCCCGGCGTTTGACCTGGTGAAACCCAACGAGGACATGACGCTGATAATGATGCCTACGGCAAACATGACGCCGTCCAGCAGGGCGGCCCCCAGGCGCTGACCGCGACTGGCCTTGCGTGACTCGATATCCTGCGCTGAAAGCGCCCCTACATCCTCGACTACCGCGGTGGGGGCGGCATACGGATTCACGTCCATCGATTCCTGTCCCTTGAGTCCTTGCACCCGTCCCCTGCGGCGGGTGCTGGCGTGAGTATAAGAGTGATTTTTTACCCGTGCATACGCCTTTGGATATACGACCGTGGCGTTTAGGCGTCGCGGCCCTTCGCCTTGAGCAAGGTGCCGCAACATTTGGGCGAACCGCACAGGCAGGCCCACAGCTTCTTCAGGCGGGCGGTATGCGGCACGTCCAGGGTAATGCCGTAATCGTAGGTCAGCTCTTCGCCCGGTTTGATCTTGCGGATCGACTCGATGAGTACCCGGTCTTTACGCGGATTGCCGCTGGGGCTTTCCTCGATCACCGCACGGCAATTGGGCTCGCAACTGTGATTGATCCAGCGCGCGCTATTGCCTTTCTGATTGGCGTCGACGATGTACTCGTCGTTGAGCGTAAACAAAAAGGTATGCCCGGTTTCACCGCCGTCGCCGTACAAGTCATCGGCTTGGTCATTGGTGATCAAGGTGCCCTTGTACTGAATCACCTCCTCGCCTTTGGCGATGGCGCTAACGGCAAAAACACCATTGCCGTGAATGGGCGAACGGCGAGCAACGATACGTCGGGTCATGAGCTACATAGGTCAACGGAGAGAGCCGAGGATGATGCACGCTATGCATGACGATGGGAACCGTGGCGGGGAACGGGGAACGGGGAACGGGGAACGGGGAACGGGGAACGGGGAAGAGCGTCAAAAGCAGCAGCCCAAAAGCAAGCGCAGAAACAAACAAAAGCAAAATTAAAGATCACAGAGGAACCCGGTGCCGCCGTGTCACCCCAAGCCCCAGGTTCCCCGTCCCCTATCCCCCGTTCCCCGCTTCCAAACCCTATTCCCCATTCCCTCCTCCCTGCTATATTCAAACAATCGTTTGAGGTGATCCATGAAACGAGTACTCTGCTGCATCGCAATGGGCATCTTGGTGACCGGCCTGGTCGCCTGCGGGCCGCCCAAGAAAAGCGTGTTTCCCCCGGCTGTCAGCATCCAGGAGATGAGTGTGCGGCCCGATGGCCAATGGCGGCTTACCCTGCGCATTCAAAACAACAGCTATGCCGGCATGGGTTTTCACAGCATCGACGGCGAACTGAAGGTGGCCGATGGCATCCCGGTTCGCCTGCACAGCAGCTTCGATCTCGATATCCCGACCTTTGCCGGCGATGTCACCCAGATCGACGTATTGCCCACCGCCGACATGATCCAGGCGCTCAAGGCGGTCACCGCCAAGGGCAGCGCCGGCTCCCTGCCGTATAGCGTCAATGGCCGCAGCAATGCCCAGCCAGAGCAAGAGAAAGCATCCCGCGATTTCGATTTTCACGGTAGCGGCTGGCTCTCGCCGGTGCCGGGCATCCCCAACACTTATCGCTGATTGCCGCACTACTCCAGACTTTAATGACCCCAGACAACTACCCCAGGCTTTCGCCTCAGGCCGCACCATATTCCCAAGGAGTTATGTCATGACGCAGTACAAGGCCCCGCTCGACGATCTGCGCTTCGCTCTTTACGACGTGCTTGGTGCAGAACAAAAACTGACCGCGCTGCAGGGCGGCGATGGACATACGCGCGATCTGCTCGATGCGGTGCTGGAAGAAGCCGGCAAGCTCAGCGAACAAGTACTCGCCCCGACCAATGCCAGCGGCGACGAAGAAGGCTGCCATTTCGACAAGGCCACCCAGACGGTGACCACGCCAAAGGGCTTCAAGGAGGCTTTCCGCCAGTTCGCCGAGGGCGGCTGGGCCGGCCTGACCATGGCCGAGCATTTCGGCGGCCAGGCGCTGCCTAATGTGCTGGGCACGGCGACCACCGAATTGTTCCAGTCGGGCAACTTGTCCTGGAGCCTGTACCCGTTGCTCTCTGAGGGCGCATGCCACGCGCTGGAGCAGCACGGTGACGAATGGCAGCGCGAGCGCTTTCTGAAACCGATCGTCGAAGGCCGCTGGACCGGCACCATGTGCCTTACCGAGCCGCAGGCCGGCTCCGATCTCGGCCTGCTGAAAACCCGCGCCGAGCCCACCGCGAACAACACCTACAAGATCACCGGCACCAAGATCTTCATCAGCGCCGGCGATCACGACCTCACCGAAAACATCGTCCACCTGGTGCTGGCGCGACTGCCGGATGCGCCGGCCGGCAGCCGTGGCATCTCGATGTTCATCGTGTCCAAGTTCCATTTGAATGACGATGGCTCGCTGGCGGCGCGCAACGCAGTCGCCGCCGGTGCCATCGAACACAAGATGGGCCTGCGCGGCTCGGCCACCTGCGTGATGAATTTCGATGCCGCCGAGGGTTATCTGATCGGCCAGCCGCACAAGGGCTTGGCGGCCATGTTCACCATGATGAATGCCGCCCGCCTCGCGGTCGGCGTGCAGGGGTTGGCGCTGTCTGAGCGCGCCTTGCAGAACAGCCTCAACTACGCCCGCGAGCGCTTGCAGTCGCGCGCCCTGTCCGGCCCGGTCTTCCCTGACAAGCCCGCTGACAATCTGTTGGTGCAGCCGGATGTACGGCGCATGCTGCTGACCCAGCGCGCCATCGTGGAAGGTTCGCGCGCGCTGCTGCTGTACACCGCCTTGCAAACCGATATCGAAGCACGCGCCAGCGACGAGGCCGCCCGCAAGCAAGCCGGCGAACTGGTGGCGTTCCTGATTCCGATTGCCAAGGGCGTAGTCACCGAACTGGCGCAGGAAAGCACCAAGGAAGCGCTGCAGGTTTACGGCGGCCACGGCTACATCGCTGAAAACGGCGTGGAGCAGTTCGTGCGTGACGCCCGCATCATTACCTTGTACGAAGGCACCACCGGGATCCAGGCCGCCGACTTGCTCGGCCGCAAAATCCTCCAGCTGCAAGGCGTCGGCCTCAAGCTTTTCCTGAAAGACATCGGCGCGTTCTGCCAGCAACAGGCAGGCAACGCCGCCCTCGCCCATTTGATCGGGCCGCTCGCCGCCGCTACCCAACAATGGGGTGAGCTGACCCTGAAGCTGGCCCAGCGCATCCAGAGCAATCCGGAAGAACTCGGCGCCGCCGCCAACGACTATCTGTATTACTCCGGCTATATCGCGCTGGCCTATATGTGGGCACGCATCGCCGCCGCCGCGGAAAGCAGCAGCCAGCCGGAAGCGTTCAAGCAAGCCAAGCGCGATACCGCACGCTTTTACTTTGCGCGCATCCTGCCGCGTCATACGATGCACCTGGCCGGTGTCGAAGCAGGCCTGGCGAGTTTGCCGACGGTGGTTTGATTCGCCGCTGGCCGCCACGCTTTATCGCCACTGAAACAAACGCCCGGCTAAGCCGGGCGTTTGTTTTTTGGGGTTTGGCGCAGTGCCGCGTTGCGGCATTCGTTAGCACGGCCATCGCGATACGCTAGCCCGGCTTATCCACCCGGGGAGTTTTCATGAAGTCGAGTCGTGCCGTTATCGCCTGGCGCGGGCTGAAGCCCGCACTGCTGACTCTCATGCTCACGATGAGCCTGAGCACGCCGGCCACGGAAACACCGCAAGCGCAGTACCCGAACTTTCCCAGCGAAACGCCGGCCAAGTTCGAACCGGCAAGCGAAGGCTACGACTACGTCAAACGCGACGTGATGATTCCGATGCGCGATGGCGTCAAGCTGCACACCATCATCCTGCTGCCCAAGGGCGCCCAGCACGCCGGCATGCTGCTCACCCGCACGCCTTATGACGCCAAAGAGCTGACCACGCATACACCGAGCGGACACCTCGGCCCGATGTTGCAGGGCTACGACAACGCCACCGATGTCATCGTCGAAGACGGCTATATCCGCGTGGTACAGGACATCCGCGGCAAGTACGGTTCGGAGGGCGATTATGTGATGAACCGGCCGTTGCACGGCCCGCAAAACCCCACCCCGGTCGATGACGCCACCGACACTTACGACACCATCGACTGGCTGGTGAAGAACGTCCCCGAAAGCAATGGCAAGGTCGGCACGCTGGGTATTTCTTACGATGGTTTCGAGCCGTTGATGGCGTTGTTCAATCCGCATCCGGCGTTGAAAGTGTCGGTGCCGATGAACCCCATGGTCGACGGCTGGATGGGCGACGACTGGTTTCACTACGGCGCGTTTCGCCAGCAAAACCTGGCCTATATCTACGAGCAGGTCGCCAGCCGCGATAACAGCTTCAAATGGGGCACTAATTACCACGACGACTACGATTTGTTTTTGCAAGCCGGGTCGGCCGGGGCACTGGCCCAGCAATACGGCATGCAGCAGATCGGCTTCTGGAACAAGGTACTGGCACACCCGGCCTATGACACATTCTGGAGCGAGCAGGCGGTCGACAAACTGCTGGCTGCGCAGCCATTAAAGGTACCGGTGATGCTGGTGCACAGCTTGTGGGATCAAGAAGATATTTACGGCGACCTGGCGGTATACCGGGCGATCAAGCCGAAAGACCAGGGCGGCGACAAAGTAAAACTGGTGCTGGGCCCCTGGCATCACGGCCAGGAAATCGACGAGGGCAGCTCACTCGGCCAGATCCGCTTCGGCAGCGATACCTCGAAATACTTTCGCGAACACATGCTGCGACCGTTCCTGGCGCAATACCTAAAAGACGGTGCGCCAAAAGCAGAACTCGCTGCGGTCACCGCGTTTGAAACCGGCAGCAATCAATGGCGCCGCTTGAATCGCTGGCCGCAAGCCTGCGACACCGGCTGCGCCACGAAAAGCCGTGCGCTGTACCTGCAGCCCGGGCAAAAACTCGGCTTCACCGCACCCAGTACGGGCGAAGCCTATGCCGAATACGTTTCCGATCCGGCCAAACCAGTACCGTTCCGCGCCCGCCCGATCCAGCCGGTCGGCTACGACAACGGACTGACCTGGGCGCAATGGCTGGTGGACGACCAGCGCGAAGCCTCCGGTCGCACCGACGTGCTTAGCTACACCTCCGATGTATTGACCAGCCCGCTGACTATCAGCGGCGCCCCCGAGGTGCATCTGGTTGCCTCGACCAGCGGCAGCGACAGTGACTGGGTGGTGAAGCTGATCGATATCTATCCCGACCAAGTCGCCGAGCAGCCGGCGATGGGCGGCTATCAACTTGCCGTGGCGATGGATATTTTCCGCGGCCGCTATCGCGAAGGTTTCGCCACCCCGCAACCCATTGCCGCTGACCAGCCGCTGCTGTATCAGTTCGCCCTGCCCGCGGCCAATCATATGTTTCTGCCCGGCCACCGCATCATGGTGCAGGTGCAGTCCAGCTGGTTCCCGCTGTACGACCGCAACCCCCAAACCTTCGTGCCGAATATCTTCTGGGCTAAACCGGGCGACTATCGCAAGGCGACCCAGCGCATTTATCAGGCCCCCGGGCACGCCAGCTATATCGCTCTGCCGGTGGTCGCTGGGCGAGACGGCAGCTGATCGCTCAAACCGCTTGAACCACCGCACAGGTACCCCGTGTCACCGGGTGCCTGTGCGATATCACGGCGTCATGGTCATCTTTAGGTACTTCCATAGGGCGGCGCTGCGGGTGTAGAACCGGTATTACCGCTACCTACTGACGACTAGCAAGCGCATGAGCGACAGCATGGCCGAAGACGATGACGATTTCATCCTGGGCCTGGTCCCTCGCTTTGTAAATTTCACCCTGCCGCCATGGCGCAAGCGGCACGAATGCATAGAGGGTATTCGCAACGATTTGTCGCGCCATCTGGAAGACCAGCCGGTCAACAGTTTTCTGTTCGTGGCCGAAAGTGACGAAGGCAAGCCGGTGGGTTTCATCCATCTGCAAAAGACCCAGGATTACTTTACCGGCTACAACAATTGCCATATCTCGGATCTTGCCGTCACCCCGACCTACGAAGGTCAAGGCGTCGGCCGGGCATTGCTTGAGCACGCCGAAACCTGGGCGCGCGAGCATCGCTGCCAATTGGTCACCCTGGCGGTATTCCCCGGCAATGAGCGGGCGCGGGCGTTATACGAAGCCAGCGGCTATGGCGCGGATCTGTTGCGTCTGGCCAAGCCCGTGCGCTGAGCTGGTTGGCGACAAGCGCGGCCCAAATCAGCAGGCACCTTGCCAAGCCGATAACCCGGTACGGCGAAGCGCCCGCCCCCGAGCGGGAGCGGGCCGGATAACTCAGTGGCCGCTGGACGATGCCGCGGCCGGCTCTGCCGCCTTGGCGTCGTCGGCGTCTTTCTTCGCGTGACGCTTGTGCGCCGGCGGGGCAGCGGCCGCGCTCGAGCTATCGCCCGCGCCCGCCGCGCCACGGGCATAGACGATTTTTTTGTCGCCTTCGCACTGCCCGACCACCTTGCCCGCTGCATCAGCCTGATCGGCCGGCACGACGTTGAGGGTGTAGCCCGAGACACCGTTGGCCTTGATCTTGGCATCGATGCTGGCCGACACATCGGCGCAGGACGCATGCGCAGCCAGCGGCGACGCCAGCACCAATAAAACGGCCCATCCAAAACGCTTGTTCATCGATTTCTCCTCCAGGTTGAGTCACGACAATTAAAAGAAGATTCACACACAGCCATGTCGAACGAGGCCTTATCGTGTCACCGCCAACGTGACAGGGAAAGGCGCGGCTTGATCATGGGATGCGGCCGGCACCGTATCACGCCGGCTTGCGAACCCGCGTGAAGCGCAAATAACGCCCGGCCAATACCGGCATCACCAACAGGTTGAGCAAGGTCGAACTGGCCAGGCCGCCGAGAATCACGATCGCCATCGGGCCCTCCACCTCGCGTCCGGCTTCACCATTGCCCAAGGCCAGCGGCAACAAGCCAAGCGCGGTGACCAAGGCGGTCATCAGGATCGGCGTCAACCGCTCGCGCGCACCGCGCAACACGGTGAAGCGGCTCCAATGCACGCCCTCCTCCTCGACCAAGTGCTCGTAATGGGAAATCAGCATGATGGTGTTGCGCGCCGAAATACCGAACAAGGTGACGAAGCCGACCAGCGCACCAATCGACAACACGCCACCGGTGATCGCGGCAGCGATGACCCCGCCGACCATGGCAAAAGGCACGTTGGCGAGAATCAACGCCACGCTGCGGCGATCGGGAAAGGCCATCAGCAACAACGCAATAATGCCGACCGCCGCCAAACCACCATGCAAGAGCAGATCATGTTGAGCCTGCACGGCACCCTCGGCGGCGCCGCTGAACTCGACGTAATAGCCCGCGGGCAGCTTGACGCCCTTGGCCAGGGCCGCCTGCGCTTGCGCGACAAAGCCCACGATGTCCGTCGAGGTCGGGGTCACCCCCAATACGAGCCGGCGCCGACCACCTTCATGCAGCACGCTGGCCCGGCCGTCGACCAGATCGTTATCGGCCACCTCGGACAACGGCACGCTGCGACCAGCGGCATTGCGCAAGAGCAGCGCACCGACCGTCTCCGGATCTTGCTGGGTGGCGGCATCCACCGACACGCGCACAGAGATCGGCTGCACACCGTCGAACACCTGGCCGGCAACCACGCCTTGATGCGCCGCGGCGATGGTGTCCAGCACATCACTCATGCGCAACCCATAAGCGGCCATGCGATCTGCGTTGGGCGTGATGCGCATGGTCGGCACGGAAGGTTCGGTGGAAAGCCGCACGCTGCCGGAACCCGGCACTTGCTGCAGCACCGGCTTGATCTGGTCGGCAAGCCGGTCGAGCGTGTCCAGATCGCTGCCGTAAATGCTTACCGACACGGGCGCGGTTTCGCCCGACAAGGATTCGCCGATGCGATCGCCAAGAAAGGTGACGACTTCGGCACTGATGCCGGGATACGCCTCCAAGGTGTCTTTAAGCGCTTTTTCAATACGTATTTCTTCGCGCGCCGGCAGGCCGGGTTTCAACTCGACGTGAAACTCGCTGCGATTGGGCGGCCAGGTGTCTTGCACCATCTCCGCACGCCCCACCTGTTGCGACACGCTGGCGACCCCAGGAACCGCCAGCACATCGCTGCTGATGCGTTCGCCCAGGCGATCCATCTCGGCAATCGAGGTGCCCGACGGGCCAGTGACTTGCAGCACGAAATGGCCTTCGCGAAATTCCGGCAGCAACGACGCTCCAAAGAACGGCAGCGCGGCCACCGCCAGCACACCCAGCAACAGGGCGGCGATCAGCAACACCGTCGCATGCGGCAACA